>NZ_JBGOOV010000021.1:0-98376 GCF_041439795.1 Shewanella sp. 5S214
CGGTCAACCGATCAGTTAAATTTTCTCGTTTTACCGCTTAACTGATCGGCATTACGCAATATGCGTGTATTTTTTTGACATATTCTGTCAATATACGCGCCATCAACTATGCAGAGTTTACATAGCGTTGCATACCCATTAATTAGGCAGAGACTCATGTTCATTGCGTTATATATTATCGGCGGTTTTATCATTTTAACCTTTGGCGCAGAAGCTCTTGTGCGCGGAGCCAGTGCCGTAGCGCTGCGTTTAGGTATTGCGCCGCTCATTATAGGCTTAACCATTGTGGCATTTGGCACTAGCGCCCCTGAATTAGCGGTGAGTGTAAAATCGGCATTAGCAGGTAATCCTGGGATTGCCTTAGGTAATGTTGTCGGTTCCAACATTGTTAATGTCGGTTTAATTTTAGCCATCACCGCCCTTATTCGCCCTATTACCGTGCAATCTCAAATGGTTAAGCGCGATATTCCTATTATGATTTGCGCGTCAGTACTAATGTGGTTTTTGCTGCTTGATGGTGAAGTCAGCTTTATCGACGGAGCCATCTTATTTGGTGCACTTGTTAGTTATTTAGTCTTTAGTTATGTCAGCGCCAAAAATAATCCAGAAGATGTTGATGTTAATACCAATCCACAACACCCAGGATTATCAATCGCATTAATTATTGCTGGAATCGCAATGTTAGTCGGTGGTGGCATATTATTTGTGGATGGTGCTGTTGATTTAGCCAAGCAGTTTGGCATTAGTGAAGTCATCATTGGCTTAACTATTGTGGCTATTGGCACCAGTATGCCAGAACTCGTTACCTCGGTGATGGCGGCTCTTAAAGGTCAAAGTGACATTGCCATCGGTAACGTTGTTGGCTCTAATATTTTCAACGTACTCGGTATTTTAGGCGCGACAGCATTAATTCACCCAGTATCCGCTGCCGGATTTAACGAAGTTGATTTTATCGCTATGCTGATTTTTGCGTTTATGGTATTGCCGTTTGCTTGGAGCGGTTTACGTATTGGTCGTCGTGAAGGTGGAGTGCTATTAGCTGGTTACCTTGGCTACACCAGTTATTTAGTGATGCAAGTGGTTTAAATTATCGACAATATTACTCATACTAAAGGCCGAATATTCATTCGGTCTTTTCATAACACTTTGTAAGCCTATACTCATATTTAATACGAGATCCTGACAATACATGACATTTGTCATCTTCAATTGATGACCTTTGTGTCTAAGAATAACCCCAGCCTATCGCCATACTACACCTATCCCAACAACATCTTGATTGGGGGAAACGTAAATGGAGATAACCATGAAAACCTTACTACTGATCACCAGCTTAACCTTAGTCAGCCAAGCTAGCTTTGCTAATATTAGCGATATTGATGCTGCTGCCAACACCATGAACATCAATGAACTCAGCCAATACAGTGAACAGGCTATTGATTATGAAAAAGCCTATGCTGATTATCGTCTAGCCATTACTGCCAACATAATGGGTCAACGTCAACTCGCTACAGATTCATTAAACGATGCTCAGCAAACACTAGAGTCTCTTTTAGACCAAGACCCATCTGCAGACCCACAAGCGCTACTTGCTGCGGTATACGGAATGCAAATCTCGTTTGATAATAGCAAAGGTGCTGTATTAGGAATGAAAACGGCACAATTACTTCAACAAGCAAACGATCTGGAACCTAACAATCCGCGCGTCAGTTTAGTGCGAGCAATTAATGCATTTTATACCCCTAGCGTATTTGGTGGCGGACTCGACAAGTCGCAAACATTAGCAACCCAAGCAATTAGTCAATTTGAGCAGCCTTGTAATGAAATCTGTTGGGGACATGCAGAAGCATATACTTGGCGCGGACTCGCTAAACAAGAACAAGGCGACTTAAACGGTGCTTTACAAGATTGGCAAACCGCCATTGAAGTTGACCCTCAGTATGGTTGGGCAAGATATCTGTTAAACCAACAAACAGTAAAGCAGTAATCGACCAGTTTATTATTACTCGCATAGGTTTGAGTTAGCGCGCAGTTACTCTATGATTAACTGCGCTAGGAGGCACTATGACACTCGGTTTAACAATACCCAACGAAAAGAGTTATGAGCAAAAAACCGCTTGGGTTTACCTCATAAACTTAGGTTTTTACTTTATTCCATTGTATTTCATGCACGGTCAATGGTTAAACATTACGATCGCAATCTTATTATTAGTGCCATTTATTATCGGTTATTTCTGGGCTTATAACAGTAGCAAAAAGCGAGCCCTCAAACCTATTGGGTTAATGTTTGTCACAGCAATAGCCTCATCATTTGTTAGCAGTGGCGCCATATCACTGTTCAGTTTTTGCTGTTTCTTTATTGGTTTTTTCTACTCACTTCGTACTGCCATATTGAGTTTTATCGGACTGAGTATTTTGCTTTTAGTGATCGATATTAGCATGGATTACACAGGCTACTTCTTTACTTTTTATGGTATGGGAATTTGCTTAGGGGTGGGAGTGTTTGGGATAATTGAACAAAACCGCCAACGCATCAAACGCCAGCAACAACAATCAAAAGATGAAGTCGCCAATTTAGCTACCGCATTAGAACGCGAACGTATTGGCCGCGATTTACATGATGTGATGGGGCACCACTTAGCCGCCATCGCCTTAAAAGCTGAACTGGCAGACAAACTCATCGCCTCAGGTAAAATCGACTTAGCGCAGCAGCAAATTCATCAAGTGAGCGTGATAACTCGAGACTGTTTAAGCCAAATTCGCCACACGGTATCGGGCTATAAACATCAAGGCTTGACGCATACCTTAAACACCTTAGCCAATACGTTAAGAGATAACGCTATTGCTGTCAGCATAGAAGGAACATTCCCTAAACTCAGTGAACTCATTGAATCGCAAATCAGCTTGCTGTTAACTGAGTTGATTAATAACACCATAAAACACAGCCACGCAACACATTGCACCCTGCGTATTGAACAAAGCCCAAATTGCCTCAAAATCAACTTTATCGAGAATGTACCGGTTAAAACCATCACTAAAGGCAACGGATTAACCGGTATTCAAGAGCGAGTAACCTTGCTACATGGCACCATCGACTATCAATTAATTCCCCATTATAAAGTGAGTATTCAATTGCCACTAAGTGAGTCCGTTAGATGAAAATTCTATTAGCCGAAGATCAAGCCATGGTAAGAGGCGCTCTCGCCGCGTTACTCACATTAGGATGTGATAGCTTAAATGCAATAGAGATTGTCGAAGTCGAAGATGGCGATAAAGCGATGCAACAACTTAAAACCGATTCGTTTGACCTGCTACTTACCGACATTGAAATGCCTGGGAAATCAGGTTTAGAACTGAGCCTATGGTTGCAACAGCAACGCAGTCAGACCAAAGTGATTATTCTGACCACCTTTGGCCGAGCGGGTTATATCAAACGAGCATTAGAATACGGTGTCGGGGGCTTTTTATTAAAAGATGCACCTTCTGATGACTTAATTAACGCGATTAAACAAGTCATGGCGGGTAAACGAGTCATCGATCCAGAATTGGCTTTCACCGCTATTGGTGAAATAGATCCTCTCAACGACAAAGAAAGGCGCGCACTGCGTCTGGCAAGCGAAGGCTTATCAACCAGCGATATTGCCAGTCAGTTGTTTATTGCAGAAGGTACAGTACGAAACTATTTGTCAGAAGCCATTAATAAACTCAATGCCAGTAACCGAATTGATGCCGCCAGAATTGCCAAGCAAAAGGGTTGGTTGTAATTAGTGGCTTAATATTGCCTTGTATGCAAAGTCTGCTAAGATACCTTAAACATCTGTATATAATTACAGTGATTTGAGATTGATAGCTTGAAATCACTATAATTTTTACATCTTTGGTAATCAATTTAGGTGAGCACAATTTGCTACGACTGGATCTTGTTCCGATCACCGACCTTAAAGGCGTTGCTAAAAAGGTTGCGGAAAAACTGGCTAAGTTAGGTATTAAAACAGTACAAGATGTGCTGTTTCATTTACCGCTGCGTTATGAAGACCGTACGCAAATCCATGCTATTGCCGCATTACCTCCTGGCAGTTATGGCACCATAGAAGCAGAAATTCAGTCGACTCAAATCATGCAAGGTCGGCGGCGCATGTTAGTGTGTAATGTCCGTGACCACAGCGGAATGATGAGCCTGCGATTTTTTAATTTCTCTATGGCGCAACGTAATGCCATGGAAAATGGCGCCAGCATTCGGGCTTACGGTGAAATACGCCGTGGCAATCATCATAAAGAAATTGTTCACCCCGAATATCAAATTATTCATCCTGGTGAATCTGTCACATTAAGCGACACCCTAACGCCGATTTACCCGACGACTGAAGGGGTAAAACAAGCCAGTTGGATAAAATTAACACAACAAGCCTTGGCGATGTTGGACCAAGGTGGATTATCTGAGTTGCTGCCCAGTGCATTACAGCCAAACAATATTAGCCTGCGTGATGCATTGCATATTTTGCATCGCCCCCATAGCTCAGTATCACCTTTTGAATTAGAACAAGGTCAGCATCCTGCCCAACAAAGATTAATCCAAGAAGAACTGCTGGCACATAATCTGAGCATGTTGCAACTACGCCAACGCAGTAACCAAGATGCCGCGGTGCCAATGCCAGCAACAGGCCAGTTACTAACGCCTTTTCTAGCGCAACTGCCTTTTAAACCCACTGGAGCTCAACAACGGGTTGTCACCGAAATCAGCCAAGATATTCAACATCCAACGCCGATGATGCGTTTAGTTCAAGGCGACGTGGGTTCAGGTAAAACCTTGGTGGCGGCACTGGCGGCATTACAGGCAATTGAAAACGGTTACCAAGTGGCCATGATGGCACCGACTGAATTACTCGCCGAACAACATGCCAGCAACTTTGCAGCATGGTTCGAACCACTTGGGCTAAAAGTCGGCTGGCTGGCGGGTAAATTAAAAGGCAAAGCTAGGGTTCAATCACTTGAAGATATCGCTTCTGGCGCTGCACAAATGGTTATTGGAACTCATGCGATATTTCAACAAGCGGTGGTGTTTAACAAACTGGCGCTGATTATTATTGATGAGCAGCATCGTTTTGGTGTGCATCAACGCCTAGACTTGCGAGAAAAAGGTGTCAGCCAAGGCTTCCATCCACACCAGCTCATAATGACTGCTACGCCAATTCCGCGTACCTTAGCCATGACCGCTTATGCCGATCTTGATACCTCGACCATTGATGAACTGCCTCCAGGACGAACTCCCGTAACCACAGTAGCCCTTGCCGACAGTCGCCGAGAACAAGTGATTGAACGTGTAAAACAAGCAGCATTAAACGATAATCGCCAAGCTTATTGGGTCTGTACCTTAATTGAAGAGTCTGAAGTACTTGAATGCCAAGCGGCTGAAGACACTGCCACAGAACTCGCCATAGCGTTACCAGAACTGAAAATAGGCTTGATCCATGGAAGAATGAAAAGCGCTGAAAAACAACATATCATGGCGCAATTTAAAGCAGGTGAATTGAACTTACTCGTCGCCACCACCGTCATAGAAGTTGGCGTTGATGTGCCTAATGCCAGTTTAATGATTATCGAAAACCCTGAACGCTTAGGCCTAGCGCAGTTACACCAATTAAGAGGTCGAGTCGGCCGTGGGGCTGTAGCTAGCCATTGTGTATTACTTTACAAAGCCCCGTTATCACAAACGGCCACCAAACGTTTAGGCGTACTCAGAGACAGTAATGATGGTTTTGTTATTGCTCAAAAAGACTTAGAAATTAGAGGTCCAGGCGAAGTGCTTGGCACCAAACAAACCGGTTTGGCAGATCTTAAAATTGCTGATCTGATTCGTGATCAACACTTAATTGCACCAACTCAAAAATTAGCATCTCATGTTTACCAGCAAGTGCCACAAAACGTAGATGCTATCATTCATCGCTGGATCGGTGATAGACAACAATATGTCCAAGCGTAATATAGATCATAATATATTGTTCATTATCATCAGTTATCACTAGACAAGTGGGCCGAATATTGCAAAATGGTATATAAATTGTGTTTGTTATCTAGTCAGCTAGCGGAGATCACCTTACTGCAAGCAAAGCGAAAGCTTTAACGCAGTGTAAGCGATTTGAAATCAGTCCTCCGCAACTGTTTAGTTATTGAATGTAATTAGTATCATGCAGAATTTTTCGACTCCATCTAGATCTTTGTATCGATTAGCTATAACGCCAAGGAATTGAAATGCAAGTTAATGAAGAAGATAGAATTACCCCACAAGCCACGGAAAAAACTGGCTCTAACATGCTATTAATCGCTATAGCCGTTATCGCGCTATTAGGCGCCAGCAGTTACTTCTATTTTACGAGTGATGATACCGAAGAATTAGAACCGGTTGTCATGACGCCAGTTGAACTGCCAGAATCAGTACCAGAGGTGCCAATAGAACAAGCGCCGATTGAAGAACCGCAAAACGTTAGCACTGTTGATGATATGGTTCCCGCTGGAGAATCTGAATCGTCTGCTGCAGTGGCAGAGCCTCTGCCAGTATTAGCTGAATCTGATGATTTTGTTGAAGCAAAAACATTAGCCATTGCCAACGGTATGAAAATTGCGCCGATGATCTTGAAAAAGGACATTGCTCGCCAATTTGTGGTGTTTGTTGATAACCTAGCCCAAGGTGATATCGTGCATAAAGCAAGCCCGTTAAAAGGCCCTGATACCCAATTTACTGTGAGCGAGATAACCAATAAAACCTATCTTAATCCAGATGGATATCATCGATATGATTTGTATGCGAATTTCATCGAAGGCTTGAACGATAAAGATTTAGTCGCTACTTACATTGAATTAAAACCACTCTTTGCTGAAGCGTTTACTGAACTCGGTTACAGTGATATTGATTTTGATAAGCGTATGCAGCAAGCTTTTAGCATGGTTGCTAGCGCCCCGATTATTGAAGACCCTATTGAGCTTTCATCAATCAGTGTGAACTATAAATACGTTGATCCTAACCTTGAAGCGTTGCCCAGTGCACAAAAACTGTTGATCCGTATGGGACCTGACAATACTCGTAAAATTAAAGCTGCGGTCAAAAAGCTACAACAAAGTTTTCCAAACAAATAAGCTTATATCGACGAGTAACCCTAGCAGATTAAGCTATCAAAAATGAACGCGACATATGTCGCGTTTTTTATTGAGCCATCACCTTAGCTAATCCCCTCCACTATTAGGCTTTTTAGTTTGCATGACTTCTTATCTACATTAACTTCAGTGTACAATCGCTAAGGTTAACTAATCTTTATTATTTAAATGATTATTGACTGTTAAATAAGGATAGCTTGGCAGTTATAGAGGGAAAGTCATGCAGTTAGTATTTGAGCTTCTATCATGGGGGGCATGGTCACCAAACTTTCAAACCACAGAAAGTTGGCTACAATGGCAACAGCCAAATGGCAACTTGACGCCTAAGCCCGACTCGCCAGCTTTAAAGCACATTCCGGCCATGCAACGTCGTCGTTTTAGTCGTTTAACTAAAATGATGCTAACAGCAGCTCACCAATGCCAGCCAGAAGAGCATTGTCGGAGCATTTTCTCATCTCGTCATGGCGAGCTCACGAGAACATTAGGCTTACTTAATGACATTACCCAGCAGCAAGCTTTATCGCCAATGGCTTTTAGTCAGTCAGTGCATAATACTGCCAGTGGTATTTTTGGCATTGTAAATAATAACACTACAGCCTCTACATCCATTGCTGCTGGTGAACAAACCCTTTCTCAAGCACTTATTGAAGCCTATGCCCAATTAGCACAATCTCCAGAGCCCTTATTAGTCATTTTTGGTGACGATCCTGTGCCACCGATATACAGCGAATTTACTCACGAAGTCGAACTGCCCCTCGCCTTGGGATTGTATCTTGCACCAAAAGATCACATAGGTTGCCACGCTGAAAAACAGGCGCCTCAACGGACAACACTGAGCTTGTCTGATTATCCACTGGATGTCGCTAATCCACAGGGACAAAAAAATATAAGTTTAAGCGAGTTAATCCACCATATTGTTAGCGCAAAAAATATTCAAGGTAAATTGTGCCATTGGTATTGGTCGCTTGAACACCATGACTGATCAACACAAGATGCCACATGCTGATGCTATTGAGTCAACAAAAACACCCGCACCGAAACTCAGCGGAGTGCGATATATTCCTCGCTGGTTAGCTGGAGTTGGCTGTTATATTACCTTTGGTTTAGGTGGCCTATTGTGTTCATTAACTATTTTACCTCTATTACAACTTTGGCCCACTAAACCAGAAATGCGAGTTGCAAGAGTGCAACGATTAGTCAGCTGGATGTTTAGAATATTTGTCGCCATGCTTAGTTTTGCTGGGGTGATTGCTGTGAGTACTAAGAATATCGAAGCACTGCAACACGCTAAAAGGAAAATTGTTATCGCTAATCACCCCACATTAGTGGATGTGGTGGTATTAATTAGCTTGATGCCTAATGCGGGCTGTATTGTCAAACAAGGTTTATGGCGTAATCCATTCTTTCGCGGCGTACTCGCCAGTGTAGGGTATATTCCCAATCGCGAAGTCAATTGGCTCCTGCACGACTGCTTGCAGGTATTAAATCGTGATACTAACTTAATTATTTTTCCAGAAGGTACCCGAACATTAACTGGTAATATCGTTAACTCATTTGCTCGTGGCGCCGCCAATATTGCGCTTCGCACCCAAACAGATATTTTACCTGTAGTATTAAGAACCGATGTTGCCGGCTTAACCAAACAACAACCTTGGTACCAAATACCGCGACAAACCATCAATATGTCAGTAGAAATTGGCACAAGCATCCCATACCTGCGGTATGATGCTCAACAGGGTAATGAAGCCAAAATGGCTCGGCAGCTGACGCGCGACTTGCAGCAGTTTTACATTGATACACTTAAACAACCTATCAAGTTCAATTGATAGCCATACTGATAAGAAAGACAAATAATGAACTTACACAACCAAATAAAACAACTGATCATTGATTGCTTAGATTTAGAAGATGTCACTGTCGATGATATCGAAACTGACGCGGCCTTATTTGGTGACGGTCTGGGGTTAGACTCAATCGATGCGCTAGAGTTGGGCTTGGCGATTAAGAAAGAGTTTGATGTCAAAATTGAAGCCAATTCAGATGCAACTAAAGCACACTTTTTCAGTGTTGCTAGCTTAGCTAGCTTTATTGAATCTCAACGTGTTTAGGAGCTAGCATGCAAAATCGTGAACAAATACTCGAAATGCTTAGCGCTATTTTAGTTGAAGACTTTGAAATAAATGCGGCAGATATCACCCTCGAAGCCACTTTGTACGAAGATCTGGATTTAGACAGTATTGATGCCGTTGACTTGGTGATTAAATTGCAGCAGCAGACCGGCAAAAAAATTCAGCCTGAAGCCTTTAAAGCAGTGCGAAGCGTCGATGATATCGTCAATGCCATTGAAGGTTTAATTAAAAGCTAATGCGCTTAGTCCTACTGATTATCACAACTTTGGTTATTATCACTTATCCTTTAGCTGTGTACTTTGGATTGCAATATTTACCACCGGGCACAATCGCCTTATTACTATGCTTATCGTTAATAATGCGATTTATTATCAATAAACAGCAAGTAAAATCCATGACGCTGCCAATATTGATTGGTATAGGATTAACTGCAGCCAGTTTTATTGCTCAGCGTCACGACTGGTTATTGTTCTATCCAGTGGTGATAAATATGAGTATGTTGGGACTATTTGGTTATTCACTGATTAATGGCCCAAGCATGATTGAACGTTTAGCGCGCTTAAAAGAGCCTGACTTGCCAGACTCCGCGATTACTTACTTACGCACTATTACCATACTCTGGTGTGGGTTATTTATTATTAATGGTGCCGTGGCTGCCTATACGGCCATAGCAACCAGTATTGAAATATGGACACTTTACAACGGACTGATAGCTTATCTGCTTATGGGTATGCTGCTCAGTGGAGAATGGATTTACCGTCGTTTTTGGTTGAAAAAACATGAATAAACTTTTACTCAATTGGTTAGCAACAGGGCCGGCCTCTCAGCAGCTGATAAGCTTTGATCATCATGACATCATGACGGGATCATTATTTTGTGCCCAAGTTGCTCATCTGCATGCGCAACTGAGCCAAAGTACAGCGAAGCGTTGGTTGCTTGCCGCCAAGCACAGTGACGTATTTGCCGCAGGTTTATGCGCGGCATTGTTGGCGGGTAAACAAGTGATATTACCTGCCAACACCCAAGGTGGCACCTTGAGCCAACTTAATCATGAATTTGATGCCATTATTGCCGACAGGCCTCTATGTGAGGTGCGTGAGTACATTGCGCTAAAAAAAGAATTAAGTTTACCCGCTGCACCTTGGCCGAAAACAGAAACCTTGGGGGAATTAATCTTATTCACCTCAGGCAGTAGCGGTCAACCGAAAGCGGTTAAGAAAACCTTGCAACAACTGGATGCTGAAGTCAGCATTCTTGAACACACCTTCGCCGAACATTTACCTCATTGCTCAGTCGTTTCAACGGTTTCGCATCAACATATCTACGGCTTATTATTTAAAATTCTCTGGCCTTTGGCTGCGAGCCGCGCATTCTTAAGCGAACAAATCGACTATCCAGAAACCTTAAGCTACTACTTGGCTATTATGCCAAATTTATGTTTAATCAGTAGTCCTGCTCAATTGACTCGCTTACCTGATGCACTTGAAAACCAAAGGCAACAACGTATTCCTAGCTTAATTTTTAGCTCGGGTGGCCCGTTAAACTTTGAGGCAGCCCAGGCGGTTAAGCACTGTTTTAATCAATTACCGATTGAAATATTTGGCAGTACTGAAACTGGCGGTATTGCCTATCGCCGCCAGCTGCAACCTCAGCAGCCATGGCAAGCCTTTAACCAAGTCAATATTGATATCGCGCCACAAGACGGAGCATTAATGTTGCAGTCAGTCTATTTAGACGACCCGACTCAATGGTTAAAATGCGATGATAAAATTGAACTGGTAAATGATGGTCAGTTCCGTTTATTACACCGACTTGACCGCATTGTAAAAATTGAAGAAAAACGTTTGTCATTAGCCCAAGTTGAGCATTTACTGCAAACGCATCCTTTTGTGCGCGAAGCTGCGGTCACGGTATTAGAACAGCCGCGGACCATGTTAGGTGCTGCAATATGTTTAAGCGAGTTAGGCTTGCAAACCCTAAAGGACGAAGGCAAATTGGCAGTTAATAATGCATTAAAAAGCCATTTGTTGAGTCAGTTTGAGCGCATCACGTTACCAAGACGCTGGCGCTATCCAGAAAACTTGCCGCTCAATAGCCAAGGCAAGCGTACCCAATCAGAAATTGTAGCCTTATTTAGTCATGATTAAGTCCGAATTACCTCATATCATTAGCCATGAAGGCGATAATAATAGCTATCATTGGCGCTTATTTATTAGTGCAGATTTAGCCTTTTTTAAGGGCCATTTCCCAGAGCAAGCTGTATTACCTGGGATAACTCTAGTCGATTGGGCGGTCAAATTGGGTTGCGAGGCATTTGGCTATTCCGCTACGGTTGCCACATTAGAAGTACTTAAGTTTCAGCAACTCATATTACCCGACACCTATGTTGATTTGGTGATTGAACACCAAGCGCAAAAAGCAAAACTGATTTTTAGTTACCGCGATCAAGATAAACGCTTTGCTTCTGGGCGCATTGTTATCAAACCCGCATGGGTTAATGCTGCAACCAATATTGAGAGTGACTCATGAAGCTCGCCTTGGTTATTCCTAATTACAATCATCATATCGCCATAGAGAAAACCCTCGCACAGTTGGCAAAATTCAACCTGCAATGTTATTTGGTTGATGATGGCAGCCAAGATGAAACTCGTTACCTATTACACGCCATGGTGGAAAAATTTGCCTGGGTAACACTTATTAGTCATCCGTTTAATCGTGGTAAAGGAGCCGCAGTGACTAGCGGGCTGCGCCAAGCTTATCGTGATGGTTTTAGTCATGTATTACAGGTCGATGCTGATGGTCAGCATAATTTAGACGACATTCCGTTAATGATATCGACCAGTGAGCAGCACCCACAAGCATTAATATCTGGCCAACCAATTTATGATGAGTCTGTGCCTAAAGGGCGTTTATACGGGCGTTATATCACTCATTTTTGGGTGTGGGTTGAAACCTTAAGTTTTGATATTCAAGATTCTATGTGTGGCTTTCGGATCTACCCACTCGCTGCGACTGAGCAATTATTTAGCCAGCACGCGTTAGGCGAACGGATGGACTTTGATATTGAGATCATGGTCAAGCTTTACTGGCAAGGCACTGCCGTCGTGCAGGTGCCAACCAAAGTCATCTATCCTGAAGATGGCATCAGTCACTTTCAAGGCGTTCAGGATAATGTGCGCATCAGCTGGATGCACACCAAGTTATTTTTTGGCATGTTAGCGCGTCGACCACGTATTATTAGCACACGGTTTTTGCAGCAAAAAGAGTCGCCCCAAACTCAAGTTCAGTCACCAAAACATTGGTCCACAATGACCGAGCGAGGCAGTTTTTGGGGGATTAAGCTGTTAGCCCAATGCTATCGTTTGGGCGGGCATTGGTTGTGCCGAGCGGTTATGTATCCAGTAATTTGTTATTTTTTTCTCACTGGCTCAACATCTCGACTCGCATCATTAGACTTTTTACGCCGAGTGCAACAGCAACAACCCAATCACCCTCATCTCAGTCGCGAGGTCAATTGGCGCGATAGCCTCAAACATTTTTTTGCCTTTGGTAATGCCGCCCTCGATAGAATTGACGCTTGGTGTAACCGGATAAATCTAGACCAAGTCGACTTTGACGACCGTAAAATACTCGCAGATCAAGCGGCTACTGGCAGGGGCGCCGTATTAATTGTGTCGCATTTAGGTAATATGGAACTGTGCCGCGCTATCTCTGTCCACCAGCAAAATGTTAAAGTGAATGTGATGGTGCTAACCCAAAATGCGGAAAATTTTAATAAGGTTCTACAGCAGCTTAATCCACAAAGTAGCCTAAATTTAATCCATGTTAACGAGCTCGATCCGAGTACTGCCATGTTACTGCAGCAAAAAATCGACCAAGGTGAAATTGTGGTAATTGCCGCTGACCGCACCTCGTCGAGCAGCCAAGGCCGTGTAACCTATTTACCGTTTTTAGGCCAAGATGCAGCGTTTCCACAAGGGCCATTTATTTTAGCAAGCTTACTCGACTGCCCGGTTTACACCTTATTTTGTATTCGTCAGCATGGCCGTTATCAAGTACATGTTGAACATCTAAGCGACAGCTTAAAAGGTCCACGTACAGGTCGAATTGAACGCTTAACCGACGCCATGAGCCAATACAGCCAACGCTTAGCGCATTTTGCCCAACTCGCTCCGATGCAATGGTTTAACTTTTTCGATTTTTGGCGCAAAGACGAGCTGGTATGGCGTAATACTCAGCACTCTCCCTCAAGCGCAACCCATTTACCCAGTCAGGATAGATAATTCATGAGCCATTCATCTTCAATGTCATCAACCGCCGACAGCACAGTGCATTTAGGCCAACGCTATCTTAGTATTGAGCAAGTGGTGGCTATAGCCAAAGGCGCTGCGGTCAAACTGACAGATACTGCTGACTATGTTGAATATATTCAAAAAGGTGCACGCTTTATTGACAGCGTACTCCATGAAGAAGGTGTGGTTTATGGCGTGACAACGGGTTACGGCGACTCGTGTACAGTTAATGTTAGCTTAGATTTAGTCCACGAATTACCGCTGCACTTAACCCGCTTCCATGGCTGTGGCTTAGGCGATGTATTTAGCCCGATGCAAGCCCGCGCGATTATGGCTTGCCGCTTAAACTCACTGGCTGTGGGCAAATCAGGTGTAAGTTATTTACTGCTACAACGCATCGAGTGGCTCTTAAACAATGATATTACTCCGGTGATCCCCCAAGAGGGCTCGGTCGGCGCCAGTGGCGATTTAACCCCATTATCTTATCTTGCTGCGGTATTAGTTGGCGAACGTGAAGTGATTTACCAAGGTAAACGCCAAGCGACTAAAGATGTTTATCTACAATTTGGCATGATGCCATTAACCTTGCGCCCTAAAGAAGGTCTCGCATTAATGAATGGTACTGCGGTTATGACGGCACTTGCTTGTTTAGCCTATGACAGATCGCAATATTTAACCCGCCTATCAAGCCGGATAACCGCCATGGCATCGTTAACGCTCAAAGGTAACGCAAACCATTTTGATGAAATTTTATTTGCCGCCAAGCCTCACCCAGGTCAAAACCAGATTGCCAGTTGGATCCGTGAGGACTTAAATCATCATGTGCATCCCCGAAATTCAGACCGCCTACAAGACCGTTATTCTATCCGCTGTGCACCGCACATCATCGGCGTATTGCAAGATGCTCTACCCTTTATGCGTCAGTTTATTGAAACCGAACTTAACAGCGCTAACGATAATCCGATTGTTGATGCCGAAGGTGAACATATTCTCCATGGTGGCCATTTTTATGGTGGCCATATTGCCTTTGCCATGGATGCGATGAAAAATGCCGTAGCCAATATCGCCGACTTAATCGATCGCCAAATGGCCTTAGTGATGGACCCTAAATTTAACAATGGCTTACCGGCTAATTTATCTGCTGCAGAAGGTGATCGCCGTGCAATTAATCACGGTTTTAAAGCCGTGCAAATTGGCGTATCAGCATGGACTGCTGAAGCATTAAAAAACACTATGCCAGCCAGCGTGTTTTCACGTTCAACAGAATGTCACAACCAAGACAAAGTGAGCATGGGCACCATAGCTGCACGTGATTGTATGCGTATTTTACAGCTCACAGAACAAGTCGCTGCCGCGGCATTGTTAGCCATGAGCCAAGGTATTCAACTGCGTATTATGCAGCAAGAACTCGATGCGAGTTCATTAACCCCCTCTCTTGCAACGACCTTAGCCCAAGTAAGCGAAGATTTTGAACTGCTAACCGAAGACCGTCCTTTAGAGACGGTATTGCGCCAAACAGTGGAAAAGATTCAATTGGGTCTGTGGGAGGTGTGCTAAATGAAAGGTTTATTACTGACCGAAATGGACATGGTGATCCCGTTTCACGATGTTGATTCGATGGGCATCACTTGGCATGGTAATTATTTACGTTACTTCGAAGTTGTGCGCTGCTTATTGCTGGATAAACTCGGTTATAACTACCGTACTATGCAACAATCGGGTTATGCATGGCCGATTGTCGATGTGCAAGTAAAGTATGTTAAAAGCAGCACTTTTGATCAAAAAATCAAAGTGATCGCCGCCATTGTTGAATGGGAAAATCGTTTACGCATTAACTACCAAATTGTTGATGCCCAAACCAATGCGCGGATAACGAAAGGCTATACCATTCAAGCTGCGGTAGATATTACGACCGAAGAATTATGCTTTGTCACCCCTGAAGTATTTCAGGAAAAAATTCGTCGATTACTTGATGTGAGCCAAGCTTAATGAATTCTCGCAAAGGCATGTTTACTCAGGTTTGGATAGTGATCTGCCTCTGTTTGCCTCTTGGCAGTATTTCCGCCAATGAACATTCACTAGCAAGCAGTAATAAACCACTGACTCAAGCACAACTGGCAGATGTTCAGGCGTTGTATACTCAACCCGCCACCACAAAGGCCCTCAGTGCGCTAGCGCAACAACTGAATTTACAACTTGATACCAGAGGGCAGTTTATTCAGCAGCGTCACTTACAGGTGCTAAAAAAGCCCTTGCTCAGCCAGGGACAATTTATTTTTAGTCCGACGCAAGGGTTAGTATGGCAGCAGCTGCGACCATTTAGCACCTTGATGGTGCTAAAAGATCAGCAGTTAATTCAGCAAAACAGCCAAGGCAAGGTGCAACAACTTAATGCTATGGCCAGTGGTAGTCCAATCGCACAGCAAGTACCGCGGTTACTGCAAGCAATTATGGCGGGTAATATTGCTGCTTTAAGTGCGGATTTCACCTTATTTATGCCCGCTAATTACAACGCAGGCACGCCATGGCAACTCGGCTTGCAAGCTAAAGACCCACAACTACGCGCATCCATGGGCAATATCACGCTCAGTGGCGATACTCTATTACGCTCATTAATCATCACCAGCAGCCAGGCCGATATCAGCGATTATACTCAAATTCAATTTCTTGATGCCCAGCAAGGGCCGCTCAGCACAACTGAACTCGAGCT
Organism: Shewanella sp. 5S214; assembly: GCF_041439795.1. Lineage (NCBI taxonomy): Bacteria > Pseudomonadati > Pseudomonadota > Gammaproteobacteria > Alteromonadales > Shewanellaceae > Shewanella > Shewanella sp. 5S214. The sequence continues at coordinate 16,281 of NZ_JBGOOV010000021.1, forward strand.
TTTTAGCCTTGGCAGTGAGTCCAATCAATAATGCTTCGATTATCGCTTAATGCAGTGTTATCTCCCATTGGGCGTTTTGCCTTATGGGGAGTATTGCTGCTAGCAATGATAGTCACAGGCTTTGTGCAATGGCAGCAAGGTGCACATATTCAGACTGATATTTTGGCCATGTTGCCGCACCTACAACAAGATAAGCTTACCGAGAAAGCCTTAAACAAGGTAGAACAGCAACTGGCTAATCAAGTGTATATTGCGGTAATTGCCCCAAACGAAACCCAAGCTATCGGCGCAGCCAAGCAGCTGATGACATCGCTCAATCAATCAAATCAATCGCCCTTTACTGCCGTTCGCAGCGACGCAGATGATAATCTACAACACTTAGCTAAAGTCTACTTCGAACATCGCTTTGGCCTACTGACACCAGAGCAAGCGCAGGCCATTGAAACCGATAATTGGCGCCAACTGCTTAACGCAGCCCAAAGCCAACTTTATAGCACATTTGGTTTTGCCAACAGCCAACTGCTCAGCAATGATCCATTACTGATGTTTCCAGCCAACTTACTGGCGTTATCGCCCAATAATGCGCTGCGCAGCCAACAGGGTATTTTACTCACAGATACTGCCGACGGTGTGGCGGCGATAGTGATGGCCAAAGGCCGTGACAGCGCCTTTAGCCCCAACGCTCAGCAACAGCAAATTCAAGCATTGGAATCTGCGTTGAGTCACATTAACCAGCAATATTCCCAAGTGAGCTTTCTTAAGGCGGGGGCGTTATTTCATGCCATTGCTGCCACCGAGTCAGCCAAACAAGAGATCAGCCGCATTGGCTTAATTTCCATGTTGGGGATTATCTTATTGGTCTGGTTGGCATTTCGATCGGTGATGCCATTATTCGCGGCACTACTTACCTTAACGAGCGGTGTGGTGTTTGCGCTAGTCGCCACCTTAAGCCTTTTTGGCGAGCTGCATTTACTGACATTGGTATTTGGCACCAGCTTAATTGGCGTAGCGATTGATTACAGCTTTCACTTTTACTGTGAAAAACAGGCTCACCCCAATGACAACGCCAGTGACACCTTAAGGCGTATTTTTCCGGCGCTCACTCTCGCTCTTGCTACCAGTGCCAGTGCCTTTATCGCTATTGGTTTTACCCCGTTTCCTGGGATGCAACAGGTGGCAGTATTTTGCGCCGCTGGCTTAATAGGTGCGTACCTAACCCTACTACTGGTGTTCCCATTATTGGGCAACCATGCGCTTAAACCAACACCTGGATTAACCCTAGCCCAAGGTTATCTAACGTTATTAAAACGCATTTTTACTGCGCCGCAATGGTGGCAAAAAACCACCATAGCGGCACTGCTGCTGTGTTTAACCGCTATATTATTTTTTGGCTTATCCAAAGCAGACTCTAATGATGATATTCGCCAATTACAGCAAAGTCCTGCAGCCATCACCACAGAAGAAAACCAGCTTAGACAACTACTTAGCGGCGGCACAGACAACCAATTTATTTTAGTCAGCAGTAACAATGAACAAGGTTTATTGCAAACCTTAGAACAACTGACACCTGTGCTTAATCAAGCCATTAGCGATGGCGAGTTAGACCAAGCCATTAGCCTAAGCCGCTTTATGCCCAGCATTGCCAGTCAACGCCACAATTATGAGTTACAACAACAACTTTATCAGCAACATTTGCACGAAATCATTAGCAACATGGGCCTAGATGACAACATAAATGCCAGCCTGCTGAGACAACTTGATCATGCAAAATCAAAATATCTAACCCCAAAAGAGGTGTTAGCCCTAGCCAATGATGACTTACGTGCCTTATGGCTTGGTGCTGTATCGACCACAGACCAAACCCAGCAATATGGCGCAATTGTATTGTTAGGTGGCATTCACTCATTAACCTCTATTGAGCAACGACTGACTCGCCACGATTGGTCTTTGGGGCAAGTGCAGTTAATTGATAAAGTCGGTGATATATCGGCTTTAATGGGCCAATATCGTCAACTAACATTGCAGTTACTAGTGTGGGTATTTGCTTTGGCCTGCCTACTCTTCAGTATTAAATACGGCATTAAACTGGCATTAGCCATTGTTTCGGTACCCGCATTATCAGTACTGCTCACCCTGGCGTGTTTAGGCTTAGTTGGCTCAAGCATTAGCTTGTTTCACGCCTTAGCGCTTATTTTAGTGCTGGGAATTGGTATCGATTACAGTCTCTTTTTCGCCGAAGCCAAACACACCAGTCGCGGAGTCATGATGGCTATCTTTATGTCAGCCTGTTCAACACTATTGGCTTTTGGTTTGCTGGCGCTGAGTCAAACTCATGCGATTCACTTTTTTGGTCTTACATTATTATTTGGGATCAGTTTTTCCTTTTTACTCGCACCATTTATTTCATTTATCACAAGGAAAACAGTGTAAATGTTAAGCCATCAGACACATAAAATCAGCAACATGGATGTTGATGTAGCCATCATTGGCGCCGGCCCTTCAGGTGCTATAGCCGCAAGCTTGTTACGCCAGCAGGGCCATCGCGTTGTGGTGATTGAAAAACAACATTTTCCGCGTTTTTCAATTGGCGAAAGCTTACTCCCCTGTTGCATGCAATTTATTGAACAAGCCGGCATGCTCGAAGCCGTTAATAATGCTGGGTTTCAGTTTAAAAACGGCGCAGCATTTAGCCACCAAGGTCGCTATACCACCTTCGACTTTACCGATAAGTTTACTCCAGGCCCGGGTACCACCTTTCAAGTTCAGCGGGCTGATTTTGATAAACTCTTAGCTGATACAGCAATAAGCCAAGGGGTTGAGGTTCGATTTGGGCATCAAGTCGATGCAATTGATTTAACTCACGATCCTCGCTTAACGGTAACCAACGAGCAAGGATCACAGTATCAGCTGAATGCTAAATTTGTGCTTGATGCCAGTGGCTTTGGTCGAGTATTACCACGATTGTTAAACCTAGAACAATCGTCAACTTTACCCCCACGAAGTGCTATTTTTACCCATATTGAAGACAACATCAGCGATCCTAGTTTTGATCGCAATAAGATCCTCATTAGCGTGCACCCCAAGCATAAGGATATTTGGTACTGGTTAATCCCTTTTAGCAATAATCGGTGTTCAATTGGGGTGGTCGCTGAGCCGCATTTACTCCAACATTTATCCGGTAGTCTTGAACAACAGTTGTTAGCTATCATCAATGAAGAACCGGTACTGCAACGCTTGCTGACTAAGGCTAATATCGTTCAGCCCTGTGCCACCCTAAAAGGTTATTCAGCCAACGTCACCACTTTAGCAACCAACAAGTTTGCTTTACTGGGTAATGCAGGCGAGTTTCTTGATCCGGTATTTTCATCAGGGGTAACGATTGCAATGCAATCTGCGTCTATGGCTGTAGCATGTTTACATAAGCAACTTAATGGCCAAAAAATTGATTGGGATAGCCAATACTCAGAGCCATTAATGCAAGGGGTCAATACCTTTAGAACTTATGTCCAAGCTTGGTATGATGGTCGATTTCAAGATGTCATTTTCTATCAACAAGCTAACAACACCATTAAACAAATGATTTGCTCAATCTTAGCCGGCTATGCTTGGGACATGAATAACCCATTTGTAAAAGAGTCTGAACGCCGCCTCAATACCATTGTCGAGTTATGTCGGGAGCCCAATGTTGCTTAACTTATTTGGGCATTTTATTGATGTGTTATCACGCCGTGTTGTGGCCCTGTTTCTGCTAAGCTTTTTAACCGCTTGTAGCCAGCAAATAGCCAGACAAACTTGTGTCCCTCTAACGAGTGAAGCACAATATTGCTTAAATCCAACCTCGTCGGTATTAACTGATGCTCAGCATCAAGACATTAATTTAACTCAAATGGTTAACTTTACCCGTGGCCAAGATAGCCATGAGTTATTAACCCAGCTTGACGTTAATTCACAACGGATGACATTAGTGGGATTAGCCCCGCTTGGGCAAGCGTTATTCACTCTAGTGTACGATGGGCAAACTCTGCAAAGTGAGCAAAGTTTGTTATTGGGTGAACAGTTTAAAGCAGAATACTTGATGGCAATAATGCAGTTAATTTACTGGCCAACAGAGCAAGTTAATCAACAATTGAGTGGTGGAAACTTGATAACAATATCCTGTGATATGGCACTATGTAAGCAACTGGTCGATGATAATGGCGCATCAATAACATTAACGTACAACAATATTGATCCTTGGTTGGCACAAGTGAATGTCGACATCGATGCAGCTGATATTCACCTGCAAATTAACCCGATTGAATAATCAGTGTGCCACCAATAAACAGACAGTGATAAATAGGCCATATAAGCAAATATGAATAGTCGCATTGCAATAACTCACATTGGATTGTGTACACCTCTGGGCAACTCGCCTGAAGAAGTGTTGCCACGTCTCATTAATGGTGATGTCAGTGCCATGCAATGGCGCGATAATTTGCTGTTCAATGCGCCCACATTAGTCGGTTGCGTTGATGATAAACGTTTAATCGCTATCGCCGATCATTTAAGCCTGTTTGCTTGTCGGAATAATCGTTTATTAAACATCGCCGCTCAGCAGCTTATCCCAGCCGTCGAGCAAGCCAAGCAACGTTTTGGAGCCGATCGGATTGGCGTCGTGTTAGGCACGAGTACCTCAGGTATTTCTAAAGGCGAAGCGGCGTTAAAATATAAGCTTGAACATGGCAATTTCCCGCCAAGCTACCATTATTCACAGCAGGAACTGGGCAGTACTAGTGAGTATCTTAAGCAGTTATTTTCGCTATCAGGCCCTTGTTATACCGTCTCTACAGCGTGTTCATCAAGCGCCAAAGTGTTTGCCAGTGCCCAACGATTACTCAATGCCAATTTATGCGATATGGTGATTGTGGGTGGCGTAGACAGTTTATGCCAACTAACCGTTAATGGCTTTGCTGCATTAGAGTCGGTATCCAAAGGTCATTGTAATCCATTCAGTCGACATCGCGATGGGATCAATATTGGTGAAGGTGCAGCCTTATTCACTTTAGAACGCGGCCAAAGCGATGTAATGCTGGCGGGCATAGGCGAGTCTGCCGATGCACATCATATTTCAGCGCCACACCCCCAAGGACATGGCGCAATTGCCGCTATGCAATTGGCGCTATCTGCCGCTAATATTTCGCCGCAGCAGATTAATTATGTCAATCTGCATGGCACTGCCACACCTAAAAATGATGCCATGGAGTCTCGCGCAATAAATGCGGTATTTAACCATTTATCACCACTGTGTAGCTCAACTAAACCACTAACTGGCCATACCTTGGGAGCTGCTGGAGCCATTGAAGCAGCCTTTTGCTATTTGTTATTAAGTCCTCTTAATCATAGTAAGCGCCTACCTCCTCATGTTTGGGATGGCCAATTTGATGATAACGACCCGCAAATCTCCTTGATTAATGCCCACAGTAATACTGGGCTCCGTGAGCTCAATTTCATTATGAGCAATTCATTTGCCTTTGGCGGTAGTAATGCCAGCCTGATTTTTTGTCGAAAGGATGCCTAGTTTCAGGTCTACACTCACAGCCGATGCTGCTATGTTAGCGCAAGATGTTAGCAATTTTATTCCGCACCGTGCGCCGATGATCTTAATCGATAAGCTGTTAGAGCATCGTCCAGATAGCCTAACCACAGAAACCTATATTAGCCCTAGCAGTGCTTTTTTTAATAGCACAATCAATGGGGTGCCTAATTATGTTGCGATAGAGTATATGGCTCAAAGCGTGGCGGCATTAGCAGGCATCGAAGCACGACTAGACAACGAAGCTATCCTCGCCGGTTTTTTACTCGGTACCCGCAAGCTACAAATGCATATAGACACTTTTACCTTAGGCCAGTCATATCGCACTCAAGTGACTAGACTGTACCAAGAAGAGTCGGGATTAGCGGTATTTGATTGCCATATTTATCATCAAGATACCTTAATAGCACAAGCCAATATCAATGTGTTCCAACCCAAAGATACCCAAGCTTATATTGATGAAAGCCAAGCCACGGCTAAGCATGATCAATAAACCTTTTTACATCCTATTGGAGTTCCTCGAATAAATCACGGAGAGACATTTTGAATAACAGAGTATTAGTTACCGGTTCAAGCCGAGGAATAGGCAAAGCCATCGCGATAAAATTAGCCGAAAATGGCTTTGATATTGCGCTGCACTTTCACAGCAATCATGCCGCAGTGGCGCAAGTACAAAAAACCTTATTAGATCTTGGTGTTCAAGTTAGCGTATTGCAATTTGATATTGCTGACCGCCAGGCAGTTAAGCTTGCTATCGAAACGGACATTGACGCAAATGGTGCTTATTACGGGGTAATTCTGAATGCTGGCATCAACCGTGACACCGCCTTTCCTGCCATGACCGAAGAGGAGTGGGATAGCGTGATCCACACCAATCTTGATGGTTTCTACAATGTTATTCACCCAACGGTGATGCCGATGGTACAAGCGCGTAAAGGTGGGCGCATTATCACTCTCGCATCAGTATCTGGCATTGCAGGCAACCGTGGTCAAGTCAATTACAGCGCCTCAAAAGCGGGGATCATTGGAGCCACTAAAGCGCTGTCTCTTGAATTGGCAAAGCGCAAAATTACTGTTAATTGCATTGCCCCAGGGTTAATTGAAACCGATATGGTCAGCGATATTCCAACCGAAATGGTTAACCAAATAGTGCCGATGAAACGCATGGGTAAACCCAGTGAAATAGCGGGCCTGACTAACTTTTTAATGTCAGATGATGCCGCCTATATTACTCGTCAAGTGATCTCAGTTAATGGAGGCATGATATGAAGCGTGTGGTCGTGACTGGAATTGGCGGCATTTCCGCATTAGGCCAAGACTGGCAGCAAATTAAAGCGAGCCTATTAGCTAAACATAATTGTGTCATTCGCATGGATGAATGGGACAGATACCCAGGCTTAAATACTCGTCTTGCGGCACCAGTCACAGAGTTTGTTACTCCTAAGCACTATTCACGCAAAAAAATTCGCTCCATGGGTAGAGTGTCTCTAATGGCCACTCGAGCCAGTGAATTAGCGTTAGAGGATGCAGGGTTATTAGATGATCCTATTCTTAATTCTGGCAAAGTTGGAGTCGCTTATGGTTCATCAACTGGCAGCACCGATCCCATTATTGGATTTGGTGAGATGTTAAAAACCGGCGAAATGTCTGGCTTAACCGCCACCAGCTATATCCGTATGATGGCGCACACAACGGCAGTCAATGTGGGGGTATTTTTTGGCTTACAGGGCCGAATTCATACCACCAGTAGTGCATGCACATCAGCTAGCCAAGGCATAGGCTACGCCTACGAGGCGATTAAGTACGGTATGCAAACGATTATGTTGGCCGGCGGTGCTGAAGAACTTTGCCCGACTGAAGCGGTAGTATTTGATACCTTATTTGCCACCAGCACCAAAAATGATCAACCAGAGCTAACACCACGCCCATTTGACAGCCAACGAGACGGTTTAGTTATCGGTGAAGGTGCGTGTACACTAATACTGGAGGAGCTTGAGCATGCTCAAGCGCGTGGCGTTAAAATTTATGCTGAGTTAATTGGTTTTGGCACAAACTCAGATGGCCAGCATGTCACCCAACCCAATGCCAAAACGATGGAAGTGGCGATTCGTTTAGCCTTAACGGATGCCAAATTATCCGAACAAGAAATTGGCTATATCAGTGCTCATGGTACGGCGACAGATCGGGGAGATGTAGCCGAAACGACTGCAACTTATGCGGTCTTTGGCGCTAATACGCCAATCTCATCACTTAAAAGTTATACCGGCCATACTCTAGGAGCTTGTGGCTCATTGGAAGCCTGGACCAGTATCGAAATGATGAATGAGGGTTGGTTTGCGCCAACGCTTAATCTCACGGATATTGACTCTGAGTGCGCACAACTCGATTATATTAAAGACGAGATACGCTACATAGACACCAATTATATTATGAGCAACAACTTTGCGTTTGGTGGCATTAATACTTCATTAATCTTTAAACGCTGGCGCTGATCGCAGCAAGCTGTATAAGCCCAACTTGCTGTCTGCGACAAGCAAATAATAAAACAGGCGAAAGTTATCCATTCGCCTGTTTTACTGTGGATTACACTTTATAAGCAGCTGCTTTAGCTTGATAATCTTCGGTGATTCGTTTCATCTCTACCGCTCCACCGGCCAATTTTTGCACCTGTTCCGATAGCAGCACTACCGCTTTGGCATTATCTAAAATCTCCGCACCAATTTGAGTCAGTCTACCCGCTTGCTCTTGGGTACCATTAGCCACATTGTTACTCAAAGTCGCCACTTGGCCAATCTGACCAGAACGTTGATCTAACCCTTGGGCAATATTATTTGTATGCTGTACATTTTGGCTCGTACGCTGCCTACCTTGATCCATTGACTCAACGGTTTTTAACATGCTGACATTCAAACGACTGAGCACTTTTTCAATGCTATCGGTCGATTGACTAGTCCGTTTTGCTAGAGTACGAACTTCATCTGCCACAACCGCAAAACCTCGGCCACTCTCACCCGCTCTCGCCGCTTCAATGGCTGCGTTTAATGCCAGTAAGTTAGTCTGATCTGAAATACTGCGGATCGCCTGAAGTAAAGTGGTGATCGAAGTGACATCTTGAGTTAAATCAGTCATCGACTCGGTCACTTCAGTCATATTGGTTTCTAGCGCCTGCATGTCTTTCATGATATTTAATGCACTTTGACGATCACCAATACTTGAGGTTGCCCCCTCTCTTGCTTGATCTGCTGAAACTTGGCTATCGTGAGCCATTTGCTGAAAACTATCGATCACATGTTGAGTCGATTCGGCAATAATTCCAGCTTGAGCATTTTGCTGTTGAACCCCCTGCTGAGCTTGCTCGCTCAAGCTCATCAAATTATCTGAAGTACTGCCCATCTTGACGGCAATATCGCGATAGTCATTAAATAGCTGCGACAACTCTTCGAGCATTAAATTAAAGGATATCTCCGCTGGTGTGTCAGCAGAAGATAAGCGTATCGATAAATCTTTATTAGACGATATCTGCTCTATGGCACCGGCAATACGTTGATTGGCAACGGCATCGGTGCGCATAAAAAAGGCAATACGAATAAGAATAAAGGTTTCGGCTGCAGCAAATAATGCATGGACCAACATGATGGTCCAGTTGCAATCGCCGGCAAATATCATCACTGGAGTATCAAACAAGCTCACTCCTTGCAGCTGAATATAGGTTAAGCCAATATGATGTACTGCAACGGTAAGAAGCGAGGCCAGTAAAGGCTGCCAGCGTAAGTAAATTAAAAACACCCCCATAGAAGCAAAAATATGAAAATGCATTTCAATCATGCCCATTTGGCTTTGGATCAGCAACGCCGAGACGGTCATCATGATCACCGCACCAACAATGGCAAATAACTCAGTCCCCTTTAGCAGACTATAGCTAAGTTGTACTATGACTAAAATCGCGACTGCCGAAAAGGTACTGAAAGTCAGCATTTTTGCGCCAAAGAAACCGCTAATAAACAGTAATGGTGCTTGCAACATTAAAATTTGATATATGTGTGAATCGTGTTTTTTTAACAGTTCAATTGTGTATTTATCACTCATAGACATACCTAAGTTTCAGAGGAAATAATTTGCTTAAGTTCAAGCAACATTTTTTGAGTTGAAAGCTGCTGGGACGTGTAGATCCGCTTGACCGCCCCATTAGGCGACAATAAAAACAACTTGCCGACATGATTAATGCTGGCGAGCTCAAGGTTAATATTCTCAGATAAACGTCTATCCAGTTGCTGTAAAGCATCGTCAGACAATGACGCACTCACAAAACGCGGTGAGATATCATCTATTATGCTTTTACGAACTGCCAGAGTGTCATTGTTGGGGTCAATCGTCACAAACATAAATTGCACCTCAGCTCCAGTTAACAAAGCATCCTGCTGTATGTGTTGCTCCAATTGCATCATTTGTTGGATCCTTATCGGGCAAATTTCAGAGCACGATAAAAAACCCATAAATAAATAAGTGTATCCTGCAGAAGAGGCAGGAAAGTGATGAATGTGCTTGTCAACGCCTTGCCAACTAAAGCTCAGCTGTTCGCTGTCATTGCTACTAATGCCATATGCCTGCTCATTGGCAGACCATTGGCTAACCACCATCAATATAGGCACAAGACCTAAGGTGATAAAAATCAGCACTATTGCAATCGCTACTCTTTTTAAATGCATAAGTTCATATCAATCAGCATAAAATCATTATAGTCACTATTTTATATTTGCCCATAGCGCCCTCAGGCATCATTAATAAGTGAGCCTATTACATTTTGTGCCATAGCCGCCACAATACGGTTCAAAATGAGCTTTAGGTTCATTCAATGAGTAAATTAATTTTTTAATAGTAGTATAAGTATCACAAAGGCAAATGCTCAGTAACAGAAGTAATCTAGAGTCTGTTGAGCTATGAAGGCTGTTTTAGCAACAAACTATTGGTCCATAGCTCAAACCGTGAGTGATCTAGTTTCGTTGTGTCGTTACGCTATATAAAAAAGCCAATAACGCTGTAGAAATGGCCAACAAGGTTACCAAAGGGTCAACTAAAAGTATTTTACTCATTGTTGAGCGAATTTTGCTTAAATTGCCAGGCAGCAATCGCCTCGCTTAACACGCTTTAATCTCGAAAAAATTTAACCAAAAATAGATCAACCGCCTATCAAAGGTAATAGACACAATTAGCATAAAAAAACACCTAAACCCGCAATGGGTTTAGGTGCTCTTCACTCGAAAATTGACTTAACTTAACCTGAACTCGGGTTAACTTAGAGTGTAATAGCGTCAATCGCTTTTTTAGCTTGGCTTATGCCAGCTTCTGCAGCATCTGGACCCATGTTTAATGATTCAGCATAAACGGTTTCAACATCAGTAATCCCAATAAAACCAAGTACTGTGATTAAATAAGGCACTACGTGATCTGTGGTGCCACCTTTATGAGCCCCGCCGCGGGTGGTCACTATAATGGCACGCTTACCTTCAATCAAGCCAACTGGGCCGGTATCGGTATAAGTAAAAGTTACGCCAGCACGGGCAATGAAATCGATCCAACTTTTTAACGTAGTTGGTATGCTAAAATTGTACATTGGTGCAGCAATAACAATAGTGTCATGAGCTTTAATTTCAGCCACTAATTCGTTCGATAGGGCTAATGCAGCTAATTGACGCTCAGACAAATCATCGCCACCACGAAGACCAGAAGCAATTTCACCATCTAACATTGGTACTGGTTCACTGCCTAAATCACGCACAGTAATTTGCGCACCTTTGCTGCTCCATTGTTGATTTAAATAATCAACTAATGCTGAAGATTGTGAATAACTGCCTAGAACGCTTGATTTTAAAATTAATACTTTTGCCATTGTTAAGTCTCACCCATATGTTTGTTAGGTCATATGGCTACACGCCTGACCAATTGAGCCAGTATATTAGTCTATAAAAAAGAAGAAAAGTGCATTAATTTCGCAATAACATTCGATAAAATAGAAAGATATTAACTCAATCTACACTAGATGATTGTTGTGGCAAAGACACAAACTGGCCGGTGAACGTAGCGCACATGATCTCATCGCAATACAAGGCGACCTCTAAAGTCATCTTGACGCGTCGACCTCGAGTTAATGGAGTTAAATCAGTATAAGGCCAAATCACTTTAGCATAAGGCTGTTTAGTAACAGGCTTCAAATACCTTACTTTCGCATCAGCCAAGACAATGTCGCCATGAGCTTGTGACAACTGCTGCTGTAACCACACCATTCCCCATCCAGTTAGGGTCATTAAAGTATAAATGCTGCCAGCAAACATGGTGTGATGTAAGTTAATGTTGGGCTCAATTGGTGCGGTCACCTTTAAGCTATCGCCATTGAATAATACTGGAGTAATCCCCATAAATTTACTGACAGGAATAGTGTTGTGCCAAGTTTCACACAAGGTTTTGAGCAAGGCTGTCACCTTAGCATCTGATTGTGCTTCAGTGAACGACATATCAATCATAACGGCATCCCTCCGATGGTTGATCTATGATGACAATAGAACTGTCCTATACCTGCAGATTGAAGGTTACAGGGCCATCATTGACCAACTCGACCTGCATATCTGCACCAAATTGACCGGTCTCGGTCATAACCCCTTGTTGACGGCAATACTCCACAAAAGCCAGATAAAGACTATCTGCTTGCTCGGGTGTTGCGGCACAAGAAAAACTCGGTCTTAAACCTTTACCAGTATCAGCTGCCAAGGTAAATTGTGACACCACTAATAATTTGCCACCAACTTGAGCCAGATTTAGATTCATCTTGCCATTTTCATCACTAAACACCCGATAGTTAATGACTTTCATGGCTAATTTAGCCATTTTATCAATATTATCTTCGCGCTCCACACCGAGTAGCACTAACAAGCCTTGGTCAATTTTGCCGACTATTGCGTCGTCTACCGAGACTGATGCGCGTTTAACACGTTGAATTAATGCAATCATAACCATCCTAAAAATATTCTATTTGGCGACACTTTTTGGATAACATCATATTAAATAGAACAACATTAACAAATTATTATTAAATGAAGCTGTTTATTAGCTGAACTTAGATGCCGCGTTATCTAGACGTAAAATGGCTTGGGTAACGGCTTGAAAAACGGCTTGATCCGTTAAGGCATGATATCCCGCGCTAACATGCTGATAATCTATAGATTGATGACCACACTCTTCAATAAACGCCGTTAGTATATGTTGAGGACAAACCCAATCATATTCACCTTGGATTAATACTGTTGTGGCCTCAATAGCGCTTGCAAGTGTTTTAAATTGGCTATACACATCAAAAAAATGCTGTTGCACATAATGATGGCCTATTTTCGCGCAGCTTAACGGTTGGGCTACCTCGCCCATAAACTGACTTGGCTGCGCTAATGCATATTCCCACATAAGCCAGTGTTGCACTGCATTTTCAACTACTTGTGGATTATGATGATTGAGAACAACTTGGTAAGCATTCATAAGGTGATCAATAGCTACGGCCGGACTATGTGTATCGGCCTGTGGTAAAGCCGTTGTAAGCTTGGGCTCAAGAACATCAATGAATCGTGCATATTGAGTGTTAAAAAACTGGCTTGCACCATTAGGTCCATATAACCAATTTATGCCAAGTTGAGAGGGAATAAACATTCCCCATAACACTTGAGCGATCACGCGGCTAGGATACAAACCACTGTACAACCAAGCCAATGTCGCGCCAAAAGAACCTCCGGCTAAATACCATTGCTCAACATCAAAGGTGCACCTTAGCGTTTCAATATCAGCCACCAAATCCATTACTGTGTTGTGCAATAGACACCCAGATGGTAACGAGCGTCCCGCGCCGCGTTGGTCAACAAAATAAATATGAAACCCTGTACTAACAAATAAGCTTAGCTCACTCCGGCAACAACCTGCACCCGGGCCGCCGTGTAAATACAATAATGCGGGGCCCTTTTCGCAACCATATTCAGCAACATGTAATTGATGACTGTTACCCACATCAACAAATCGCTGTTGAATAAATAGCGGTAATTCAGTCATCAAGATTAATACTTATCAATTGAGGAAACCGATCCAGTAGACGGCTTATCAACTACTAAAGGATCATGCACATTGTGTAGGCTTTGCTTTTCAGTCTCTGAAAATATTTCGGCTTTAAGATCTTCTGCAATGACAGATAAGCCCTCTAAATATTCTGGTAAAGCCGCGGTAATTTCAGCACCAAGCAAAACAATAATCCACGATAAATATACCCAAACAAATAAAATAGGAATAACCGCCAGCGCCCCATATATCGCTTCGTAACTTGGAAATTGAGTCACATAAAACGCAAAGCCTTTTTTACCGGCTTCAAACAAAACTGCTGCAACAATGGCCCCTAATAAGGCATGTGAAAACTGCACTTTTTTATTCGGTACCACCATGTACAACAGTAATATTGAGGCCGCAGAAAACAGTAACGGCAGGCGTTCAACAATCCACGGCACTAATCCAGACAACTCACTGCCAGTTACCACCTCTAATGACACAACATATGAGGTTGCCACCAAACTAGCACCAATAAGCACGGGACCTAGGGTCAATACCATCCAATACATTGAAAAAGAAACAACATATGAGCGTTTATCAGTAATTCGCCAAATATTATTGAGCGCTTTATCAATAGCGGAAATCAGCATAATAGCAACGAACACTAACGCAATAATACCGACAAAGGTGCCTTTAGATGCATTGGCAACAAACTCATTAATATAAACTTGAACCGTATCACCTGCAGCAGGGATAAAATTATTATAAATAAACCCTTCAATGTTACCTCTAATGCCTTTAAACACCGGAAAAGCCGATAACATCGACATGGTGACGGCGATCATAGGCACCAATGACAGCAGGGTCACATAAGCTAAATGCCCTGCGCGGATATTAATTTGATCTTCTGTCAGCCGTTGTTTGAGATGGAGTAGAAACTGCCAAATCCCACTCAAAAAAGCCACAATAGGGCTGTAATTAAACTTTTTGGGCATAATAATCCTTATTTAATACCTCGTTAGTGGAGATAACATTTGTATTAAGTCACTAACTTCGTACAATGTTATAACATATTAGCCATCGAATAATGGAGCAAATTGATGTCACAACAAGGTTCGGCGGGCAATGTGCTCGCTGCTGTCGCGAGTTTGTTTTTCCCGGGTTTAGGGCAGCTTTTACAAGGGCGTATCTTAGCGGCTTTATTATTTTTCTGCATTACTGCCGTTTGCTATTTCTTTTTTGTGCTGGTGATCCCTGCAATCATTGGTGGTCTATTCCATTTGTGGAGCATCATCGACGCTGCAAAATTTAAATCAGGCAGTTAATCAAATAATTAACCTCAGCGAAGTCTTTTTCGCCTCACACAATAAAAGAGACACATTGATGAAAAAATGGATATCACTGGCACTATTAAGTAGCAGTTTACTGTTGAGCGGTTGTCAAAGCGCCTACTACAGTGCAATGGAAAAAGTCGGCTATCACAAGCGCGACATTATGGTTGATAGAGTACAAAGCGCTAAAGAGTCGCAACAAGACGCTCAAAAGGAGTTTAGCTCTGCGTTGGCAGAAATGCAGTCATTATTGGCATTTGATGGCGGTGATTTAGAAGATGCCTACAATAAAGCCAAAGATGAGTATGAGTCAGCTCAATCTGCAGCTGATGAAGTCAGCAATCGCATCGAGAAAGTCGAAGATGTCGCTGATGCATTATTTGACGAATGGCAAACTGAAATCGAAGAAATTAGCAAAGCCAGTTTACGCCGCAACAGCACCAACAAACTCAATGAGACCAAGCGTTCATATAACTCACTGGTCAAAAGCATGCGTCGTGCCGAAGCCAAAATGCCACCCATTTTAACGGCAATGAAAGACAATATGTTGTATTTAAAACATAACCTAAACGCGCAAGCGATTGGGGCCATTAAAGGCGATTTTGCCAATTTACAAACCGACATATCCAGCCTGATTAACGACATGAACAAATCAATCGCTGAATCAAATAAGTTTATTGAGTCAATGGAGCAAGGCTAGCCATTAGCAAAAACATCAATTCAATACCCAAAAGCACTGTCTCTACATTCGTCATCTATGATGTTCTGACAGCTGCTTTGGAGATTGTTGAACTGATTGATATTCAAGGGTAGATCAATCGATCGGCGATTCATCTACCGGTAACGCAGTGCGGCTAAAAATTTGCTTTAGTACCACAGTGGTTTCAATACTCGCGACAAACTTGAGGTTACCAAGAGATTTCTTGATGAAGTGCTCATAGGAAACTAAGTCTTTAGCAACTATTTTGAGCACATAATCATACGCCCCAGTCACTACTGCACACTCCATCACTTGTGGGAGTTGCGCCATAGTAGATTCAAATAATGCGGTTGATTGATCAGTATGCTCAGTTAAACGAACCGATGTATAAACCACCACATTCAAGCCTACCTTTAGCGGATCAACTTGCGCACCATAACCTAAAATAACCTTATCTTGTTCAAGCTTTTTGACTCGTCGCAAACAAGGAGTATCTGACATATTAACCTTGTCGGCTAATTCAGAAACAGCCATTCGGCCCTGACGTTGCAGTATTTCTAATAGCTTGAGGTCTTTCTTATCCATTGAACACATCGTTTTTGAGTGAGTGATTAACGGTATAAATATCACACTCTTGAGTGAAATCCTCTAAAAACTTACGTTATTCACAAAAATATCAAACAATTGCGCACTACAAAAAATAAGCCTGACAATATTGTTATTTTTTAACATAAAAAAACCCGATAAGTGATTATCGGGTTTTGTTGACTGATTTATTGCCGAAGCAATTGAGTCGTTACAAGCTGTAGTACATTTCAAACTCAAGTGGATGAGTAGTACGTGCTACACGCTCAGATTCTGCTGTTTTAAGCTGAATATAAGACTGAATAAAGTCTTCGCTGAACACGCCGCCTTTAGTTAAGAACTCATGATCCGCTTGTAAATTTTCTAGTGCGTTTTCTAATGAAGTCGCAACCTGTGGAATTTCAGCCGCTTCTTCAGCAGGTAAGTCATATAGATCTTTATCCATCGCTTCGCCTGGGTGGATCTTGTTTTGAATACCGTCAAGACCAGCCATTAGCAATGCTGCAAAACCTAAATATGGGTTTGCATGTGGATCAGGGAAGCGCGCTTCGATACGACGACCTTTAGGGCTTGGTACCACTGGAATACGAATTGAAGCACTGCGGTTACGAGCAGAATACGCAAGCATAACTGGCGCTTCAAAATGTGGCACTAAACGCTTGTAAGAGTTAGTGCTTGGGTTAGTGAATGCATTCAATGCACGAGCATGCTTAATGATGCCGCCAATGTAATAAAGAGCAAGGTCACTCAAACCAGCATACTTATCACCAGCAAATAAGTTTACGCCATCTTTAGACAAAGATTGATGCACGTGCATACCACTACCGTTGTCGCCAACGATTGGTTTTGGCATAAATGTCGCCGTCTTGCCATAAGCATGAGCCATATTATGAACGACATACTTAAGAATTTGAATTTCGTCCGCTTTTTTAGTCAATGTGTTAAAACGCGTAGCGATTTCGTTTTGACCGGCTGTTGCCACTTCATGGTGATGCGCTTCAACCACTTGACCCATTTCTTCCAGCACTAAACACATTGCTGAACGTAAGTCTTGTGAAGAGTCAACTGGCGCAACTGGGAAGTAACCACCTTTCACCATTGGACGGTGACCAGTGTTACCTTCTTCATAGCTTTTAGCTGAGTTCCATGAAGCTTCTTTAGCATCAATTTTAACAAAACAACCTGACATGTCAGTACCAAAACGGACATCGTCAAATAGGAAGAATTCAGGCTCTGGACCAATCAATACTGTATCTGCGATACCAGTAGAAATTAGATACTGCTCAGCTTTTTTTGCAATTGAACGTGGGTCGCGATCATAACCTGTCATGGTACCAGGCTCTAAAATATCACAACGAATAAGTGCGGTTGTTTCTTCAGTAAAAGGATCAAGTACAAACGTTGTAGGATCAGGCATGAGTACCATGTCAGATTCATTAATGCCTTTCCAGCCTGCGATTGAAGAGCCATCAAACATTTTACCGTCTTCAAAAAATTCTTCATTTACTTGATGAGAAGGAATAGAAACGTGCTGCTCTTTACCTTTAGTGTCGGTAAAGCGTAAGTCTACAAACTTAACTTCTAACTCTACAAGTTGTTTTAAAACTGATTCAACTGACATTCTCAAGCCTCCGGTAGGGTAAAGGGTTGTCCCTTAATATAATCTTGGTATTCGCCAGATGGTGCATCTGGAAAACGAATCTGTGCATAATGGTCTGTAATAAGCGATATTCATGCCACTTCGCTAACTAATTGATTTTATTGATATGAGACTTCTATCAAATCTTCAAAAAAATAAATCTGCACCATCTTCGAGCACCACTATGTTTCATCATGGTGCAAAAGTCCATAATAGTGCACCCTGTAAATATGGCTATTTTAAACAATGTCACATTTTTGTATTACAGTATGGTTATGCTTAATATATAAACGTTTTATGCTGTTTTTTAATCCATAGCAAGCGATAGATTTACAAGTGTTCAAAAATAATCCTATCTACAAAAGCTGCTGTGAAGTAGAATGGCACGCTTTTTTACAGTAGCTATAACCTATAACTACTGTTAGATCCTTTTTTTTTATTTGCTGGTTTAGAGGTTTATCCGTGCTAGAGAATTTACGTAACATCGCCATTATTGCCCACGTTGACCATGGCAAAACAACCCTGGTTGACAAAATGTTGGCGCAGTCAGGAACCCTTGCATCTCGTGGAGAAGCTACTGAGCGGGTTATGGATTCTAACGATCTTGAAAAAGAACGTGGGATCACCATTCTGGCAAAGAACACAGCCATCCAGTGGAACGACTACCGTATTAATATCGTAGATACTCCTGGCCACGCCGATTTCGGTGGTGAAGTTGAACGTGTTCTATCTATGGTTGACTCAGTATTACTATTGGTTGATGCAGTTGATGGTCCTATGCCACAAACTCGCTTTGTAACCAAGAAAGCATTCGCTCAAGGCCTTAAGCCAATTGTTGTTATCAACAAAATTGACCGTCCAAGTGCTCGTCCAGATTGGGTTATTGACCAAGTATTCGATTTATTCGTTAACTTAGGTGCCACTGACGAACAACTCGATTTCCCAATCGTTTATGCTTCGGCATTAAATGGTTTTGCAACCTTAGATCCAGATGTAGCGAGCGATGATATGACGCCGCTATTCCAAACTATCGTTGAGAAAGTGTCTTTCCCAGATGCTGATGCAGAAGCGCCATTCCAAATGCAAATTTCTCAAATCGATTATAACTCATACGTGGGTGTTATCGGTATTGGGCGTATTACCCGTGGTAGCGTTAAGACTAACCAACAAGTGACCATTATTGGCGCTGACGGTAAGACACGTAACGGTAAAATGGGCCAAGTATTAGGTTACATGGGTCTTGATCGTACTGAAGTACCAATTGCAAATGCTGGTGACATCGTTGCCATCACAGGTTTAGGCGAGCTTAAAATCTCTGACACTATCTGTGCTGTGAATGCAGTAGAAGCAATGCCACCGTTAACTGTTGATGAACCAACACTGACGATGACATTCCAAGTAAACACTTCTCCGTTCGCGGGTAAAGAAGGTAAGTACGTTACTTCACGTAACATTCTTGAACGTTTACAGACTGAATTAGTTCACAACGTAGCACTACGCGTTGAAGAAACAGAAAGTCCAGACCGTTTCCGCGTTTCAGGTCGTGGTGAATTACACTTATCGATTCTAATTGAAAACATGCGTCGTGAAGGTTATGAATTAGCTGTATCGCGTCCAGAAGTTATTCTAAAAACAATCGATGGTGAGTTATGTGAACCATACGAAACAGTTACTGTTGATGTTGAAGAAGATCATCAAGGTACCGTAATTGAAAAATTAGGTGTCCGTAAAGGCGAAATGAAAGACATGCAGCTTGATGGTAAAGGTCGTGTACGTATCGACTTCGTTATCCCAAGCCGTGGCTTAATTGGTTTCCAAACCGAATTCTTAACTGCAACATCTGGTACTGGTCTAATTTATCATTCATTTGATCATTACGGTCCACACAAAGGTGGCGATATTGGTCAACGCGCTAACGGCGTATTGATTTCAAACGCAACAGGTAAGGCACTAACATTCGCCTTATTCGCATTACAAGACCGTGGTCGTATGTTTATTGGTCACGCTGCTGAAGTGTATGAAGGTCAAGTAGTGGGTATTCATGCTCGCTCTAACGATTTGACAGTAAACTGTTTGAAAGGTAAGCAGCTAACTAACATGCGCGCATCAGGTACTGATGAAGCACAAGTATTGACGACTCCTATTACACTGACACTTGAGCAAGCTCTTGAATTCATCGATGATGATGAATTAGTTGAAGTAACTCCTAAGAACATCCGTGTTCGTAAGAGATTCTTAACTGAAAACGAGCGTAAGCGTAATAACCGCAGTTAATTACCATTAATGAGTGGCAACACTCATTAAGACCTAAAAAGCCCAGATGCCTGCATCTGGGCTTTTTGTTGCCTGGTCTATACAGGCAGCCTAGGACGCTGCGCTGCTAGAGGCTATAAAGTCAACAGCTTAACAGCGAAGCAACTCTAGCAGTGACGCAGTCACGCCCTAGCAGCGAAGCGACGCTAATGATACAAGATGAAAACATTTAACTAGATATTTTACGTAAACGCAGATAGATTCGACTCAAGATGATTTTTAAGGAGAATATATGAGTATGTTGCAACAGGTAAGCGTCGCTAAAAAAGCCAATGTGTATTTTAACGGTAAAGTGATTAGTAGAAGTGTGGTGTTGGCTGATGACAGTAAACAAACTTTAGGTGTTGTGTTGCCTGGTGAATATGAATTTGCTACTGCTCAAGGTGAAATAATGCAGGTCATCTCAGGCGAATTTGAAGTGTTATTGCCTGGTCAAACTGAATGGGCAGTCTATGCTACAGGTACTCACTTTCAGCTTGCACCAAATGTGAGCTTTAGTATCCGTACGGCACAAATTTCAGAGTACTGCTGCCAATATATATAGGGTTATTGCACCTTAATAAACAATATTGATTTAATAGTGCCCGCTTACATTCAGCTTAAACAACACAGTTTAAGCTGATTTTTTTTATAAAAACGTCTACTCTAATTGAAACTATCGTTTTATGGAGTGCATTATGCGTATTCTCATCCTTATTGGTTTATTATTATTAAGCGCTCAAAGCCTCGCAACCGTTTACCGCTGGGTCGATGAAAATGGTAAAGTGCATTACTCAGATGAAGCGAAAAAGAATGCTGAAGCTGTTGATCTAAAAGAAAATACGCAGAATAATATTACCATTAACACTCCCACCAAAATCAACACCACTGAGCCAAAAGAAGCCCCAATTAGCTACTCAATCTCAATCACTTCTCCTCAAGAAGAGGCAACGATTCGAGATAATAACGGCGCGTTCACCGTATCAGTAAGTGTCTCTCCGGAACTGCCTCGCGGTGTGATGATGACATTATTGGTTGATGGTATTGTCACTGCACCACCTCAAGCATCAAATATATTTACATTAACCGGCATTAACCGAGGTGAACACTCACTGGTTGTTAATGCTGTAACACAAAGCGGCAAAGTCCTTGCATCAAGCTCTCCTAGAAAGATATTTCTTCACCAAGCATCTGTATTTGGACCCGCAAGAAAGTCCAAGTAAATAAGATAAAAATCAGTTTATTCATTAACTTAAAAAAATATGTGTGACTACTTATCTTAGTGAGAGCTTGTGTGTTTCGGGTTGCGAATTGCACCAATTCGGTGCAATATGATAGTGCAACCCTATACTAGGACGGCTAATGGACACAAATAACCTGCTCAATCACTTAGTTACCGCTGTGCTGGTTATTAATAATCAGCTCAAGCCATATTATGCCAATGCTGCTGCTGAACAATTATTGGGGGTCGGTAACCACAAGCTATTAGAACAAACGCTTCCTGAACTTTATCAGCTTATGGGAGTTGAGCCACAGTTATTGCGCGATGCCGTTAATGCCGGCCAAGGGCTCACCATTAATACTGCCGTATTGATTACCCTTGATGGTCAGCATCACACTGTTGATATTACTTTGATGCCAATTGAAAATGATAATAACCTCAGCATCTTAGAACTGCGTCAAGTGGATCAACAACGGCGTATTCATCAACAGCTGAATATGGACGCGCAACAGCAAGCTGCACAGTTTTTGGTCCGTAACTTAGCTCATGAAATTAAAAACCCACTGGGCGGCCTTCGTGGTGCGGCACAGTTATTGTCTCGAGAACTAACTTCACCTGATTTAAAAGAATTTACCACCTTAATCATCGAACAAGCAGATAGGTTGCGTAATCTAGTAGACCGCTTACTTGGCCCGCAACGTCCGACACAGCATACACAACAAAGTATTCATCAAGTCATTGAAAAAGTGCTTAAACTAATTGAAATGGCGCTGCCAGAGAATATCCATTTAAAACGAGATTACGACCCGTCCATTCCTGACATTGAAATGGACTCAGATCAAATGCAACAGGCTGTATTGAATATTGTCCAAAATGCCATTCAGGCTTTAGAGCATTGTGGCGGAGATATTGTTATCCGCACTCGCACCCAGCATCAGGTCACGATTGGAACCCACCGCTATAAAGTGGTACTTGCATTGTCGATTATTGATAACGGCCCAGGTATTCCATCTGAACTATTGGATACCCTTTTTTACCCTATGGTTACCGGTCGGGATGAAGGGTCTGGATTAGGTTTATCCATTGCACACAACATTGCCCGATTACACCGCGGTCGCATCGATTGTATTTCGGTTCCAGGTCATACCGAATTTATTATTAATCTGCCATTACAATAACTAGCATGCCCTATGTAGGCAGAATGAGGTAGTAACATGAACATTAGTGAACAAGTTTGGATCCTCGATGATGATAGTTCGATCCGTTGGGTACTCGAAAAAGCTCTTAAAGGCGCATCACTGTCAACAGCCAGCTTTGCTGCTGCAGAATCTTTATGGCAAGCCTTAGAGGCATCTCAACCACAAGTCATAGTGTCAGACATCCGTATGCCAGGGACTGATGGGTTAACCTTACTGGATCGCTTACAGCTGCATTATCCGCATATTCCAGTGATCATCATGACAGCTCACTCTGACTTAGACAGTGCGGTGAGCGCATATCAAGCAGGTGCATTTGAATACTTGCCCAAACCGTTTGATATCGACGAGGCGATTAATTTAGTAGAACGCGCACTGACTCATGCCACAGAGCAAACACCTCAGCCGGTGATAGATACTTCGATTAAAACCCCTGAAATTATTGGTGAAGCACCAGCGATGCAGGAAGTTTTTCGGGCCATAGGTCGCTTATCTCGTTCGTCAATTAGTGTATTGATCAATGGTCAATCAGGTACAGGTAAAGAACTCGTTGCCGGGGCATTGCACAAACACAGCCCGCGTAAGGAAAAACCCTTTATTGCGCTTAATATGGCTGCCATCCCAAAAGATTTGATTGAATCAGAACTCTTCGGTCACGAAAAAGGAGCATTTACAGGTGCCGCGAATGTGCGCCAAGGTCGTTTTGAGCAAGCCAATGGCGGTACCTTATTTTTAGATGAAATTGGTGATATGCCAATCGATGTGCAAACTCGGTTATTACGAGTACTTGCTGATGGACAATTCTATCGTGTTGGCGGCCATCAAGCTGTGCAAGTGGACGTTCGCATTATTGCTGCAACCCACCAAAATCTTGAAGTATTGGTACAAAAAGGCACCTTCCGTGAAGATTTATTTCATCGTCTCAATGTGATTCGAGTTCACCTACCGCCATTATCACAGCGTCGTGAAGACATTGCCCAGCTCGCTAATCATTTTTTAACCACAGCAGCAAAAGAAATTGGCGTAGAGCCCAAAATATTAACCAAAGCCACCGCAGTAAAACTGGCTAATTTACCTTGGCCAGGCAATGTGCGACAACTGGAAAATACGTGTCGATGGTTAACTGTAATGGCTTCTGGACAAGAAATATTACCACAGGATTTACCACCAGAATTACTCAAAGATCCGGTTAGCAGCCAACAGAAAACAGCTGGAGCAAGTGATTGGCAAACCGCGTTAACAGATTGGATTGATGAAAAGCTTGCTGCGGGTGAAAGTGATTTATTAACTGAAGTTCAGCCTGAATTTGAGCGTATCTTACTTGAAACAGCGTTAAGACATACTCAAGGCCATAAACAAGAAGCCGCTAAACGCCTCGGCTGGGGAAGAAATACTCTGACTCGTAAATTAAAAGAGCTATCAATGGACTAAAAGCAGAACTACACAATATAGCCATAATGATGTTATAACATTGTTAAGCTTATTGCTGTGGCAGCACTATTTTTGTCTAATTCTAATATAAAACATGATCTCAAATAGTCGACGTTACCGCATTTACACATGGCATTGACTTGGCTGCAGAAGCAATAGTATACGTACCATGAAAATTGCGGCCTAAAATGTAATATTCAACTAAGGACAGATTGTGAATTCTGATGCTCCTTTTGGTGTGGTTATTCATCAAGACTTTATACCACTGTATGCAGATGATAGTTATGCAAAAATCTTCGGTTATCAAACTGCTAAAGAAATCTTAGCGCTGAAAAGTATTTTAGAGTTAATCGATCCTGAACTACAGGATCTCGCGGCACACACTTACTATGCATTAATGAGTGGAATCGAAAAGCCTCAGGTGCGAAATTATATTAATCGTAACCGTCTTGGTATGACGATTAATGTATTAGCCATTGAACACCTTGTCGAATGGCAAGGTCGAACAGCACTGCAAATAACGATTGTTGATTTAACCGAAGTCACCACACTCAAACAAGCTGTTGTACAAAGTGAGCATCGCTATCAACAGTTAGCCAATGGATCGGTGCAAGGTGTTTTGGTGCATCGCAACTTTAGCCCGTTATATTGTAATGAAACACTCGCGACCCTACTTGGTTACCCTAATCGTCAAAGCATTATGTCACTCAAATCGATTATGGGTATCATTGAACCTAGTTATCAAGCACAGCGAATAGAGGCTAACAATGCATTGCTAGCCAATACCATTACACCTCAGACTGTCGATATCCAGTGCTTGCATTCAAGTGGTCGTCTCATATGGGTAAAAATACTGGAGACTGTTATCAGTTGGGAGGGACAACCCGCCACTCAAATGACCATGATCGATATTACTGAATCTTATTTGCTAAAGGACTTACTCAATAAGGAAATCTATATTGATTACCTTACCAAGGTGCTGAATCGACGAGGGCTATTGCATTTTAGTCAGCGATTAATAACCGATACCAATCTTAAACGTGAGCACCTTTATTGTTTATTGATCGGCGTAGACGATTTAAAGCAAATTAATCATTTATTTGGCCATAAAATGGGTGATAAAGCCTTAGTTAATTTTGCTCAACATTGCCAAAACAATCTAGGTGAAGTCGACTTAATCGCTCGTTGGAGTGGTGATGAGTTTATTACCATCATCCAAGCTAATAGCAAAAAGATAGTCTTAAATATTGCCGAGAATATTCGCCATAGCAACGACGATACATCGCTAATAGAACCAGAAACCAATAAGCCTATTCGTTTTAGCGCCAGTGTTGGCGTGTCGAACTGGCAAGCCGATGATACTATCGACAGTTTTATTTTGCGGGCAGATTCAGCATTAGAGCAAGCTCGATCCCAAATCACTAATCAACTTGTTTTTACATAATATAAAAGCGATCAACACACTATATTACATGAACAAAAAGCCGCTACTGCGGCTTTTTAGTATCGAAAATATCAACCCAATCACTGGCTGATATTTACAACAATATGCTTAGTGAACCCACAATGATAAAGGCAATAGTACCCAGTAGGGTTTCCATAACGGTCCACGTTTTTAAGGTGGTTTTTTCATCCATTCCCATTAAACGTCCAACCAACCAAAAACCGGAATCATTAAAGTGTGATAACACCGTTGAACCACCAGCAATGGCAATAACAATAAAACATAAATCCAAAGCACTTAATCCAGCGGTTGCCGCTACCATAGGCGCAATTAACGCCGCTGTTGTGGTTAATGCGACGGTTGCCGACCCTTGTGCCACCCGAAGACAGGTGGCAATGACAAATGCCGCAACGATTAGTGGCATACCTGTATGTGACAATGCATCCGCTAATGCCTGACCAATTCCACTTGCACGTAATACGCCACCAAACATGCCACCGGCACCCGTCACTAATATAACCGCGCAAATAGGCCCTAATGAGTCGCCACACAATTTCTCAAGCTGTTGCATACCATAGTCTTTGGCAAATACCACTAAACATACTAATAAGGTAATCAGTAATGCAATTGGCGTCTTACCCAGCATTCGCAGTAATTCAACTAATGGTGACTTACCATCGATAACGCCAGCAACGGCTAAGGTGTTTAGCCCAGTGTCCATAAAAATGAGTATCACAGGTAACAGCAAAATCGACATTACCGTGCCAAAGTTCGGGATCTTATCGACATCGATAATCGGAGCTGTACTGAGGAACACTTTTGACACGGGAATATCAAATTTTTTACCCGCATATAACCCAAATAAATAAGCACCAATATACCAAGTGGGGATCGCCACCATCATGCCAACAAAGAGTAATAAACCAATGTTAGCGCCGAGTAAATCCGCAGCCGCTACCGGTCCAGGATGTGGAGGAACAAACGCATGCATCACGGCAAATGCACCGGCAGACGGTAAAGCATACTTAAGAGGTGAATCGCCAAAGCGTTTAGCTACACTAAAAATAATCGGCATCATCACAATTAGGCCGGCATCAAAAAATATTGGGAAACCAAATAATAACGAAGCAATACCTAAGGCTAATGGGGCTTTTTCTTCACCAAAACGGCAAATTAAACTATCAGCAAGCACTTTCGCACCGCCAGTTACCTCCAAAATCTTCCCTATCATAGCGCCAAGACCAACAAGCAAGGCAACAGAAGCTAAAGTGCCACCAAAACCCGCCATCATTGTTGGCACCACTTGATCACTGTTAATACCACTGGCCAGTGCTGTTGCCACACACACCAATGTTAATGACACAAAAGCGTGCAGTTTCATTTTAATAATCAGTATTAATAACGCGATAATGGCTAGCGCAGCGATCATCAGCAAGTAAGTCGGGTCTGCGGTTGGTACTATTGTGTCCATACTATATTCCAAAGAGATTAATGAGAGTGCTAATTCGAATTCACAAACCTCAATGAGATCAGTAAACTCAAGGCATAAACTGAGCTGAAAAAATAAGCCTTTAATTATATAAGCTTATATTAAGGAATGGTAAGAAAATGACAGGGAAATGCATTATTGTAATGGGTGTGTGCGCATGTGGTAAAAGCAGCGTAGGCGAACTGTTAGCAAAAGTGATGAATGCCACTTTTGTAGACGGTGATGATCTGCATCCGCAAGCCAACATAGAAAAAATGGCTCGAGGAGAACCCCTAAACGATGCCGATAGGGCACCTTGGTTATCACGTATTCGAGATTTGGCTTTCGAATTTGAAACCCAACATAAAACGGTGATCATTGGCTGTTCAGCACTCAAACAATCTTATCGAGATCAAATCCGTAAAGGTAATCAACAGGTCGGATTTTTATATTTAAAGGGTAGCTATGAACTGATTTTGGCGCGGATAATGGCAAGAAAAGGCCACTTTATGAAACAGAACATGGTCGATAGTCAGTTTGCCACATTAGAAGAACCCACTAATGAACCATTAGTGGTAACCGTCGATATTGATGCCAGTATTACAGACATAGTGCAGCAAGCTTTAGCACAATTTCGTGATCAGGGATTTTAAGCTAACACGTCTGAACGCTAACCTGTGCCAGCTTAAACACAAATATTGTTGAGCTGGCATTGATTGCGATTCTCTAATCTCTCTACACCGGATCTTGGTGAATAATCACCTCTGCATCATCAAACGCCGCTTTAATCGTCAAGCCTGCTTTATCTGCTATTTCATGGGCATCATGCAATGATAAGTTACCCGCTAATTCCATGTGCAACTGAATAAAGGTCGTTTTCCCAGCCTGGCGAGTACGTAAATCATGAATGCCTTGGACGCGAGGATCTTGCTTAGCTAAGGCTTTAATTTTATCACGAGTCTCAGTGTCTAATTCGCGATCAAGCAAGCTTTGAACTGAACGATAACCTAACCCAAGCGCTTGATTACCGATAAAAAATGCAATGAACACCGCAAACAAACCATCGGCCCACCACCAGCCATATTGCGCCAATATTAGGGCGAACAACACAGCCGCATTCAATAATAAGTCCGACTTATAATGCAATGAATCAGCTTCAACTAACGAGCTCTTAGTTTTTTTCAAAGCATGTCGTTGCAACAAAACAAGGGCAAATGTCATGACTATCGCAATAATAGTCACCACGATACCACTCATGGCATTGGTAACTGGTACTGGATGAATTAACTTTTCGCCGCCATACAATAATAACAGCGACGCCGAGCCTAAAATAAACGCAGCTTGCGCCAAACTCGCTAATGGCTCAGCTTTTCCGTGACCATATCGGTGATCTTTGTCCGCAGGAACAATGGCATATCGAATGGCAATAAAATTAACTATCGACGCGAGTGCATCAGCAAATGAATCCGTTAATGACCCCAACATACTGGCAGAGCCTGAATACAACCAAGCCAATAATTTGATCACGATAAGGCACAGTGCTGTAGCGACTGAAGCGCGGCTCGCTAATTTGACCCAAAAGTCATATTCAGATGATGTACTCATAAAGACGTTGTCGACTCTTTTTACAGATAATTTAACAGACCTTACTATAGCAAGTTAGCTGGCTGTTTTGGGTAATGTTTTATTAAATAATCTTAAATTGCACCAAGACCTTATATAAAGTCGCAACGGAGACAATGCCACTCCATATAGGCATTAACTAAAAAGCCATTACCCAAAGGTAATGGCGATTATGTTGCTTTAACCATGCTGAGCTAGCAACTGATTAACGACGTGGCTTGTGGCCTTTACCTTGTTGAAAGTTATCTTGAAACATTTGTTGCTGTTCAGGGGTCAATAGTTGATAAATTTCATTCTGCATTTTTAAGTGGTTCAACATTTTTTGCATGTGTTGCTGTTGCTTTGCTTGGGCCATTTCAGTGGCTTTCGCTTCATCAAAACCAGCGGTAGTGATTAACGCTAGCATGTCAGCTCGGTGCGCAGCTCGCTGTTCTTTCGTTGGGCGCTCAGGACGATTACCTTGATATTTATTTAACACGGCTTTGACATCAGCTCGCTGTGAATCCGTTAAATCTAACATGCGTAGCATTTTATGCATGCCACCCTTATGACCATGATATCGGTCACCTTTAGCGGCGACATTCTCTGTCTTTACCGTGTTATCAGTAGTCTCTGTTGCATATAACTGGCTGGCTAAGAACGCTGAACTTGCCACTAAGGCCACTAAACTCGTTTTGATGATTGATGATGTTTTCATTGTTAAGTTCCTCGGTATGTATGGGATTTATTGTCTGCCTCAGCAGATTTGATACTCAGTTTACCGAATGCAATGTCAATGAGGGTTAAGACAGAGTAAACCTATGTAAAGAAGGTTTTTCATAGCACTTTAGCGCCAGTAATTCATGATCAAGTTGGCATATTGAATGATAAAAACCCCAGTAATGCGAGCCAGTTAACGTAATTCAGACTTGATCCTTACAGTAATCATATTAGGGCATAAAATCTAACTATTAGCGCTTTAATGGAATAAATTATGAACCGATTGATTGGCCAATTACTGTTACTTCTTTGTGTATTGATATTAGCTCCAAGCTCAATAGCCAGTACCGTGGCCTCAACAGACAACTCAATTTGGTATACTCAGCAAAACCAGCAGCCAGTGGTAAAGCTGCATTTCTTTTGGTCGAAAACCTGCCCTCATTGTCGTGAAGCCCATCCTTTTATTGATGCTCTAGGCGAACGTTTTGACTGGATCGAATTACACGACTACGTCATTAGTGAACCCGGCAATGTTGATAAACTCATGGAAATGGGTCAAAAAACAGGTGTTGAACCCAAATCGGTGCCCTACTTTGCTATTTGTGGTGAGGCCGTAGTGGGTTATAACAGCCATGAAGTGACTGGACGTTTCATTCTAGAGCGCTTGGTTAACTGCTACCAACGCCAAGGTGGTAAAGCAGACATTGGTGATAAGCTTGATGATTTCCTCGGAGCTGCGCCAGTTGCAAGCGCACCACTGTTTGAAACCTGTAGTGACAATAGCGACGATCCACAAGCCGAAGGCTCATGTGGTATGTCATTTGACCAAGCCAGCGACATAGCCCCTGCGCCAACGGTTCAGCCTGTCGACATTCCACTCATTGGCGCTGTACATCCAGAAGAAATGTCATTGCCGGTTCTAACCCTAGTATTAGCAGGTGTTGATGCCTTTAACCCGTGCGCCTTTTTCGTGCTGCTATTTTTACTGAGCATTATGGTGAATGCTGGCAGCCGCAAACGTATGCTGTTGGTGGGCGGTATTTTTGTATTTTTCTCCGGTCTTATCTACTTTGTATTTATGAGCGCCTGGCTTAACTTATTCCAAGTTCTCGGCGGCGGTGATGGCGGTATCATTATCACTTGTGCGGGGGTATTGGCGTTGATAGCAGCAATCGTCAATATAAAAGATTACTTTTATGGCCGAGGCGACGTTAGCTTATCCATGTCGGTGGAAAACCGTGGTTCGCTTATTAAGCGTATGGGGAAATTATCTAAAGCCAGTTCATTACCAACAATGATTTTAGGTTCAACTATTCTGGCAATTTTAGCTAATACCTACGAGCTGCTCTGCACCGCAGGCTTTCCAATGATTTACACCTCAGTGTTGTCATTATCAGATCTCGATACCATGCAACGTTACTTATACCTCATCGCTTATAATGTGGTTTACGTTATACCACTGGCCGCTATTGTGATTGTCTTCTCAATGACATTAGGTAAACGCAAACTCACCGAAAAAGAGGGTGAAGTGCTTAAACTGATGTCAGGCATAATGATGTTAGGTTTAGGCAGCATGTTAGTGTTTAATCCTAATGCTCTACAAAATGCGGTCTTCTCGGTCGGCCTGATCCTCGGCTCAATTATATTGACCTTTATCATTGCCAGAATTAAACGCTACATAGTGCAAAATAAAGCGGGGTAAATGTAAAACTGTGCAATGTTGATATGATTTAATCTTGGCATGAGATAAGCTCAATTGATCGAAAAATCTGTATGTTAACGTCAACATACAGATTTTCTTTGTGCCAGAGGACAGTTATGAATCGCATTTTACTTATCGACGATGATATTGGTTTATCCGATCTACTCAGTCAATTACTTGAGTTAGAAGGATTTGCACTAAGCCAAGCTTACGATGGTGAGCAAGGGCTGATGATGGCACAACAGCAAGACTTCGATTTAATCCTTCTTGACGTTATGCTACCCAAGCTTAATGGCTTTGAAGTATTGCGGGCTTTACGGCAGCGTAAACAAACTCCAGTATTGATGCTCACCGCCCGCGGTGATGAAATCGATCGGGTTGTCGGTCTTGAAATCGGCGCCGATGACTACTTACCAAAACCGTTTAATGATCGCGAATTAGTCGCTCGAATTCGTGCCATATTACGGCGTGCACAAACCACCCAACAAGATAGCCAAGCCCATGAAATGATGCAGTTTGGTGATTTACGACTCGATCCGACCCGCCAAGAAACCTATTGCAATGAGCAACTGATTATCCTTACTGGTACCGAATTTTCCTTGCTGTTCAATTTAGTTGAAAAATCTGGCGAACTGGTGACCAAAGACTCGTTAAGCGAAAATGTATTAGGCAAAAAATTAATGCCATTTGACCGTAGCTTAGATATGCATTTATCTAACTTACGTAAAAAATTACCTGAACGCCAAGACGGCCGCCCACGAGTTAAAACCCTCCGCGGTAAAGGCTATATTTGGATACCGTAATGCTGAAAAACAATCCATTTAATCGGCTGTTTTTTAAATTATTGCTCGGCTTTTGGCTATGCAGTTCGTTAATTATTGCTCTAGTGTCGTTATTACCGCTATTACAGCAAAGCCATGATCGCTCACCTTTACCACCTAGCTTAGAGCAGGTGCTAAAAAACATCGCTGAACGAATACAACAGCAACCACAGTTACTCGAAGGCAAAAGCCTCCAACGTCTGCATCGTAGTCGCAATAAGGACGGAAGCCGCAACCATGGTCCTATGCGGGTATATTTAACCGACGGCGAAGGACAAGTATTAAATACTCAACGAGTATCACGCGAATTTAGACGTTTTCAGTTGATGGCAGAAGAGGCAGATCAGCCCATTAGCCACCAATTTAGAGATGAATTTATTTTTGGCCCCTATTCTTTTGAGGTCAATGATAAAGCCTATCAGTTATTTGGCCGTTTACCCGATAGTCATCCTCGGCCATGGTTTTTATTCTTTGCCGATAATAAATTACTCACAGCAGGCTTAGCCATTTTATTATCTGGGTTATTATGTGGTTTGCTGGCGTGGTACTTAGGTAAACCATTACGCTCGCTTAAACACAGCGCTAATGCCCTCGCAAGAGGTGATTTATCGAGCCGAGTTGATGCAGCCACAGCGAGTAGACGTGATGAAATGGGCCAGTTAGCCCAAGCGTTCAATGGCATGGCTGACGCAGTACAAACCATGATTAACAATCAGCAACGATTAATGGGTGATATTTCTCACGAACTGCGCACGCCGCTCACTAGACTGCAATTAGCCTTGGCCCTCGGCCGTAAAAAAGGTCAGCAAAGTGAAGAACTAGAACGTATTGGCTATGAAGCTTTACAGCTTGAAGCATTAATCAGTGAGTTACTTACCCTATCTCGGGTTAGCTTGGCCAGCCATGAAAATAAAATCGAGCTCGAATTAGCCGAGTCATTAAGCCAAGTGTTAGATGACGCTGAATTTGAAGCGGAGCAGCAAGGAAAGCTATTACAAATTGATATACCAGAGGCACTGCAATTACCTCTTCACCCAAAGACACTCTCGCGCGCCATAGAAAATCTGCTGCGTAATGCAATTTGCTATGCCAACAGTCAAATAACCATCAGTGCGGTCCAGGCGGGTAAACATATACTCATTACAGTTGAAGATGACGGTCCTGGTATCGACCCCAAAGAGCTTGAAGCTATTTTTAAACCTTTCTATCGCCCAGATACCGCAAGAGACAGAAAAAGTGGCGGTTGGGGATTAGGCTTGGCAATCACCCAAGCTGCCATTACGCTACATCAGGGCAGCATAGTGGCAGAAAATCTGATTGGCCCGACGGGCAAGCGCCAAGGCCTTAAACTGAGTATCAGTTTACCGGTAAATTAGGCTAGCTAATAAAGGCAACAACTTCACCTGTGCATGCTTATCGTCCTGAATAATGGCATTATCTAAAACCCCTGCACACGCAGGGAACAAGCAAACATCAATAACAGCTCAGTTTCATAAAACGACACAGCTAAATTAACGTTGTAAACATTTAATAGAAAAGCAATTCAACGATAAGCATGTATTTAGGTAAAAATTACCCTTAACTGGCAACATTTTCCGATTAATGTAAGCAGCCTGAGCCGCTTAACCTTTAGGCATACTTATCTTGACCGCTACTAACGTTTAGCAATCACCCATACTGCGTGAACTATCCCTGGAATGTAGCCTAGCAAGGTTAAAATTATGTTTAATAATAAGGTTTTACTTAGCCCTACTTGTAGAAAAACCCCAAGTGGCGGCAGTAAAATTGCGATTATAATACGTAATAAATCCATGATATTCTCCATTTTGAATGACTGAGGTTAGCGGTTCCCCCCAGCGTGTATTAACTAACTTGCATTGATGGTCATAAAGTACAACGCAATTACCAGACCACTATTGCAAGTGTTGCTATTATTACCCTTAATGAGCATCATTTTTTAAACAACGACAACACCGCATATATTGACTTATTAGTATGCCTTTAGTAGAAAAAAGCCCTTTTTGCATACTGCAAAAACATTAGCGGATAACGCTTACAAGCTTTGGTGTCGGTGACGATTATTTGCTAATATTGAATAAAGACGGGCTTGTACCTTGCGGGTAATCTTATGATTTGTCGATTTTTTTTAAATAGCATTCCTCATTGCAACCACCGCTCATGCTCAACATTAAGTCGATGGATTCTCCTATGGAGTTTAGTCACTACTTTTGTTTGCTTGACCAGCTTTGCGCCTACTTATGCCCAGGCAGCCCCCTCGCCCAACACGGTGAAACAACTCATACAAATTAACGATCCAAGCAGTGCAATCGACATTGAAATACAAGGCTCTGTCGTCAATCTGCATGGCTCCATCACCGAGCAAGCCAGTAAAGAACGCATACTGCAAACCATCGCCGCCTTACCTGGTGTGACTCAGGTTGTAGATAATATTCAATTACGCGCTATGGAGCCGTTATCTTTAGCTCCTCTGCAGCAAGATGCACGGCAGTTTTGGGCCAAAACCTTACAGTATTTGCCCAGCTTAGCCCTAGGACTGGCAATATTTTTGCTACTCTTTTGGCTTTCTCGCCCTATTGCTCGCCTGCTTATTCAGCCCTTAACTTGGGTCACACAGAGTGAACTTATTCGTTTAGTGATGCAGCGCAGCTTTAGTATGCTGATCATATTATTAGGGCTGTATATCTTTTTGCGTCTCGCCGGCTTAACTCAGTTTGCCGTTGCCATTATTAGTAGCACTGGGGTAATAGGTCTCATTTTAGGTTTTGCCTTTAAAGACATCGCCGAAAACTTTATTTCCAGCTTACTGCTCAGTGTCCAGCGCCCGTTCAAATTAGGCGACGTCATTGCTGTGGAAGGTCAATTAGGCATTGTAAAAAAAGTCACCGCAAGGGCCACTACGTTAGTCGACTACGATGGCAACCACATCCAAATTCCCAATGCCACAATTTATAAAAACGTGATTAAAAACCTGACCGCAAACCCAAGAATACGGGGCAATTTTATGATTGGTATTGGCTACGATACCAATATTCGTAAGGCTCAGGACATCGCCATGGAGATCATGATGGCTCACCACGGCGTACTAGCAGATCCTGAACCGCAGGTACTGATAACCAACCTAGGTTCTTCCACTATTAACCTGCAAGTGTATTTTTGGGTTAATGCAGAAACTCATAGTGTTCCAAAAGTGGCTTCAATTTTAATGCGCTTACTGGTGCGCGCTTATGAAGCGAATAAAATCAGCATGCCAGATGATGCTCGCGAACGCATTTTCCCTCAAGGGATACAATTGGTCTCCAGCAGACATCAGCAAGACCAAACTCAGTTAAGTGGCCAACCAATAACGGAGCAAGCTAATTTACCAAATGAGCAAAAGATTTCGGAGTTATCCGATGAAGTCCATGATGATGCGAGCGTTGATATCAGCAGCGATACTGATGATATACGCCGACAGGCAGCGCAATCTCGCGATCCAGAGAATGGTGCTAATATTATCTAATAACGATGTTCACAACCTATATTCAGCCTAATATTGGCGATAACAGCAGTAAAATCGGCTGCTAAAGTATCAATAAATAACTGTTCTTTAATTAGCTGTGACGGCCTCAAATACAGTTGGCGCCAAGTCTTCATCAAGGATGATCATTCGTGCTATACCGCCCATTTCACCAAGTCGGCATTGATAACGTCTCGCAGAAAAACCTTGCTTAAGGTATAATTCGTCCCTCTTTTTATGCTTCGTACCTAAGGTTGCTATGTTTCATATTGCCCTTTATGAACCCGAAATTGCTCCAAATACCGGAAATATCATTCGTCTATGTGCCAACAATGGCTCACAGTTACATTTGATTGAGCCATTGGGTTTTGATCTCGAAGAAAAGAAACTCCGTCGCGCTGGACTTGATTATTCCGATATGACCAGCGTCACTCGCCATAAAGACTATGCCGCGTTTTTAGAGGCGATGGCAGGAAAACGGATTATTGCCTGTACGACTAAAGGTAGTCGTCCTCATACTCAAATTGCTTTCCAAGAAAATGATGTCTTGTTATTTGGCCCTGAAACCCGTGGCTTACCAATGGATATTATTGATGCAACCCCACTGGGGCAGCGATTACGTATCCCAATGACCGCCAATAGTCGTAGTTTAAATTTATCAAATTCAGTTGCCATCATTAGCTACGAAGCATGGCGTCAACTGGATTTTGCAGGCGCTGAATAATGAAGAAAACGCTATCCCCAGAAACCCAAAATGATGCTTTAGCAATTGCCAAGGCCACTCAAAAGCCTGGACAAGTTAAAGAACAAACTAAGCTGATTGCCGCGGGGATTGAAAAAGGGATAGCGGAATACAAAAAACGTGAAAAAGCGAAAGCTCGGGAACGTGATAAAGCGCGTAAACAGCAACAGAAAAACAAACATGCGATTCCAAGCAATGATGATGCGGATATTTCTTACAATGAGCAAGAGAGTCTATTCAACCCTCTAACATGGTCGTTAGCCGCCTTATTACTCTTGAGTTGGGCAGGATTTGCAGCTTATCTATTTTATCGCTAATTGAATGATTTAAATTAGTTTCTAATCTGTCGGCGGCGCAACCTCTGCCGACGGTTTAAGTAAACTAATGGCTCTAATGACCTGATACTGATCACTGTCATCATCTAAATAATGGGCGTTTTGCTGCCACTGCCAGCCTTTTATTGTCGGTTCTGCATCAGCAATCACGGGATCAAACTGTAACTGCACTAATGCAGGACGCTGATTTATTTCACCTTTACCTAGAAATGAATAACTGCCCGCTTGCTCATACAGGGTCAGCTGTTGTGATATATCGTCGGTGACGCCATTGGCATACAGCAATAAAATATGATCTTCTTGTTGTCTAAACCACCAGGTCTCGCTGTTTGAAAAGCGGCTACCACGGCTAACACTAATGTATAAATTCCGTTGATCAGCCGAACACATTACCGAAGTACTTACCTTGTTAGCAACTGTATTAGGATTAGCTGCATTGCCCTGCCACTCGCCAGCTAATTGACTACAAAATATATCTAAAGTCACTTTGCCTGCATAAGAGGCCGTTGAATGCATTAGTAACAAGATCGCTGTCAACGCTATTATTGATCGATATTTTGCGCTCATCAACCCCCCCTCTTATTAACATATCCTTTCACATCGCAAACAATCCAAACTCAATATAACTAACCCTATCGGCCTCTATTTAGGCGCAGCGATCTCATTGACTCAAAGAATTGAGTTAATGAACTTACTCGATGAACTTAGCTGCTAACGTTTAGCGTCTAAATTTAATCACATTATCAGTTAGATCCATAAAAAATGGCCCACTTATGTGAGCCATCATAGGATATTACGAATTAACTAACTGACTCGCAACTACTGGCCAAAGCCTGTAGCTGTGATGTCGACTTTAGTGACTTCACCATACTGCGCTGCAACATCAGCAATGTTGTCAGCGTTACCAATCAACACAAACTGTAAGTTTTGTTGCGGGAAATATTGCTTAATCAAACGTTGTGTATCTGCAACAGTAAGCCCATCAACCTTGGCTTGGAATTGATTAATAAAATCATCATTAAAACCATACAAGTACATGTCAGACAATAAACCAGCTAATTGACCACTGGTCTCATATTTAGGTGGAAACTGGCCTTTCACATAGGCTTTAGCAGAATCTAAAGTGGTTTGATCAATGCCCTTTTCCCATAGTCGAGCATAGGTTTTTAAGGCTAAATCAATGGCTTCTTTTGTTGTTGATGATTTAGTAAACGTACTGATTTGAAAAACGCCAGATTGCGCATAAGGGCTAAAACCAGAACGAGCACCATAAGTTAAACCAGCATTGACGCGTAATTCATCATTTAACCATGAGGTAAAACGACCACCTAAAATAGTGTTAACGACAGTTAAGCCAACATAATCTGGGTTGTCATAACGAATACCCACGCCACCAATTAAAAAAGTGGTTTCAATTGCATCAGGCTTGTCGACCAACAATACATGCGGCTGAGTTAATGTCGGTAAGTTTTGGCTTAAGTCAGGTTGAACCACAGTTTCTGTGGTCTGCCAATCACCAAAGGCTTTATTAAGCTTGGCGGTCATCTCAGCGACATCAAAATCACCCACCACGTTAATGGTCATGTTGTTTGGTTGATAGTAGCCTTTATGAAAAGCGCGTAACTCTGCAACAGACAGTTTAGCGATAGTGTCACTATTACCCGATACCGGATTAGCATAAGGATGTTCACCAAAAACTAACTTATTGAAGTAGCGCCCGATCACGGCCCGAGGGCTTTCTTTTTGTTGAGACAAACCGACGATTTCACGTTGTTTTAGCTTATCAAATTCGGCGCTATCAAAGTCTGGTTGACGTAATACATGACTAAAAATAGCGAGCACGGTATCGACATCTTTGCTCATCATATTGGCACGAATATAACTGCCTTCTAGATCGGCACTGGTATCAATACTGGCACCCATAAAGTCTAGTTGCTGCTCTATGTCTGCCTTAGATTGGCCCGCAGCACCTAGCATTAAACTTTGTGAGGTAATGTACGCCATACCAGAGGTAAGATCATTCACCGCCCCGGCCTTAACCACGGCATCAATGGTCACTAGTGGCACTTCTTTTTGTACCATTAAGGTCACTTTTAAACCATTATCTAGGGTGACAGATTGGTAGCTTGGCATCACAAAACTCGCCGAGACAGCGCTTGGACTAGTAGAGGCACTATCGGCCGTTGATTGCTGCGAAGTCGCACAACCACTTATGGCTAAACTACAAGTTAACGCGATGGCCGATAACGATAGGTTAATATGGGTGTGAGCTATAGTTTTCATTTGTCAGACTCCTCAGTCGCAGCGAGCACACCGACAGTTCGATTCGCTTTAATTAAATAGGTTTGTGCAACACGCTGGATGTCAGCTGGAGTCACTTTGTTATACGCTTCTGGGGCATTAAACAGTTTGGTGTAATCCCCAAAATACAGCTCGTATGTGCCTAAGGTATTGGCTTTACCGTTAATGGTTTCCATGGTGCGGTAAAAATCCATTAGCTTAATATTTTTGACTTTTTCAAGCTCTTGTTGAGTCACACCCTGGGTGGCAATAAGGTTAATTTGCTCAATTAAGGCTTGCTCTAACGTCTCGGCGCTCACGCCTGCATTCGCCACACCCAAAATATAAAATAAATTAGGGTCGAACGACATCGGCATGTAAGTTTCGGCAGCAACCGCTAATTGCTTGTCGACTAAGGCTTGATAAAAGCGTGAGCTATTACCTTCACTGAGCATTGACGCTAACAAATCCAATGCATAGTAGTCAGCATGGCTAGTTGCGGGTACATGGTAAGCCAACATAATGTTTGGTGTGCTCACAGACTCTTTTTTAACAAAGACTCGGCGTTCACCATTCTGTTGCGGTTCAATAGTACGCACTGCTTTTGGCGGTGCTTGGGCAGGAATAGGCGCAAAATACTGATTAGCTAATGCTTTCACTTCAGCTAACTTCACATCACCGGTAATGACCACTAGCGCATTGTTCGGGGCATAGTAGGTTTTATGGTATTGCTGTAAATCTTCTAAGGTCCAAGCAGCAATATCAGACTCATAACCAATCACTGACCAGCTATATGGATGTGCAGCAAAGGCAACACTTTTTAGCGCTTCTTGAATCGTGCGCCAGTTAGAGTTTTCCAGCCCGGTAGTGCGCTCTGACTGCACCACACCACGCTCGCTTTCTACCATCTCAGAGTTAATATCGAGGTTGGCAATGCGATCAGCTTCTAAATCAAAAATGGTTTCTAAACCATTAGCAGGAAACCAATCTGTATACACTGTCATGTCTTCTGTGGTGTAGGCATTATTCGCGCCACCAGCAGCTTCCATTGTGCGATCAAACATTTTCGGGCCAAACTTTTTAGAACCGTTAAACATCATGTGTTCAAAAAAGTGTGAAATGCCAGTAATGCCAGGCACTTCATTACGCGAACCGACTTTCCAAAAAATATACATGTTGGCATTAGGGATAGAGCTATCCTCCAGCACCATAATCTTCATGCCATTGTCTAAGGTAAAGCTATTGATGTCTTCAGCTTGTGTTGCTAACACGGCAGGCGCACTCAGTACGCCTATCGTCATCAGCAACGCCATTATCTTACGGGTCATATCTCGCTCCTTTTGAGCTATCATCCACAGGTTTATCTAAAATGGGTTTTATTGTGCGACGCTTAATGCGGTTAAGGCAACTTGCGTCATGGTTTGCACACCTACTCTCAAGGCACTTTCATCAACATAAAATGCGGGTGAGTGGTTGCTGGCAACTTGACTGATATCTTGGTCCGCTGGTGTCACACCTAAGAAAAAGAACATCCCCGGCGTTTGCAGCGCATAATACGAAAAGTCTTCCGCGCCAGTCATTAGCCCGGGCTCTATTAACATATTGTCACCCACCACAGAAGCAATAACAGGGCGCATTTTACTGACTAATTCTGGGTTATTAACGGTTACTGGGTAACCAGATTGGATAATAGTTACCGCCGTAGCACCTAGGGTTTTAGCCGCATTAGCAGCCACTTCGGCCAATTTAACTTTAATGTCGGCACGCATCTGTTGATCAAAGGTACGAATGGTTCCGATGAGCTCTACTTCATCGGGAATAATATTCGATCGAATTCCACCATTAATGGCCCAAAAACTCACCACTGCAGGTGCTTTGGTAATATCAACTTGGCGACTAATAATGGTTTGCACACTGTTAATAATTTGCGCTGATGCCACAATAGGATCAACACCACTCCAAGGACGCGAGCCGTGGGTTTGCTTGCCAGTAACCTTAATCGTAAATGAATCTTCACTTGCCATCGCAGGGCCAGAACGCAAGCCTATTACGCCAGAGGGCATACTCGACGTAACGTGCATTCCAAAGACTTGATCGGGTTTACGCTTGGCGAATAAACCTTGCTTGAGCATTAACTCTGCGCCGCCTTCTTCACCTTCTGGAGCACCCTCTTCGGCAGGCTGAAAGATAAACATTACGTCACCAGCCAAACTGTCTTTTACCTTAACTAAATTGTCGGCAACGCCCATCAACATGGCAACATGAGTATCATGACCACATGCGTGCATGACGCCAACTTTTTGACCGCGATAAGTATCGGTGACTTTAGATGCAAAAGGCAAATCAACGACTTCAGTTACGGGTAAGGCATCCATATCGGCACGTAAAGCAATTAAAGGCCCAGGCTTACCGCCTTTGAGTATCGCTACCACGCCGGTATGGGCAATACCGGTTTGCACTTCAAGTCCCAAGGACTTAAGGTGTTTTGCAATCACTTCACTGGTACGAAACTCTCGGTTAGATAATTCAGGATGTTGGTGAAAATCGCGGCGCCATGCAATCACTTTACTTTCAACTTCAGCGCTTAACTCTGCGGCATTGGGCACACTTGCTACGGTTGATGCACTATAAACACTGGAGGCAAATAAGCTTGCAAATACTAAAGCGAGAGAGGTCAGGCGCATGTCCATTCCATTGGTTATTATATGAGTACAACAAAACTACCTTGAAATGACAATTTTGTTAAATACTTTACAGATTTTATAACGCTTCAATTGTATCAATTTATTACCATTCAAAGTACTTAATACAATACTTTTCGATTATGGAATAGTTCGAGGATTACTATTAAAAATCATCGTAAATAATCGATGAATAAAAAGAAAAAATGATTTAATAAAACTAAATGAAAAAATAAAAACAAAGACAACAAAAAACACTTTAAATAAATCACCAAAAACTAGCACAATCGCATCCATTAATGGTAAGGCTAATAACTGCGAGAAACTAAACATAGAAATCATGTTAAAAACTTCTGTAGCATAGTAAGAAAAAAAGCTATTTGAAATTGAATAAACCATAAAAAAGAAGAAAGCATTAGCCATACAAGAATAAATTAAAACTTTATAATTAAAACTATGACGTAGATTATCATCAAATCTAAAACAGTAGTTAATTACTGAATATAAAAATATCTCAAATTCTTTACTGCATTTCCCCCTCAAATTTTCGACACTTAATAAGTCACTTACAATCCAATATCCATCCATCCTAAAAAAAGGATTTAAATTCCATAAAAAAGAAATGTTCAACATCAGTATTGCATTTAATATAATAGGGGAGTCATTTTTAAATACGATTGCTATTAGCAAAGCAGTAAATATTAACTGAAAATAAATCCCACCAAAATCAATCAACAATCGCTCTTTTCTTTTCAACCGCCAGGACTCTGAGAGCTCAGCATAAAAAACAAAAAATATGACATACCAACCCACACCTATTTCAACTTTTCTACAACCAGATTTGTATGCCGCTACAGCATGGCCGAACTCATGACATAACAAACCAATGCCAACTAACGCAATTGTCATAATTTGTTCTGATGATGTTAGATAAAAAACGCTACTATCAATCTTTAAATAATAAAAATAAAATATTAACTGAGTAATTATTGCCAAAAATGACACTGTACTAATAAACTTAGTATTAAAAAAAAACTGCAAAGGGTTAGATATACTATTTACGGCATTTTTATTAAACACTCTTAATTGCATTTGCATATAAAAAGGCTTACCTTTTATCAAAGCAGGCTTTAAATAACCATTACTCTCAGATAAAAGTATACCCCTTGGAACTAAAGTCTCATGCAGCAGAACACTATATTTCCCCCAGTCATCCTCATCAACTCCATCAAAATCATCTCTTAACTTTAAACTCTCTATATCTGTTGGGCTATCAAAGCTTAAAATAAATTTATATATATGCTGTGGCAATGAAAACCTAAAGTCTTTCCCATCATCAGAGGCAACAATACATAACCAAGGATGATTATTACTTAAGTCATGTGATGGAAAAAAATCAACTTCAGCATTTAATAAAAACTTCATGATAAACCCATTACAGTAAAATACCGTAACTTAAGTTACGGTATTAAAATAATTTAAATTATTTTGGTATACATTCATCACCAACACCACTACAACCACCACCACCTGGAGATCCAGGCGCTTCGCCACCTGGACTACCTGGGTGGCCGCCGCCGCACAAACCAAACTCGACGCGATCTTCTAATTCACAGATTTGGAACTCTTCAAGAGTCTTATTATTTTGCATAAGTTTTTCCTTTTCTTATTGGGCTTTCACCCGGTTAACAAGTGCAACTGCACTTAATTATTATTCTAATACTTTGATAAAACCATTTTTAATTAAGGAATTCAATATCGCCATTGAATTATAACCCAACTTTTTTATCGTTAAACTTAATGGATACCAATCAGTAAAATTATTATCGGATAATATTTTAAAAACACCCTCTAACTCAACAGGAACTTTAACACCTTTAGTCGTGAGTGCATTAAACCAATACGACTCGCCACCCTTTACGATAACGGACCAGTTTTCTCTAACAAATTTAATTTTAGCTGGTTCTTCACTTAATATCTGTGTAACAGAATCTGTCTTAGGTATCACCCAACGATGTAAGCATAGTGCATATTCCCATGATTCCGGTGAATTTGAAACTTTTGACTCTAATGATGAATAAAGTGTTTGCATTACATCATTAATGTATGCAGCTCTCGTCTTAGATGATTCTTTTAGTTTTATTAAGTCGGCG
Organism: Shewanella sp. 5S214; assembly: GCF_041439795.1. NCBI lineage: Bacteria > Pseudomonadati > Pseudomonadota > Gammaproteobacteria > Alteromonadales > Shewanellaceae > Shewanella > Shewanella sp. 5S214. The sequence goes on from NZ_JBGOOV010000021.1 coordinate 59,784, forward strand.
AATTCAATAAAACCTTGACCACCAATACTATTACAGAAAACCGGCAATATAGGAAGCTTCAACAATAATGACAACCTTGCTATTCCAGACTTTACAGATAGCTCAGTTCCAAAAAAAACTACACTAATACAACCGTCATTGTTTAAAAAAGATTCAGGACCCATATTGCCGTCAACATAAATACCGCCAACTCTCTTTTCTTTTAAACTACGAATTAGATCTAAACTGACTTTATCGCCCTCAACTTCCAGCAACTTTACTTTACTTGCATGTTCGACTGAACTTTTAGAAATCAAGTCTTTCATATCATAATATGATTTACCCGCTATAGGGGCTACTGTAGGTATATTTAAACTAGCAGCATCAACAAAAAAATGCCTATGAGATCCAAAATGAAAGAGTGCGCACAACACACCACCATATTCGTTTATATAACCTAGGATTAATTCTTTATCCCATCCAGACATAACAGGTTCAATAGAGTAATCACCTTGAGTAAAATTCTCTGAATAATTAAACAATCTTTTGTTAAAAATTTCTTTTTGATATTCACGGTTTTCAAATGCAGAATGAGAAATGGCATCAATTTCAGTAGCATTCATTTTAGATGAAAAAATGCTTTTGAAATTCATATTATAATAAGCCAGTTCAGAACTATCATCAACCATGTTATATCCTTTAAATTAAATTCGTCATCCATTAACTATTATTTAACCTACTTTCATTAATTCAAATGTCAACATTTATTTTTAGACTAATTATTCAAAAAAACTACATCGCTGTCGATCACTTCAAGCTGCCAGCCTTGTTGCCGCGCTATCCATTCAAAGGTTTCTAGGGCGTAAAAATTAATATGAGTCGGGTCGATTTTATAGTGCCAGTTGATAAATCCCTCAAGGTCCGACACCCGCTTGGTCATCACGGCCAATATGCCACCTGGGAGCACTAATTGGCTTAATTGCTCGACTAACGCCTGTGCATCGGCAATGTGCTCAATCACTTCGGTTAAACAGACAAAATCATACTGCTGACTTAGTACTCGAGTATCTGGGTGATAAAACAAATCATAATTAGCAACGTTAATACCGTGCTTTGCAGCCATTTGACTTAATACCGCCCCTTCGCCGCAACCAAAATCTAATCCATTTGCATTTGGTTTTACGCGGGTCAATAACGGAGTTAAGGTGCGGGATAAAAAATGTTGATAACCCGCATCGGCAAAGTCGTTATGGTGGCAATCGTAGTGAGCTTTCTCAGCGGCTTCATCCCAATAAAACGCCGTTGGAACCGATACCATAAAACATTGCGGACAACGAACATAAGCTCTTTTTTTATCTTGATGAAAAGCTACGGTGTCATGGTGACATAAAGGACAAGACGACAAAGGGATGCTCCAAAATAAGCCAAATACAGATAATTAACGCACTCACACTATTCAGATTGAACAGGCTCAATACTGGTTTCTTTAGGGATTTTGCGAGTTTGAGTTGCAGCCTCTTGCGCCTGTTGTAAATACTTTTGCTGACGGGTTAAACGCTCATCAGATTGGACTCGGGCTTTTTCGAGCTGTTGTGCTTCCCAGTCATTAGACTGCACTTTTGCCAATGCTTTTTGTTCACGTTCCGCGGTGGCTTTGGCAGCCTCACGCGCTTTTTGCAATTGTGTTTGTTCAAGTTCAGCCGACTCTTGACGTGCTTGCTCGCCCTTTTCAGCCAAAGTCATTTTTTTATGTGGCTTATCTGCTGCGACGGTAACGAACGCCAATGAACTCGCAGTAACGAGCAAAATCAATGAGCCTATCAGCCGATTTTTCATATGGTCTATCCTTTGAGTTTATCGCCGTTATAACGCTCACGAACCAGAGCAGGCATAGCCGTTAACTTATGTTGCACCATTGCGTTAAACACTGCAAATATTGGCGCAATGTCTGCTGCAGGATTTAATGCAACCAGAGTGTAGGCAGCCGCTTCGAGGGTTGACAGGCTGTCGCTGCGTTTCGCTTTGCGAATAACATATTGCGACTCATCTTCACATTCTAGATGCAATGAAGGGTAATTAAGTAACCACGGATTGAGCTGCAACATTCGGTATGCTTTACGCCAAGTACCGTCAACTAAAATAATAATCGCCGCCTCACTCGCTCCAGCCTCGACGACAGTTTGACTGTGCTCATTAGGGTAAACCACATAAATCGGCTTCGTTTGCGCAGCTAAATAATGTTGCAGCTCAATAAAGTCCGTGGCAGCCTCACCCACGTAAATTTTCATCTGCGGCATCACCAGCTTCAATAACCTCACGGTATTTTTAGCATGACCCACTTCAGATGGGTGCTGCATCACCACTACCTCGGTATTTGAAGATACCTGTTTGATCGCATGACACACGCAAGCCGACTGTGGGTATTGGCAATATATACAATAACTTCTGCTCATTTTTTGTCTTATCTTGTTGCAAACATGTAAAGTTAAGTTCAATATGCTTGGCTTTACACCATAACATCTCAAGGAAGAACCACTATTATGACAGGAATTATGACAAGAACTATGACAAAGATGTCTGTGGCATTAATGCTCGCATTTGCTACAAGTTCCGTTTATGCCGCTCAAAATAATGCCTACCATCACGAAGCAGAAATCGGTTTTTTAGACTCATCAGGTGAAGCGGATAGCCTAGTTAACGCCAATTATCACTATTATTTTAAAGCGGTTGAACAAGCTGAAAAACCCTACGAATTAGCCGCGTTCTTTAATCAAGGCTCAACTATTTCAGCGCGTTATGCCACCATTGACTTCCAAGATTTATACAATATATCTGGCCAGTATGTTTTCGACTCTAACTGGTTTGTTGGCGCTGGGGTAAATCAGCTTAATTTCGATAATGACGCTATCTACAGAGTCATGGATAGTGACACAATATACGATGTTAATTTGGGCTTTTTTTTTACCGACCACTCTGCATTAACCCTAGGTTACAGCACAAAGTCAGAATCTAAACTTGACAGTGTAACATCAGATTTTTATGAAATTGAGTATTATGCCAGCGAAGATACTGATGTTATCAGTCTAACCTACGAGCACTTTATCCCGTTAAAATCAACAACTGGAGTGTTTATCACTGGTGAGTACCATTATATTGCAGAACAAAATATCTACAATACTTCAGGAATCTACATTGATAGCTTAGGCCAGGTTATCGCGCAAGATGATAAAAGAAGCGATGATTACGACAATTATACTGTTGCTGTGTTGGCAGATTGGTATATTAATAAAGCATGGTCAGTGGGTGCGAGCTACGTCCGAATAAATATAGATGGCGAAATTAACTTCCGTGATATTGACTATTCTACTCACTACAGCCCCAATGAAACTGAAAGTATCACTGCCGTAAACACCCGCTATTTTTGGCATTTTTCAGATGTGTTCTCGGCTAAGTTTTCGCTAGAACATTATTTCGAGAATAGTGAATATAATAGTGATTCAGAAACTAATTTTGGCGTAGCAATTAACGCCCGCTTTTAAGTCTCACCATATTGAGGCAAAAAAATACCCGCGGAATGTGGTTAGCATTCTGCGGGTTAAAGGTGATGTTACTAAAGCTTAATTAATCGTGTTGTAATTGTTCTTGATGCAAATGACTTAAGCGATTCATTGCCATAATAATCAGTAATACCGAACTAAAACCGCCCATCACTAGTGCGATTGCATAAGGCGCAGGTATATCGGTTAGTTGGATCAACGCCGTCAGTATTGATGCCCCACTCATTTGAATACATCCCAGCATAGCCGTCGCAGTACCTGCTCTCTCACCGAAAGCTGACAATGCCATACTGGTTGCAGGGCCAAGTAAAATAGCAAAGCCAACACACAAAATCATCATCGGAGCCATAAACGCTATTGCGGCGGCTAAGCCTGCTTGTGGACCGGCAAAGTAAACCGCTGCTTCAATAACCGCAGCAAGCAGCATTAACGACAAAGCTACCACTACGCCAGGTCTATTCCCAATACGCTTAACCAACACTGGAGCGGCAAAACACGCGACAATATTGATGGCAGCATTAAGGCCAAACAGACCACTGAAGGTTAATTCTGAGATGCCTAAGTGACCAATTATCCACACAGGTGAGTACGACACGTAACATAATATCGATGCCATCGCGATCATGCAGCAACTGGCATAAAACATAAAATGTGGGTCACCAATAACCGGCTTATAACGACTCCAACGGTATAAAGGTCCTGTGCTGTCGGTATTTAATGGACGCGTTTCAGGGAAACGGAACCCCACTAAAAACAACACAAAAATGGCATACAAAGCCATAAAAATGAAGGTAGAACGCCAGCCAAACTGTAAGGCTAATAAGCCACCAAATGTTGGAGCCAGCGCGGGCACCACACAAATGGCACCATTGAGATAACTGTACATCGACACGCTTTCTTTGCGGGAATAGCAGTCACGTACCGCGCTAAAGACCACAATAGAGGTTGAACATGCGGCTAACCCTTGAAAAACTCGAGCAATCTGCAACCATTCAAATTCAACCGAGTAAGCACCCAATAAACTGCTAATGCCATAAAGCACAATCCCAAATAACGCGACAGGTTTACGACCAAAACGGTCGGCGAGTGGACCAATTAAAATTTGCCCTACACCCATCGCAAATAAAAATAACACTAAGGTGGACTGTACTTCACTGTTAGAGACACCATATTCCAATGCCATTGCAGGCATAGACGGCAGATAAATATCAATAGCTAATGGGCTTAATAGCACCATAAACATTAACAGTGGCAATAGGTTACGACGCATAAACTTCTTTCTCTTAAATTTTTAATGCACAAAGGTCACCCTTAATAGGGCGTTATAATAAGCCAAATGGAGGTATGAACGAAAATGATATAAAATCCAAAGTGAATTTCCATTTGAGAATATCACATGAATTTAGACAATCTGGCTCGGGTCGACCTTAATCTATTAGTCATTCTCCAAGTATTACTTGAGGAGCAAAGTGTTACTCGAGCAGCTCATCGATTGCATGTTAGTCAATCGGCGGTGAGTAAAAGCTTAAATCGTTTGCGAGAAACATTAGATGACCCACTATTTCAACGCACAGCACACGGTTTAAAGCCCACGGCTCATGCAGATGCATTAAGACAGCAACTGCCATTAGTGCTGCAAAACTTATATCAACTTACCCAGCCTCCCACTTTTTACCCCGCGACCAGTAACCGCCAATTCTCATTATCTATGGTTGAAAGTGCTTATGAAACCTTAATCCCCTATTTTATCGGGCCACTATTGCAACAAGCACCTTCAATAAAATTAGATTCTTATGTCTGGACCGAAAAATCTATGCAAGATCTACAGCAAGGGCAAATCGATTTTGGCCTGGCTGGCAGAGATATTTATCCACAAACTGATGTCAATATTGAAAAAGTACCCGAAGGTATAGAATCACAAACACTATTTAACGACCATCAAGTTTGCCTAGTGCGTAAAGATCATCCTATTTTACAGCAAGTAAAAGCGGGTCAATGGGATCAAGCTCACTACCTTAACATGTCTCATGTTCAGGTTAGATGTGAAGGCAACGATTGGTGGGCTCTCGATTATCATCTGGCCAATTTAGGCTTACATCGTCATCTATCGACTACAGTACCAGACTTTTATGGTGCGGCCAGCGTCTGCGCGAATACTGATTTAATTTTTACCTTGCCATCAAGTTTTGCTCATCATGCTCAAAAACTCTATTCACTGGTTTCTATTCCCTTACCGTTTGAATTTATGCCAATGGCTTATGTGTTTCTATGGCATGAAAGAAATAACCAAGAACCAGGGCATCAATGGTTTCGTAATATTATTTTCAACAGTGTCGAACGAGCTATCGCGAATCAACACATGAGTAAAAATGATTACTGATACTTTTACTCAATCCCGCTCAAGCGGGTCATTAGCAAGTATTTACCTTAAATAGTTGAGCGCCAAAGCGTAAACATTAACCGAATTTAACGTGACATATTATGTCTCAGCAATGCAAACTGTACTTTAATTCATCGTTACTGATTTATAGGTAACCTTTTTAGACCCCATTTTCAGGCTAAGTGTACCCAGGAGCTACTATGAGATTTAATCAATCATTCCACACTGCCAATTTGAAAAACAGGTTCACTAGCATGAACCCTATTTTGACATTACTAATGCTGTTTGCCATCGCATTGACCACCATAGTGTTATTACCGTTTTTATTGTTGTTAGGCTTATTAAGCTTTATTACTTTACAGTTGCTAGGTAAAAAAATATTGCAGAGAAAACAAGCACAATCCCAACAAGGCGATATCTACCAAGGCCGTGCGGATGTGCAGCGCGAACAAACAGCGCCATACGCTGATATGTTCAGTCGTGCTAAGCCCAATCAATCACAACGCAATGGACGTACGTTTGAGCATCAAGCAGATTAACGAACCGCAGGTTGCGCGTAGTGAAGATCCATCAGCGGCTGCGATCATTGATTAACATGACTGCTGCCTAAGTTGACGTAACTGTTATCTTGATTATCGCTAATTGCCAAACGCAGCAGTCCTTTAGCACGAAGCGAATATCGTGATAGCCCAAATGTGAGCAAGCGGACTTTGCGCCGCTGATGAAGAAATCAAAATGCAAACTTAAAAATAAAGCGAAGTCAGAGACTTCGCTTTAGAATTAAGTTAATTTTGTATACAAGCAGTAAGGACTAAAAGTTATAAGTGACACCAAACATCACGTTACGGCCCATTAGCGGAGCATAGTCCTTAAGTAATGAAGTATGTGGTCTTGCCTCTTGATTCAATAGGTTATTTCCTTTGACATAAAGCAACATATCACCCGAATTCGTGTATAAACGATAGGTAACCGCTGCATTTGCTAAAGCATAACCTGCGGTTTCAGTTTCATTTTCTGCTGTGTCAGTTTGTTTACCATAACCAATCGCGGCAATTTCCGCGTGCCATTGCTGTTGATCATAGTTTAACGTTGAGCCTATACGCATAGGCGGCATGAGCGGTAAATTACCACCATCAACTAATTTGCCGCGAGTGTAATCACTAAACATATCTAACGACCAATTATCATTGAATGGGATAGTGGCCTGAGCCTCAAGTGAATATAACTCAGCATCACCTTGGGTAAATTGATATACAGGTAAATCACCTTCTGGATCAGCGCCAACAATATCAGAGGCAATTAAACCGGTATTTTTCTCGTAGTAGAAATTGTTCACTCTGTTATAAGCCATGCTTAATGAACCAGTCCATGCCCCCTCTAATTTACGTAAGGTTAGGTCGATATTATTCGCGATCTCTTTGTCGTTATTACCACTGTCAGTCATAATTTGACCGTTTACAATGGTAAACTGTGAACCGATCTCAAAGCTTTGCGTAGCATCATGAGGTCCGAAGCTGTAAAGCTCTTCGGCGGTTGGAGAACGCTGAGCTCGAGTCAAGGACAAACCTAAATTGTACGACGGTGCGAAATCCCAAACCATTCCTGCCGATAAGGTCAAATCATTGTCGACTAAATCTTCAGCTTGATAGTTTTGCTCACCATTAATAGTCTCTAAGATCATCCCCTCTGGCGCTAAGCGATAATGTTCTATGCGTCCACCGAGTTCAAAACGAAAATCTCCGACTTTACGCTCCTGGACAATAAAAGCTGCCAAAGTATCTGTTTTACTGTTTGGCGTGAGCGCTTCCTCGCCCTCAACAGAAAAGTCACGGTGAACCATATGCAATCCCATGGTGCCTTGCCATTCACCCCAAGGGTTATTGTTCAGGCTTAAGCGCGCCTCACTTTGTTTATTAAAGAAAGTGGTGCCTGCAACGCCATCTTCTTCTTCTGAGTGTTGATAGTCAGTATAACCAGCATCAAAACGCAACTTACTAAAACCAGCAAATGGGTCTAATAAGCCGCTGTGTAACTGCCACGCAGTTTTCTTTAAATCGATGGTGATATCCGCAGCATCAGCCTCGCCGCGTCCAGGAATACCGTAGTTAGATTCGGTTCGAGCACCTGATACGCTGACAAATCCAGTATCTGCGGTATAACCAACACCAGCAGCATAGTCATCGAGTTTTAAGCTACTGTTATCGAGTTTGCCATGGGTTTCGGGCATATCGACAATTGCATTACCAGGGATATCAACATCATCGGTAACGCGATGAGTACCATCTAAATGCCAATTGAACTGACCATTGCCACCATCAATATCGCCGTTGAATGTACGACCATTACTGGCTGTATCGTAGCGAGTACCAAGTTGTCCTGAAACGCCATCGACAGGCGCCTCGTGGTATCGCTTATCGACCACATTGACCACGCCACCAATTGCGCCGTTACCATAAAGCAAAGTGCCAGGACCGCGAAGAATTTCAATCTGTTGTGCCGATGCAGCTTCAGTGGTTACTGCGTGATCCGCAGATACAGTAGATGCGTCACCTACAGAGAGACCATTCTCAAGTACTTGCACACGAGGGCCGCCCATACCACGGATAATAGGACGACTGGCCCCAGCACCAAAGTGGGAAGCTTGTACACCGGGGAGTTTTTCTAGGGTATCGCCGAGCGTGGGTTCGATATTAAGTTTAAGCTGATCTTCGGTAAGTACACTTATTGGTGTGGTACTTTCGAGTGCCGAACGCGCAAGAGGTGATGCAGTGACCACGATATTTTCCATTATGGCCTGCTTGAGTGAAACATCCTGTTTAATCACACCTGTAGTGATCTGCAAATCCTGATCAACATGCTTAAAATTATCATCACTTACGTGCAAATGCACATGGCTATTATCGGCAACGGTTAACTGATACTGACCTTGTGAGTTAGTCATTGTCCGAGGGCCACCATCAATGCTGACTTGAGCACCAACAATAGGTGCGCCTTGTGGGTCGGTGACTTGGCCTTGTAGTTGCGCAGCCATAACCGGTGAACATACGCCAGCAACTGCTAGCGCTATAGAAGATAATGCAAGTTTCATTGTGCCTTTCCTTTAGATAAGCAAAAAATTATAAATTTTTATATTGTGATATTGCTTAAAAAAGGCTGGGAGGAGCACGAACATTGAAGTGACGTAATACCGACAAGCTAGGTTGTTGATAAGGTGTATGCGCAATATATTCCGGCTGTTGCAATCCCATCGGCGGCATGCGCAAAGATGATGGACCGGCATTTAGGTTATGACCAAAATCGCACACAATACAATGAGTATGCTGATGTTCCAGACCGTGCTCAGCAGAATGCAGCAGCGCGAATGATTGTATTACAATCAGCCATACGCCGAGCAGTAGCCATAGCCACTTTTTGTGAGTCTGAAACATTGAGTGAGTCATGATTATTCTACGGGTCAAATTCATCTTAATCGGATTATTATCCGAATGATTGATTTAATAGATCCTAATTTATGCTCTCACCCTACTTGATTTTTTAGTCTGTCGTCTAGTGGCTTTTAGTAACAAAACTTATTTAATACTCATTCCATTAAAAATCTGCTCAGTTAACAATGATTCAGCACTCTCTAGACAAATAACAGCATTGAAGGCTTTCTCTATCTAGCCAGCGTATTAAGCTGCGTAGTGTGAGTAATATCAGCAGCTAGAGTGTTAACGTTGAAAGGATTAACGGATTAACATCCATGATATTCAAGCATCATGCCCGCCAGCAACTTACCTTACAGAAGTAAGCTCTTGGCCTGTTGCAAGGTAATTAACTCTTCTTCAGTGGGGTTGAGTGCGATGACACTGTCAATCTGCATGGCTAATGATTGCCACAATGGCTCGATGACTTGTCGGTGTTCCTCATTAGCATGCGTTCTAGCGAGTGTGAGTAGATATGCGGCTTGTACTACATCGATACGGCCTAAAATACCGTCAGCTAGCGCCACGCTTAACTCTATCATTGCACTCACATTGTGGCCGTACTTAATCGCCTGGTGTAAGTAATGTTCGGCCTTAGTTCGTTGTTGTTGGCTGGCATTGTCATCGTGCAAAATATCACTGCCACAATGTAGCATGGCATCAACCTGCCCTTGCTCAGCGGCTTCGTTCATCCATTGCAGGCTTGCAGGTACGTCTATATCGCATCCTAGCCCTTCGACTAGCATCAAAGCTAAATGATATTGGGCATTAGAATATCCGGCTTTCGCGGCTTTATTCACCCATAAAAATGCATCTTCAAATTGTTGGGTTTGATAAAACAACACTCCAAGATTTGACATGGCCTCAGCATTTTCAGCATTGGCGGCAAGGGTTAATAAACGCTCGGCTTGGATCAGATCAACACTAAATTGAGAGCTGCCAACAAGATAGAAAAACCCCAGTAATGCTTGTGCTTCGACAATGCCTTTTTCGGCAGCCTTAGCAATAAGTTGCTCACCTTCAATTGGATTTGGATGACCACAATATCCATGTAATAAGCTCACACCATGCTCAAATAATGCCGCTTGATCCTGAGTGGATGCTAAAGCAAACCAATAACCCGCTTGTGCAAACGCGTCCGCGGCAGAGTTTCGCGTTGATGTTTTTTCTGTCATTGAATCAACATCATTAAACGTAGAACGAGCCAGTAATACTTGGGCTAAAGCCTGTTCCTGCTCTTGCAGCATTAAGCCTTTGGCTTTTAGAGACATGCCAACTAAATACTGCGCTTGCGCGTCGTTATCCATCACTGCGCGGTAACATAAATCACGCCCAGCAAATGAGTCAAAAGCGTCAAATTGATACCTAGGTGCTGATTGCTGTACTAATGGGTACAGTTTTTTAATCAATTGCAAAATATGCTCAATCGACTTTTCTGCAATCGTCACGAGTTGCGCTTGGGTTAAATGGTATTTTTCTGGATGGGCACCACGGTTACCGTCACTGCGAAGCCGATGTAATGCGCGCACAGCTGGCGGATCGATTAATCGTGCTTGATGTAATTGTTCAATTCGGTCGTACAAATTAGGGCTAGTGAAAATAAGCCCATGGGGAATGGCGAGTTGGCTAGTGAGCTTATGGGTAAAACTGCGAATATACACTAGCGCTTGAGTAGGAATATCACGGACATAACTTTTGGCTAAACGATAATCGTCGCTAAGCTCAGTAGAGAAACCATCAATAAACTCAATATCATTTAACAATGGTCTCTCCTTTTTGAGTGTCTACAAGCTATTATCCCTCGGTGATGTCAGCATCCGCAGTTTTACGATTGACCATATACAATCTAAACAATGCGATGTTAACAAACAAACCTAAGAATGAAAAAGTCGCTTCTACGATAAGTTGCAGTGGAAAGCCAACTTGCATCGCGACTTGTGAAAACATGCCAGCCAATAAAGACAATGGCACGTATAGCATTAATACTGCAATGGTTTTAATCGTGATAGGGCCACTGAATTTAAAGCTGCTCTTAATCGCTTCAAGGGGCGTTAAACGTTCAACCACCACCATAAAGTTGACGTATGCAAGCCGAGAAAACAAATATAAGCTGACTAATAAACCAATTAACCACAACGGACCAAATGCAGCAAAAATCATTACCGGCGCTAAAATGGCTAAGCCAGAAAATACACCAGCTAATAATAATGGTGGTACAAATGGCAAGCTAGCCTTCAATATTTGTCCCGGCGCAAGATCATGCCCTTGAGAGCGTAGCTCTAAATAGAGTGTTAAAGCCGCAATTAAAAATGAAAATACTAACAACAGTACCATCATTGCCGCAGCATGAACTGCGCCAAATTGTGGATTTTCAGCATCAGCCTGCATCATTTCATTACCTAGCCAAAGTTGGATAGCGACTTGGATTAATAGTAATGGCAATGTCAGTATGGCAAGCTGACGGATGTGGTTTCGAAAAAAGTTAAATGCTTCAGTCAAAATTGCAAACAATGACATGTGGGTTCCAGTAATCTATTAACGACAAATATTGCGCTTAGGATACCCAAAAAAAAAGCATTTTGCACAAGTCTAATGAGCAAAAATCGTGATCATCTGTCGCATTTATGTAAATCAGGCTAAAATGACCCGAAGTTTAGACATTGAATGGCATGATAGGACACTCACTATGAAATTAGCATCCGCATTACCGGTACTGGTTACCGTATTGATATTCTCGGCACCGACATCTGCAGGCTGGTTGGATAACGTTACTGAAATAACTAAAAAACCAGCAACAGAACAAGCTAAAGCCATTGCACAGCCAGCAGCATCAGAGCAATCAAGTGCATTAGTGAGCAGCGTTATGTCGCAACTTGGATTATCTCAAACTCAAGCTGAAGGCGGATTAGGATCATTGCTTAATTTGGCCCAAACCAATTTAGGTAACAATGATTTCAGTCAGCTAAGCAACAGTATCCCCAATGCTGATGGGCTAATGGCTGCAGTACCTGCGCTATCATCGGATAATGGTATGTCGGGATTATTATCAAAAGCAGGTAATTTAGGCTCTTCGTTAAAAGGGAGCGCTATGGTATATGATGCTTTTGAAAAACTCGGTATATCAAAAGACTACATTGTACCTATGGTTGATATCGCTAAAAACTATCTTCAGCAAAGTGGTGGTGAAGGCACAGTGGATTTATTAATGAAAGGTCTAGGTTCAATCTTATAACCTGCTTTCAAGAGCCTAACTTGTTAACCCAAGCAACACTTGGGTTAACATAATTTAATCCCAAGCTATTCGCTTGGGATTATCATTTTTGCTAGCATCAAAATGAACAGTAATATTGGACAGCCTAATTATGATCGCAAAACTAAAGCACTTTATCCAATCCCATACTCAAGAAAGTAGCCCAGAAGACAAGGTAAAACACCTCAATCTTGCTGCAGCAACGCTGTTGCTTGAAGTTGTCTATGCAGATGAACACTTGGCATCGTCGGAAGCCGCTTTGCTACCCGCAATGCTGGTTAATACACTACATATTAGTGCAGATGAAGCCTCTGAACTGATCAATGAAGCTAAACTCAGCCGCCATAATGCCACCTCATTATTTGAGTTTACCACTGAGATCAATAGCCAGTTTAGCGTTGAAGATAAGCAGAAACTACTGCTTGCGATGTGGAAATTAGCCTATGCCGATGGTGAATTGTCGCAATATGAAGACCAAATTATTCGCCGCACAGCTGATTTGCTGTATTTAAAACACAGTGAACTGATTCAAATGCGCAATATCGCCATGGAAATACGTTAAGTCATGGCCAATTAGCCTTGGGTATTACTCATTAAATACTTACGCGTAAGATGGGCTTTTTGCCAAAACATAAACGGCGCAATCACTAACACCAATACCGTGGCGTAAATCATATTACTGCCAAGGGCAATGCCCAAACCAATACAAAACACACAACCTGCAATAACTAATGGCAAATATCGTTTACTGAGTAATTTAGCCGCTGACAACATCGCCAGTAAGTAAATAATCACAAAAACGCCATTGCTCCATGCAATTAAGTCTTCTAATTCTTGCGAGCTAAAATAGGTAACAACAATCACCACCGCCATTGAGCCCAAAATCGCAAACAAGGCTCTAAAAGGGACTCCGTGTGGGTTTAACTTGTCGAAATAGCGCGGCAAAATACCTTCTTTACTAAAACTCCACAATAAACGGGCGGCACTGGCAGCATAGACATTGACCGTGGCTAAACCGCTGGCTATGCCTAAAATACCAATAATATAGGCGCCATATCCACTGAGAAAAGTGTTTGATAATAAATAATCAAATGCCGATATCATGGCTAAGCCGGCACCCTCTGTTGGCACCATGAGAAGTAAAAACGTGCAGGCTAAGTAAATAACCCCTACCAATACCGTGCCCATCATCATGGCAGGTAGCAAATCTTTGTCCGGCTGACGAAAATCACTGGCCAAATGCGTCATTGCTTCGATGCCTAAAAAGCTCCAAAAACCAATGCCCATGGCTAACATCACCCCACTAAATTGCGGATGGCTACTGTGGGCAAAGTTTTCTAGCTGCCCAACATTTAAGCCACTGGCTCCAAATAATATTGCCACAACCGCAACAATCAATAGTGTCAGCATAAACTGTAACTTTGCCGACACCTGAATACCTTTAATATTGAGCAGCAATAACACAGCAACAATCAATAACTCTGCGACTAATTGACCTAGCCCTGATATTGATATCAGTGCTTCTAAAAATTGAAAGGTCATCAAAATTGCAGCAGGTGCCCCAATGGGGATAACTAATAAAAAGATCAGTCCAATGGTTCTTCCTGCGGTTGCACCAAATGCCTTTTCAATAAAGTAAGCAGGACCAGAAGCATGAGGAAAACGACTGGCTAACAAACCAAATACTAATGCGACAGGGATAATTGCTACCGTTAAGAGTAACCATGCTAATAATGAGGCTGAACCCGCTACCTCTATAGTCATTTGCGGTAAAATAAATACCCCGGTACCTAACAAAGTGGTGGCCATTAAGCCTGCACCTTGCCAGCGGCCTATTGTTGCATTCATTTGATTCATTATTTTATTCTTACTGAAATAGGTGGCGACATTATAAGGCCAAACAGCAAAACATTCTGCGGGTTAATTGGCTCAAGTTGCTTTACTAAACCGACATAATGACGGAAAAGTGACAACTTTCCATCATAATGACAGAATAGAACGATAGTACTCAATTACTGAGATATAAATCATTGGATAAATTTGATAAAGCGATTGTAAGCGAATTACGCCTCAATGCTCGGCAGAGCATTTCGTTTATTGCCGAAAAAGTGAGTTTATCGCGCAGCGCTGTGACAGAACGAATCAAGAAGTTGGAGCAAACGGGTGTTATCCGTGGTTATCAGGTTTTACTGAGTGAGTCGCAAAAGCAAGGGGTATCAGCCTACTTTGAAATTCAGCATCGTTGCGCCCGTTGCGCTGAAGTGATTCATATTTTTACCACAATACCGGAAGTGATTACCTGCCAAGGCATCACAGGAGACATGGATTTACTGGTCTATGTACATGCTAACTCAATGCAGCGATTGCATGAAATCCGTGAATTTATCGATGCTCAGGCTGACATAGTCAAAATAAAAACTCATGTGGTATTAAGCGAGTGGATTAACAATCAAGCATAAAAAAAGCTCTGTATAAACAGAGCTTAATAGTTAAGTGTCGTGACTAGGCTAATTGTTTACCTATCTCTAAACCCTTACCGCGTAATTCATCGAATCGGTCGGCTAATCCATCCATATCCATCTTGATGATACCCGCTTCATGATTGGCCTTTCCGGCTAACCAAGCGGTAAACGATTCTTCATCTCGATCATCATCCCAGTGACGAAAGACTTGGTGCGATAAATAAATCACCGAAGCAAGTTTAGATGCAGGTTTTGCCGCTAACGGATCTCGTTGATATTGAATGCCTTGTACCAATGATGGCGTAAATTTCCAGGTCTTAGCTAATAATGCCCCGACAGCAGGAGAGTCAAAACCGAGTAATTCGGTTTCAAGTTGCTGCTTATCCCCACCCGCTTGCACTGCGAGTCGAATGTTAGCTGACATCTTAGGCTCAACGACAGCAATTAATAAATCGCCAATATTATGTAAAATTGCGCAGGTAAAGGCTTCATCTGGAGGAACACCACAGCGCTTAGCCATTTCTTGCGCATATAGCGCCTCTTCAAATGTCTCGCCCCAAAAATCAGCTAAGTCAACACCATCAACATTGGGAATGGCACCAATTACCGCAGAAGCAATAACTAAGGTTCGTAAGGTTTGCATGCCTAAGCGGATCACGGCTTCATCTATACTGCCTACTTCGCGGCTTCGCCCAAAATGGGCAGAATTAGCGAGTCTTAATACCCTTGCACTAATTAAAGGATCTTGAGCAACTTTCGCAGAAATACTTTTTACCGTGCTATTGTCATTGTTTACCGCATCTAACAGCTCACTAACCGCTTTAGGTAAACGGGGTAATTCATCGACTCGTTTTAATAATGCCGCTGATTCCATATTTATAGTGTCCTTGTTGTTATTGTTTTTAATGTCTTATTTAAATCATATTAGTAACTGTAGTACAACAAAAATAAAACAAGACCGAATATGGCTGCTGTTTGATTGAAACGTTAAGCATTTTTTTCGTCATTTTTGGATAAAAACCTGCACTAAATCTTAGATGTAACGCTAACTTAGCGTTACACTAATATTCGATTATTTATTTGTAATATGAGCCGATATGCAACAACAAACCAGCGCCGATATGAATTTGTTATGGGGTCAATTGATCTTGGAGGAACTGGCACGCTTAGGAGTTAAGCATGTCTGTATGGCACCAGGTTCTCGCTCTACTCCGTTAACATTGGCCGCTGCGAGTCAAACCTTACTGACACGCCACATTCATTTTGATGAGCGTGGATTAGGATTTATGGCCCTCGGACTGGCAAAGGCCAGCAATGCGCCTGTCGCCATCATTACCACTTCAGGTACTGCGGTGGCAAACCTTTACCCGGCCATTGTAGAAGCATGGTTAACCCATGTGCCGTTGATTATTTTATCGGGTGACAGACCGCCTGAATTGATTGATTGCGGTGCTAATCAAGCGATTATTCAGCCCGCCATATTTGCGCAATACGCCAAGCAAGTTAATTTACCGACGCCTGATCTGGGTTATCCGGCGAGTGCATTACTGAGTACTATTGATCACGCTGTGGCCAACCAGCATCAACCAGTACACATAAATTGTATGTACCGCGAGCCTCTATACCCCGCAGAATTGGTCACATTAGCTCATGTGAAGAAAACGGCTAGTGTAACAACATCAACGTATCTTGCGCCCTTAAACCAATGGTTTGAAACCACAAAGCCACTGACTCGTTATGCTCGTCCAGCCAGTGCTGAGTTACCGTCTACCGACACTTTAATGCGCTTTGTTCATGGTAAAGGCGTGATAATAGTAGGAACTTTAGCTCCAGAGGATAATGCTCAGCAAATCGTCGCATTAGGGCAAAAGTTAGGCTGGCCAGTATTGGTCGATGCGCAATCACAATTGCGCCAGCATCCTGGGGTAATTGGTCACGTTGATCAGTTATTATTAAACGCTAAAGCCAACAAACAACTTGAACAAGCTGAGCGGATATTAGTGTTTGGTGGGCGCTTTATTTCCAAACGATTAATTCAATATATTGCCCAGCAAAATTGGCATAGCTATTGGCAAATAGGTAAGTACAGCGATCGTTTAGATCCGGCCCATCAAGCCAAAGACTTTTTTCAAGCCAGTGTTCAAGCCGTATGCCAGCTACCTTGGCCACGCTCATCACAGGCCAACTGGGCATTAGCATTATTACCGCTAAATGAGTCGTTAGAGTCGCTACTGAAACAACAAATAGACAATACAACCTTTGGTGAAGCGCAAGTGATACGTGCAATCGCTTTAGCGCAAACAGACCAAGATGTACTGTTTATTGGTAATAGTTTACCGATTCGCCTCTATGATATGTATGCGCCAATTGCCACTAACACACCGGCAATTTATACCAATCGTGGCGCGTCGGGTATTGATGGTTTAATTGCCACCGCTTGTGGTATTGCTGCAGATAAAAATGCACCAACTACCCTAGTTATGGGCGACTTGTCTTGCTTGCATGATTTCAATTCCTTGGCATTATTAAAGCAAATGACTCAACCATTTGTGCTGGTTATTCTCAATAATGATGGCGGCAATATCTTTAATTTATTGCCTGTGCCTAATGAAAGCCTGCGTAATGATTTTTATCGCTTAAGTCATGGTTTAGAGTTTGGCTATGGTGCCGCCATGTTTGGTTTGGCTTATCGACAAGCAGATGACATTGAATCGTTTAATCAGGCTTATCATGAAGCCTTTGAGTTCAATTGTGCGTCAGTCATTGAAGTTAATGTCAGCCCAACTCAAGCGAGCGATCAAATAACGCAAATCAACCAATGGGTGAAACAACACTAATGGTGATGATCCGTCGTTTTGGCCAACCACAATTACCCGCATTACTGATGCTGCATGGTTTTTTGGGCAGTAAAGACGACTGGTCTATTTTAATGCCACGTTTAAGCCAATATTTTCATTGTATTTGTATTGATTTACCTGGTCATGGCGAGAATATCGACACTTTAGACTCGCCGGGGTTGCACCAAGCTGCAAAGCTGCTCGTCAGTAAAATACATGCCATGGGCTATAGGCAGTTTCATTTACTCGGCTATTCTCTTGGGGGGCGAATTGCACTGCATATTGCCGATGACTTTGCAGATTCACTCTTAAGCTTAACCCTAGAATCTGCTCATCCTGGTTTGCAAGACTCTCAGCAGCAAGCGGCTCGATCACAAAGCGATAACCTGTGGGCGAACAAACTCAAGTATTTACCCATAACGGACTTTCTCAGCCTGTGGTATCAGCAAGCTGTTTTTAGCGACTTGAGTAAACATCAAAAACAACAACTTATCGCTATACGGCGGATTAACGATCCTCAACGCTTGGCTAATTGCTTTATAACAACCTCACTGAGCTTGCAACAAGACTGTCGAACGGTGCTTGATCGCCTTAACTGCCCGTGTCATTTTATTTATGGTGTAGATGATAAAAAGTTTGCACAAGTGGCTATCGATTGGCAGGCTTCACTCGCCGATTCTGCTCAACACTTACAGCTAAAGCCTTTGCATGCTGCAGGGCATAATATTCACAGCCTGCACCCTGACTTATTTACCGATACCTTACTGGCGTTATTATGCCCAGAACCGTTAACCGGTTTAAAGGAGCAATAATGTCGTTACTTGACCACTTAACCATCAGCCGTTGTAGCCTGTATCAGTATCAAATTGAGCTTACCCCTTATTTACCTGTAGGTAAGCAACGAATTGATTGTCGTAAAGGCTTGGTGCTCGAGATCCAACTCAACAACCAGCAAACAGCTTGGGTTGAAATCGCGCCACTGTCAGGCTTGGACATTAATAGCCAAGTTATCAGCGGGTTTAGCCAAGAATCCCTTGCTGAGGTGCAATGGCAACTGCAGCATGTGTTAGCAAATTTAATTGATCAACCCTTGGCGATATTAAATGACATGGCCCAGCAGATGTCGCTACCATCGCTAGCATTTGCATTGAGCTTATTGGATGCAAAACTAACTCATAAATTGCCTATTCGCATCGATAATCCTGATACACAATCAGCTGTAGTTCCATTACTTTATGATGGTATGTCAATCGAGGTTATGACCCAAAAGCTCCTAACACAAGGCGACATAAACAGCGTTAAAGTTAAAGTGGCTCAAACCGACATGGCAAGCGAGATCCAATTTGTGTATCAAATACTGGCTATCGCACCGCACGTCACTTTACGTTTAGATGCCAATGCAGGCTTTAGTCTTGAACAAGCTATCGACTTTTTAGCTTGCTTACCCAAACACAAAATTGAATACATTGAAGAGCCTTGCATTAACCCTAACGATAATCGACAGATATATCGCCAATTAGGGATTAAATATGCGCTTGATGAATCACTCAACTCGCCTCAGTTTGATCTAGATGTCGCCTTACAACAACCCGGTTTAGGCGCATTAATCATCAAACCCATGTTATTGGGTTCGCTGGAGAAATTGCAAAATATGATAAGCCAAGCTCATATTGAGGGGGTACGTTGTATATTAAGCTCAAGCTTAGAAGCGAATATGGGCATTAACGACTTACGCTTGGTAAGCCAAGCTTTAACCCCTGATGAGTCACCGGGCCTTGATACATTAAGCGCCTTTACGCAGCCCTTGCTGTTGGCTACATCAGAACTATCACCGCAACTCAATGAGCAAGTACTAGAGCCGCTGATGCATATAGGCCAAGCTCGTGACTCAAACAAGGTGAATTAATCATGATGTCACCTTTGCATCAAGCAGGGTTAAATTACCCGAACGCCATTGCCATTGAAGCCACCACTTTAGACCAAGATGTGAACTCTCGGATCAACTACGCTCGCTTAAGTGGTTTAGTCCATCATGTAGGGCAACAATTACAAGCTCAAGGCGTCAAGCAAGGCGACATAGTCGCATGTTTATCCCACAATAATATTGAGATGATCTGTCTGTATTGGGCCTGCGTTGATGCTGGGTGGGTATTTTTACCTCTGTCGCCTAGATTTGCCGATATGCAGATCAATCAGCTTATTGAACGCTTTGATCTGCAATGGCTCTGGACCGATACTCCCTCCAGAAAAACGCTAATAAAAATCCGCCATTGGCTCGTTATTGATCTGCCTAAAACCTTAACTCAAGGCGCAAGCCACAACGCTGAAATATCACCCTATATAGCTTCAAACATTATTCTCACCTCTGGCTCAAGTGGCCCACCAAAAGCAGCGGTCCATTGTTTAAACAACCATCTGAGCAGCGCCAGAGGGTCTGCGAGTTTCATTGCTCTTAAGGTATCTGACACTTGGTTATTATCATTGCCACTGTTTCACATTGGTGGTTTAGCCATTATTCATCGCTGCACCTTAGCCGCCGCTTGCATTGTGCTACGAAATTCCGCACAGCCACTGGCTGAGCAACTGACTGACAACCATATTACTCATGTGTCATTAGTGCCCACCCAAGCGATTCAGATACTGCAACAGCAACCTGATGCATTTGCCAATGTCAGCGCCTTACTTTTAGGTGGTGGCGTCATAGAACCCGCACTTATTGAGACGCTAAAGCAGCAAAACATTAATGCTTACACTAGCTATGGTATGACAGAAATGAGTTCGCAAATTACCACAGCGAAAGCGAATTTATTAGGCCATCATGGGTATCCTTTACCTTCAAGACAGCTTAGCTTGAAAGATGGCGTTATTTACGTCAAAGGTGAGTGTTTATTTTTAGGCTATTTAACCGAGCAAGGGTTAACCTTACCATTAGATGATCAAGGCTGGTTTTGTACCAATGATAAGGGCCAATTAGATCCTGAAGGGCAGCTCAGTATTTTAGGGCGAGTGGATAACATGTTTATCTGTGGCGGTGAAAATATTCATCCAGAACAAATTGAAGCTGTGTTATTAAGCCATCCTAATGTTGCCCAGGCAATTGTATTTGCAGTAACCGATGCGACGTTTGGTCACTTACCTGGCGCTATTATTGATTATTGCGCAGTAGACAATAGCCATAACGTTGGGAGCAACCATAACCTCCATTGTGACCATAATAAAATGGCGATCGATATAGACGTTGTCAACTTGCAACTGAGTCAGTTAGTAGAATCAACACTGGCACGCTTCAAGCGTCCTAGGCAGTTTTTTGTCTGGCCACAAAATGTGGTTTCAAGTGGGTTAAAAGTGCCTAGAAAAAGCATTATTGCGGCAATTCAACCGCAGATAAGCGCATCAAAAACAGCGCAGTAATTCATAGCGATACCCTAAACAAAGTGGCTATCAGCCATAGCAGTTTATTAGACTCACGTTACCTGCAACAGATAATGCCGCGTAAACGACACTGCAAATTTTAGCCATAAAAAAACCTGCCGTAGCAGGTTTTAATTGAGCAACAAACAGGCTGGAGTATTACTCCATGCAAGATTTAAGCTTGTTCATAGCATTTTTTTCTAGCTGTCTAATACGTTCAGCAGACACTTGATAAGTCGATGCAAGCTCTTGCAAGGTGACTTTATTGTCATCTAACCAACGCGCACGTAATATGTGCTGACTGCGTTCATCTAAGGTTTTGATAGCTGATAATAAACGTGCTTGAGAATCAGCTTCCCAATTAGCATGTTCAACCTGATCGGCCAAATCTGAAGAATGATCTTCTAGATACAATGCTGGGGCAAAATCATGATTATCATCATCACTGTCATTGGTTAAGTCAAAAGCCGGATCTTGGGCTGCCATCCGCGACTCCATTTCGGTCACGTCAGCTTTCGATACTCCCAAATTCTCCGCGACCATAGTCACTTCAGCGTCGCTAAACCAACCTAAACGTTTTTTAGATTTACGAATATTAAAGAATAACTTACGTTGTGCTTTTGTGGTCGCAACTTTCACAATACGCCAGTTTTTCAACACGTATTCATGAATTTCAGCTTTAATCCAATGCACGGCAAAAGACACCAGACGCACCCCGACATCAGGGTCGAAGCGTTTAACCGCTTTCATCAAGCCAATATTACCTTCTTGAATAAGGTCAGCCTGCGGCAAACCGTATCCTGAGTAACCTTTGGCAACATGCACAACAAAACGAAGATGGGACATAATTAGTTGCTTTGCAGCATGTAGATCGCCATTTTCTTGTAAACGCTTGGCGATGTCGTACTCGGTATCCGCATCCAACATGTTAATGCTGGTCACAGACTGGATGTACGCTTCTAGACTGCTAGTGCTGTGTGGTACAGCCAGCGCCATTGATTGCGTTTGATAAGTCATTCGCTCTCCTACTACATTCAAAAATATATTTCAGCTAACTCAATACGATGAGTCGAGTCTGTTAGTTCACAACACTATCAGCTAACAACACTATAGTTGAGAAAGAAACGAGGCTCACTCGATTTAGCCGATAAACTATCAACTATATGACATCATATGTCAAATAAGGTTCAACTAGGTGAACATTTTTACCGCAAGGTAGCCACAAAGCAAGTGAACAAAGGTTCATTTATTATCAGCTGCCGATAATTATACGCCTGCTATTATGACGGTTCAATGCTACGTAAGTGCTGACGTACAGACAAATACGATCCCAACCAGCCTAAAAATGAGGCCAGTAATACCAGCTTAATCAACTCAGAAAATGTTAATGCTTGAATCGTTAACTCACTACCGTATAAACCCAATAACTCGGCTAAAGCACCATCAAGATACCACACTAACACATTAATAATCAGCCACGCCAAAATCCCGCCTATCACGCCATACCAAATCCCAGTATATAAAAATGGCCGTTGGATAAAGGCTTCTGTCGCGCCGACGAGTTTCATGACTTCAATTTCGGTTCGACGATTCATGATCGCCAAACGAATGGTGTTACCAATCACTAATACCACTGCGAGTACCAATAAAGTGGCAATCGCTAACACGGTTTTTTCAAGTAACTTAAGCAATGCTTGCAAACGTTCTAGCCATTCAATGTCTAAACGACCAAAATCAACTTCGGATTCGCGTTCTAATTTTACCAATAACTCACGTGCGCCTGTTGGACTAGAGTATTTAAGCGAGGGCGTTACCGTAACTACAGCAGGTAATGGGTTTTCATCTAAATATGACAGCGCCTCACCAAAACCAGATAAACGCTGAAACTCTTCTAGTGCTTGCTCGCGACTAATGTAAGTGACTGATTCAACTTCACGAAAAGCTTTAATGCGCGACAATAAACTTTGAATAGATTGTTCACTGCGCCCTTTGTTAATAAACAATGAAATTTCTGCGGCACTGTTCCAAGACTGAGTGATATTTTCGGCATTTTTAACCAATACCTGCAGTGCAGCCGGTAAGCTTAAACTCACGCCCAATACAGCCATGGTCATAATAGATGATACTGGGTTGCGCCAAAGTTCGCCCATACTCGACATGCCTTGCTGCACATGACGAATAAAAAACATCACTATTCGGCCACTCAAGGGTAATTTACTTTGAGTAATACTCGGTTTTTTACTCATCGCATATTCTCCTCAGCAGCTGAACGTTCCCCACCAAGCATTCGTCCTTCACGCAGCGTAAAAGTACGGTATTTCATGCGCGCGATAAGACCTAAATCATGGGTGGCAATAAGCACGCTGGTACCTGAGTCATTAAAGGCCTCAAATAAGCGTAAAATATCCATCGATAATTTAGGGTCCAAGTTACCCGTAGGTTCATCGGCTAGCAGTAAAGGAGGCTTATTAACGATAGCGCGCGCGATACCGACGCGTTGTTGCTCACCACCAGACAGCATTATCGGTAAATGTCGTTCTTTGCCATATAAACCGACCATGTCGAGAGCACCTGCGACACGCTTACGAATTTCACCATGGGTAAAGCCTTCAATCACTAACGGTAAGGCGATATTGTCAAAGACAGTTTTATCCATCAGCAAGTGATGATTTTGGAAAATCATGCCGATATTACGTCGTAAATAGGGCACATGTTTCGGCCCTACATTCGCAATATTATGCCCATTAATAGACACCTTACCTGCCGTGGCACGTTCAATCACGGTAATCAATTTGAGCAAAGTGCTTTTACCTGCACCAGAATGGCCAGTTAAAAAGGCCATTTCACCTTGTCGAAGATGAAAATTGACATCCATAAGGGCTTTTTGGCCCCCTGAATAGACTTTACTGACCTGCTCAAATTGGATCATATATTATTGGTCCGTTTTATCCTGACTAAATAATGCTTCAATAAAATCATTGGCGTTAAAGGTACGCAAATCATCAATTTGCTCACCCACACCAATATGACGGATCGGAATAGAAAATTTATCGGCAATCGCAAAAATAACCCCACCTTTGGCGGTACCATCTAACTTACTGATGGTAATGCCGGTCACACCAACCGCTTCTTTAAAGAGTTGCGCTTGGCTAATGGCATTCTGCCCGGTACTCGCATCTAAGGTTAGCATCACTTCATGGGGAGCATCAGGGTCGAGTTTTTTCATTACTCGCAACACCTTTTTTAACTCTTCCATTAAGTGGCTTTTATTCTGTAAACGCCCAGCGGTATCGGCGATCAATACGTCAACTTTACGTGCTTTAGCAGCTTGTAAGGCATCAAATATGACTGAAGCACTGTCAGCACCAGTATGTTGTGCCACTACCGGAATATTATTGCGCTGCCCCCATACTTGTAACTGCTCTACCGCTGCTGCGCGGAAAGTGTCACCCGCTGCTAACATGACAGATTTACCTTGGCTTTGATACTGTTTAGCGAGCTTACCTATGGTGGTGGTTTTGCCCACGCCGTTGACACCAATCATTAAAATTACAAACGGGCCATTAGCATTTTCGGCAACCAAAGGAACGGCTACCGGATCGAGCATTTTTTGCATTTCTTCACGCATTAAATCATAAAGTGCTTCGGCATTTTTAAGTTGTTTGCGTGATGCATGTTCGGTGAGGCTTTTGATCAATTTAGTCGTCGTTTCTACGCCAACATCGGCAATCAATAATTGTTCTTCAAGTTCTTCAAATAACTCATCATCAATTTTTTTACCGCGGAAAAAGCCAATGAAACCTGAACCGATATTTTCACTGGTGCGCATCAAGCCACGCTTTAAACGGGCAAACATACCTTCTTTCTGCGGTTTAGCTTGAGGCTCATCTTGTTCTTCTAACGCAATCGACTCTATTGGAGCCTGTTGTTCAACTAACTGCTCGGCGGCTAGCGCTTCAGTAGCTAAGATTTGCGCAGCAATATGCTCGGCCTCAATACGGGCCTGCTCTGCTTGCTCATGCTCAAGGCGTTGTTGCTCCGCCTGTTCGGCTGCCAGCTTTTGGGCTGCTAACACTTCTGCGGCCTGACGTTCTGCTGCAATACGAGCTGCCTCAAGACGATCAGCCTCAATACGAGCCTGCTCTGCTTGCTCATGCTCAAGCCGTTGTTGCTCCGCCTGCTCGGTTGCCAGCTTTTGGGCTGCTAGCACTTCTGCGGCCTGACGTTCTGCAGCAATACGTGCTGCCTCAATACGATCAGCCTCAATTCGAGCCTGCTCTGCTTGCTCATGCTCAAGCCGTTGTTGCTCCGCCTGTTCGGCTGCCAGCTTTTGGGCTGCTAACACTTCTGCGGCCTGACGTTCTGCAGCAATACGAGCTGCCTCAATACGAGCTTGCTCAGCGCGTTCATTGTCTAGACGCTGATGCTCGAGGCGCTCTTGTTCGATACGCTCAAGTTCCAGTCGCTCGGTTTCTTCTATACGGGCGGTGTCATCGGCTTGCTTGTGCAGCTCAGCATGTTGGGGTTGTTCAGTAGCCTCTGTAGCAATGTCATGCTGTTTATCAACATCAAGCTGTTGTTGATCTTCACCTTCAGGGACGGGCTTATCTTTACGAAACCAGGAAAAAAAACCTTTCTTTGCCATGTTTGCTACCAGTATTTATATGCTTAAAAATTCAGTTGAAGCCGTTTGTTGCATCTCTAACCAGTAAAATGATGAATACTCACATTTAATCACAAGTTTGATATAAAATAACGACGGTTCAGATTGTGGCATAGTCTACCACTTTCTTTTTTCTTTGTTCAGGCAAAATCACGAGGATGAGATGGCTAAAAAAAATACCAGCAGCGGTCAGGTGCGGATTATTTCAGGTCAATGGCGATCTCGAAAGCTACCCATACATGATCTTGAAGGTTTACGCCCAACAACCGATCGTGTGCGCGAGACCTTATTTAATTGGCTTGCTAACGATATTCGTGGCGCCAGAGTACTTGATTGCTTCGCTGGCAGTGGCGCATTATCCCTCGAAGCTTTATCCCGTTATGCCAGCTTTGCAACCATGATTGAACTGCAAAAAAATGCGGCTAATCAGCTAAAACAAAATCTTGCCACCCTGCAATGCCAAAATGCACAGGTTATTAATGGCGATAGTTTACAAATACTTGCAAAAGGCACTACAACAGGATTTGATATGGTGTTTATCGATCCGCCGTTTCGTAAAGATTTAGTAAACAACACCATTGAGTTATTGATGCAACATCAATGGTTAAATCCTAATGCACAAATTTATCTCGAAACCGAATCAGAATTGACCTCATTCAATGTGCCAGCAACCTGGGTTGCCTTAAAAGAAAAAAAGGCAGGTCAAGTATGTTATCGACTGTACCAATATCAGCCGAACAATACCGAATTATCGGCCGATTAAGTCAATGCCGATATCAATAAACGATATTGTACTTATTGGTAAAACGGCTACTTTGTCGATGTGGTGTTTGGTGGCTTACGGCTGGTTTATTTTCAGCGCAGACGTTTTGCTCTTTATTAATGTATTAGCCTGCATTACCGCGGTGATGCACCTGCTACTAGTACTCATCACATTCTTAAAAAATCCCCGTAACAACAAGCCTGCGCCACATTATCGGGCGATTTTGCTTTGGGGAGTATTTGCGCTATTTGAGCAGTATCATTCACAGCACTCTAACCCGCTTATTAACAGCATCAACAAATAATCAAACGGCGAGAAGCTGAACCATTGGTATAAAAAAACCTCGTTATTTAACGAGGTTTTTTAGTTAACAATATCGGCACATTACTTTTTAGGATAAGGATGCGCGACACCTTTATGACAATCGACACAGGTCTTTCTGTCTTCTGGTGCTTTTTTAAAGTTCATACTGTGCATTCTTACGGCCATTTTCTTCATCGTATCTGGCTGATCTTCATAAATACGAGTGTGGCAATGGCGACAGTTAGCTGAATCATTACCGCGAAAGTATTCTAATGCTAAATCAGCTTGTTCTTTACGGTTTTCATCTAACCATTCTTGCGTCATAAAGCCATCAATGGTCATTAAACCAATTAAATCTTTAGAAACAATAATTTTTTTAACTAAATAATCAAATGGGCCATGTGGTAAATGACAATCTTGACATTGCACTGTGACACCGGCTCTACCACCACCATGAGCTGACGCCATAACCTCATCTCTTAACGAATGGTCACGGTGACATGTCATACAAAAAGCATCGGTACTTGTTGCATGCAAAGTTTGTTGTGTTGTGAAATAACCTACGACACCCACTATTACACCAACCACTATAAGGGCAATAATCGAGTACTTCGCGCTTGGTTTAAATAGTGCACGCCAGTTCATTGTTCAATCTCCGTAATAGCAAAAAAGGAATTTCTAATATTTATAAGTCTAGTTTAGGATTATTCGAAATTATAAAATTGATTTTAGTCGCTATTTTGAGAATTATTTATCTAAAAAATGTCTAAAGTGCGAGCTAGGTCTCGACTTTTGCACATACATGACCGAAATAAATATCGATGACTAAATTTAGTTAACCAAGCGGTCAATAAAGATAATGCTGAGCGAAAAAATGAATTAAAAGCCACCTAATTTGACTACGGCTATAAGCCTTCGCCCTTGGCTAGCGGCTGATAACACTTAAGGCAAAATATTAACCACAGCAAATTTAAGTCAATACATCTTCTTGGATAAAGGTACGGCTATTGTCGTCCGTTGACAGCACTTGTTTAGCTTCACGATTAACATAAATTGCTGCAAACTATGAGTCACTTAATCGCTAATGCTAACTCGATGGTCATTTAAGCCTGATTGACTCGCATAAAACGCTTTTTAACCAAACCAACAAAAATAATAAGGTTAATTTGAATGCATAAAACTGCAAGATCACTCCATAAATGGCTAATGCTTTTTCTCGGACTACAGTTCGTTATTTGGTCAGTGACAGGTACATATATGGTGTTTATGCATATTGACTATATTCATGGTGATTCGCTGATCAGTAACCCCCAGACAAAAATCAACCCCGATAAACTAGAGTATTCATTGGCAAAACTGTTACAAACTTACCCTAAAGCAGAGCAAATAAGCGTCGGTAAACTGATGCAACAAGACGTATACCGCTTTGCCATTCCGACCAAAACAGCAACTCAGCAGCTAATGCTAAATGCCCAGACCGGGGAACGTTTATCACCACTTAATCAAACAACAGCCATTGCATTAGCCCAATATTATTACCTTGGTAATGAGCCTATTACCGACGTGAGTTTACTGACCGATAATCCGCCTTTTGAACTTAGTGCTCGCCACTTACCTGCGTGGCGAATTAATTTCGACCACTTTTCCGCACCATCAATTTATATCTCTGCTGACAGCGGATTAGTAGTAGCAAAGCGCCATGCATTTTGGCGTTTATTCGACTGGATGTTTCGCTTTCATGTGATGGATTATGGCGATGCTGAAGAAATCGATAATCAATTATTATTCTGGATAGCACTGTTCTCAACTTTAGCTACCGTTAGCGGGTTAACCTTGACGTATTTCAGGGTATTACGTCATACTAAAAACAAACGCAAGCCTATGTTGAGTAAGCGTAAACACAGTGGGGTTGCCTAATGCTTTGGGTCAGAAAACTGCATAAATGGGCATCTGTCATTGTAGGGATTCAGTTACTGCTATGGTTAATCAGCGGCCTGTATTTTAATCTCATGGATCACAATAAAGCCCAAGGTCTTACCCACCTTAACGATACTCACACTGAAGTGGTAATAGAAACTCATCGTTTGCTTGAACCTAGCACTATTTTGGCCACATTTAAGCCTAGCGTGTCACTGAACCTCATGACTTTATTAGGTAAGCCTTACTACTTATTAACCCATGAAAAAGGCTTATACAATAATCTTAACCATGACTACACCTTAGTTGATGCGTATGACGGTAACCCAGTCGTAATTGATACCACATTGGCACAACAGCTGGCCAAAGCGTCCTACTCTGGAGAGGCCGAAATCAGTTCAACTCGCTTACTCACCCCACCATTAGACGACTTTCCAAAACAGCACAATGACACTTGGCAGATAAACTTTGCCGATAACATTACCACCAGCGTGTATATTGAAGCGCAGTCGGGTCGACTCGTCGGCCACAGTGATGAACATACACGTTTAGCCGATGTATTTTTTATGCTGCACTTTATGGATTACACCAATCAAGGCAGTTTTAATAACATCCCTATTATGATGTTTGCATTTATCACTTTATGGTTAACCTTCAGTGGATTAATTTGGGTGATTGATATGCTCAAGCGCAACAGGTATCGGCTCAAACTAAAAGGTAAATAATGCCGTTTTAAACCTAAGTGGACCCTAAATTAATGAAATGGAATGTGTATCACACGATAATGGTCATAAAAGCGTTATCATCATTTTCAGATTAATGAATATAATGTGTTATTACTTGAAAGATGTTTACTGAAGTAAAGGTCTGTTAAGCTAACCCCATAAAACGACTTGGTTAAGGCTAAATGAGAGCAAAGCAGTCAAACTATTGGATCATCATAATCACTTTGTTCGCACTTGTCGGACAGGGGTTGCTGACTAATGACAGTTTGATGGTGCCAATGGCCCATGCAGAAATGGCTCAAAAAATGTCCGCTAACACTGACAACACCACAACAACTATGACGCACGGGGCAATGAAGAATTGCCATGATATGCCAAGTGCTGTCAATAATGTGGATGAATCCATTGCTGCATCGTTACCGCAAACCAGCTGTTGTAATGGTTCCGGTGTTTGTAGTCCGGATTGTAACCACTGTTTGACTATTTCGTTTACCGCTAACCTAATTGATATGCCATTGGCGATGCTTAATATTCCGGTCTATCCTGCACCGCTTGCGATGGTTGTTAACCGTGTATCAATCGCTTTCCCTCCTGCGTTCCGCCCTCCTATCGCTTAATTCAATTGATCATTCTTGTGCGTTGAGCACAGTCAATACTATTGTTTTTTAGCGTTTATCATCATGACGATCGTCAGTATTATCATGATGAATATCGAGGTTATTATGAAAAAGTTACCATTTTTTAGCGTGCTATTAAGCGCATTCGTTGGTGTCATCATCCCAGCAGCTCTCACATCACCTGTTGCTTATGGCGCAGAGCACGATCATACCCAGCATCAGTCGCAAGCCAGTCAAACCTATACTTGCCCGATGCACCCTGAAGTGATCAGCGATAAAGAGGGACGCTGTCCCATCTGCAATATGTTCCTCGTCGTCAAAGAGGAGCAAGCTGAGTCCAGCGCTGGCGACACTCATCATCCAATGGCAAACATGCAGCATCCGATGACAAACATGCAAAACGCTATCCCAGTAGAACAAAGCATAGCAAACAAGTTTAATTGATTATCCTTGTGCATTGCGTACGTTCAATATAATTGTTTTTAGTGTTTCTCATCATGACGATCGTCAGTATCGTCATGATGAATATCGAGGTTGTTATGAAGAAATTACCACTTTCTAGTGTGCTACTAGGCGCGTTTGTTGGGGTAATAATCCCTATTACTATGACATCACCTGTCGTTTATGGCGCAGAGCACGATCATGCCCAGCATCAGGTACAAGCTGGTAAAACCTATACTTGCCCGATGCACCCTGAAGTGATCAGTGATAAAGAGGGAACCTGTCCAATTTGTAATATGTTTCTCGTCGTCAAAGAGGAGGAAGAAGAATCCACAGTTGACGACACTCAGGCGCCAATGGCAAACATGCAAAGTGCTGCTTCTGTAGAAAAAAACCAAGCAGATAAGGTGTTTAGTCAACCTGAACCCGCATTAGTAACTAAATTAATGCCGACAGCCAATCAGAGCGATAGCACCAATGTAAAATATGTCTGTCCTATGCATCCACATGTGATATCCGATGCACCTGGAACTTGCCCTATCTGTGGTATGAACCTTGAAAAAGTGACCGTGACAGACCCAAGCCAAGAAATTGTGGTCGGTGTATCTGGCGGCATGCAGCAGGCATTAGGCATGCGAAGTCATGTCGTCGAACGAACGAGCTTATCTCGCCAAGTTAACACCATAGGCACAGTAGAATATAACCAAAATGCGATTGGCCATGTGCATACACGCGCAACCGGATGGATAGAAACGCTAACGGTAAATAACGTGGGACAACAAATAAAAAAGGGCCAACTTTTATATGAGCTGTACTCGCCCGAACTGGTCACTGCCCAAGACGACTATTCCCAAGCACAAGACTACCTTAAACAAGATACAAAACGGGGCAGTAGTTTATTACGCAAAGCACGCAAACGCTTAGAACTACTCGGTGTCGATAGCTCTGTAATCAAGCACTTAGAAAAAACCGGTGAAACCATTTTTAAAGTACCTTTTTATGCTCCGCAAGATGGCTTTATCAGTAAATTAACCGTTCGCGATGGTATGTACATTCAGCCAGGTGATACCTTGTTTGAAATCGTTAATTTAGACAGCGTATGGGTGATTGCAGATGTGTTTGAAAACGAACAAAATTGGTTACAACAAGGTCGTAAAGTCACTGTGAGTGCCGCGGCGCAAGGACTGTTTGATATCGACTCAACCATTGACTACATCTACCCCGAATTAGACCCAGTCACCCGCGCAATGCGAGTGCGGATCAAACTGAATAATCATCACGACAAGCTTAGACCCGGTAGCTTAGTGGATGTGACCTTATATGGTTTGCCTAAAAATAACGTGCTCACTGTACCAACTGAAGCGCTGATTCTTACCGGACGTGAGAACCGTATTGTGGTGCAGCGCAGTGATACCAGCTTTGCTTCGGTGCCAGTCAAAATTGGTATGATGGCAGACGGTAGAGCCGAAATTTTAGAGGGACTGAATGAACATGACAAAGTGGTTATTTCAGGGCAGTTCTTATTGGACTCAGAAGCCAGTATTCAAGGCAGTTTACAGCGTTTAAGTAATGCGCCAATAAACGCCACTGCGACAGATGCTCACCAGCACTAAAGGAGCACAACAATGTTAGCAAAAATTATCAGTGCTTCAATAAAACAACGCGTTATGGTGTTGGTACTCACGGCCGTTATCGCCTTAGTGGGTTATCAAGCGATGCGCATGACACCACTCGATGCGCTTCCCGACTTATCCGATGTGCAAGTGATTGTTAAAACGTCATACCCAGGCCAAGCACCGCAATTGGTTGAAGATCAAATTACCTATCCATTGTCATCGGCCATGCTTGCCGTGCCCGGTGCTAAAACGGTGCGTGGGTTTTCAATGTTTGGCGATTCATTTGTGTACGTCATTTTTGAAGACGGCACCGACATTTATTGGGCACGTTCACGGGTATTAGAATACTTGTCTCAAACCCAAGATCAACTGCCTGCCGGCGTTACGCCAAGCATTGGGCCAGATGCTTCTGGTGTAGGTTGGATTTTTCAATACGCCTTAGTCGATCGCAACGGACAATATGATTTAGCTCAATTACGTTCATTACAAGATTGGTTTTTAAAGCTTGAATTACAAAGTGTTGCAGGAGTATCTGAAGTTGCTACCGTCGGTGGTATGGAACAAACTTATCAAGTGGTCGTCGACCCGCATAAGCTAGCTTTGTATCAAATCGACTTAATGACCATTAAAAATGCCTTAGATAATTCCAATAGTTCGACTGGCGGCTCGGTGATTGAAATGGCCGAAGCAGAATATATGATCACCTCAAGTGGTTATCGCCAGACCATTGCTGACTTTGCTGAAATTCCCTTAGGTATTTTGTCCGAAACCGGCACGCCGGTATTAATGAAAGATGTCGCGCAATTAAGAACCGGCCCGGCAGCGCGCCGTGGCATTGCAGAACTTGATGGTAAAGGCGAAGTCGTCGGCGGCATTGTCGTAATGCGCTATGGTGAAAATGCCCTTGAAACCATTAATAATGTGAAGAAAAAACTCGAGCAAATCAGTAATGGACTACCTGATGGTGTCGAGTTAGTCACCACTTATGACCGCTCAGACTTAATCTTGCGCTCAGTCGATAACCTTACCCATAAAGTGCTTGAAGAAATGCTCGTAGTTGGGCTTATTTGCCTACTATTTTTACTGCATGCCCGCTCAACCTTAGTGGCGATTATCACCTTACCTATTTCAATTTTAGTCAGCTTTATCGCCATGAATATTATTGGAGTCAATGCCAACATTATGAGCTTAGGCGGCATTGCCATTGCTATTGGTGCTGTGGTTGATGCCTCTATTGTGATGGTCGAAAATACTCATAAACATTTAGAACATTATCGTCAAAAACACGGTAAGGCTCCTGAGGGAGAAGATCACTGGCAACTGGTAAAAGAAGCCTCAATTGAGGTCGGCCCAGCACTGTTCTTCAGCTTATTGATCATTACATTAAGCTTTACTCCAGTATTTGCCCTTGAAGCGCAAGAAGGACGTTTATTCCATCCACTGGCCTTTACTAAAACCTTTGCCATGGCCGCATCTGCAATCTTAGCAATCACCTTAATTCCGGTATTAATGGGCTATTTTGTCCGCGGAAAAATCCCTGATGAGCGTAAAAACCCTATTAGTCGGGTATTGATTGCTATCTATCAGCCATTACTAAAATGGGTACTGAACTTCCCTAAAATCACCATTGGATTGGCGATTATTGTGCTATTCAGTGCTTACTACCCATTAAGCCAGATGGGATCAGAATTTATGCCCACCTTGGAAGAAGGTGATCTGCTCTATATGCCAACCACATTGCCCAGTGTCAGCGCGGGTAAAGCGGCAGAAATATTGCAGCAAACCGACCGACTAATAAAAACCGTTCCCGAAGTTAAACGGGTATTTGGCAAAGTGGGCCGCGCCATTACCGCAACGGATCCTGCACCGCTCACCATGCTCGAAACCACTATTATGCTCAAACCCACTGCAGAATGGCGTGATGGCGTAACCTTAGAAAGCATCATTGCAGAACTGCAAAAAACTGTGCGTATTCCAGGGATGACCAATGCTTGGGTGCAACCGATTAAAACTCGTATCGATATGTTATCTACTGGGGTGAGAACACCTGTTGGCATAAAGATATCGGGTTCGAATGTCGAAGAACTGCAACGTATTGGCGCTGAAATAGAGGCGGTAGTCAACCAATTACCTGGCACAGTGTCAGCATTTTCGCAGCGCAGTAGCGGTGGGCGATATATTGATATTACCCCAGATCTTAAAAATGCTGCACGCTATGGCATGACCTTAAAAGATATCCAAGATGTAGTGCAAATGGCTATTGGTGGCATGACCATTGGTGAGTCAATTCAAGGCCAAGAACGCTATCCCATCAATATACGTTACCCGCGAGAGTTACGAGATAATATCGAGAAACTCAAAAACTTACCTGTGCTGACTAAAACAGGGAAATACTTACCCTTAAGCTATTTAGCTGATCTCAACATCAGTGATGGTGCCCCCATGTTAGCCAGTGAAAATGGCCGCCTGATCTCATGGGTGTTTGTCGATCTCAAAGACATTTCTATTGGTGAATATATCGTTGCGGCTGAAAAGGCACTTAAGCAACAAATTACTCTGCCTCCGCGCTACAACTATAGCTTTGCGGGACAATACGAGTACATGCAGCGGGTTGATGCTAAGATGAAAATGGTGATCCCATTAATGATTGCGGTGATTTTTATGCTGCTAATGATGACATTTAATTCGGTCATACAAGCATCGGTGATCATGCTAAGTTTGCCTTTTTCATTGGTAGGTAGTGCATGGCTACTTTATGGGCTGGATTTTAACTTTTCCGTTGCGGTATCGGTCGGTATGATTGCCCTCGCAGGGGTTGCTGCGGAGTTTGGCGTAGTAATGCAGGTATATCTTAATAATAGTATTAAGGCCTATAAACAAGCCGGCAACTACCACAGTAGAGCGGATTTAACTGCCGCCTTAGTTGAGGGTGCCGTAATGCGAATTCGCCCTAAAGCCATGACAGTCGCCACCATATTTTTTGGTTTACTGCCAATTATGTGGGGTAGCGGAACTGGCAATGAAGTCATGCAAAAAATTGCCGCACCTATGGTCGGCGGTATGGTGACTGCGCCGCTATTATCGCTATTTGTTATCCCCGCAATTTACTTACTGATATATGGTCGCAAGTTGCCTAAGCAATAGCGGAAACGTTAACGCCAAGTAGATATAGACTACAAATATTTACAGCAGAAATATTTACAGCAAAAACAATCCCCAAGTCATCTTATGGCTTGGGGATTGTTGTATAAGCCTTGCTTTGGTGAACTTAAATTCGGCTTAATCGATTATTAACTCAGACAAAGACGATGTAAATTAGGCAGGTTTAGGCTTTAACGTAACCGGTTGAGGCCTTTTTTACCTTAGAGTAAAAGATGTCTATGGATTTAGTTGAGCAGTACAAAGTCCTCAAGTTCAGAGTTTACTTATCCATTTCTACGCCAAAAAACTAACTTATTTGTGGCCCATTATTGGCTGGTAGTTAAACTTTCGTCCGAGTAATGCCCAACCTATTTCATATTTACTAGTTTGTTTTAAATCGTTAATTCAATGTTATTAATTACCTGCCGCAGGCTTTAGTGCAGATAATCCAGTGAGACGCCGCAAGCACATCCTTGTGGGCTCAACCAAAACATCCGTATTTGGGATACTCCCTAGCTTATCTACACCTGAATTTTATCTCTTCGATTCAACTTCATTGATGGCTATGTAAAAGTGCTATACAAGAACATGAGTTAACTTATTTCTGGACAAAAGTGGATTTAAGATAGACCTACGATCACTAACGCTTAAGATCGCAAGGTTCCACACTGCACGGGCTAAATACTTTGTCATTCCGGCAATGTTTTTGAGCCGGAATGACAAAGTATTTTATATCTTGTACTTATGGCCTACGGCCGCTAACGTCGTGGCGCTTAGCCCACACCAGACCAAGAGGAAACCAACGGCTGTTCCCTCTTTACTCTTTACTCTTTATAAAAGAATGAGCCCAGCTGCCCTGCAACATTTTCGCTTTTTACAAAACAACAGCTGCGAAAAGTCGCCATGGGGGGCAGATTTAACTTTGACCTACATTTGCAGACGGCTTCGGTCCATCTTGCAATAAAGAGTGAAAATGCTATCGCTTCCGATGGTACATCTGATATGAATGGATTCACGAATGTCGTGATGGCAGGATGCCAAGGAACGACCTGTACCACGAAAGCTAGCGGGCCAGCTCACGCACTCTTTTATAAAAAAGGCTTCAACGGCCTCAAGTTCAAAGCTGAATTTAGGCTTTTTCAATCAAGGAATCTAAATCATTTATGGACATTTTCGAGTTAGAACATTAATTCTAATTCGTAAGTTTCAGGTTAAAATTTCTATCAGTAACGCCTCACAAAGAGGTAAATAATTGTTGGCTAAAATGTGTACCGAAGCGGAACCTAGCCAACTGTGAAAAGTCCTGTTTGAATGGCTTGTTAAAGAGCATTTTTCAACGACATTGCGACTTTTCGAATGCCATGAGCTGGTGTCCATTGTTTAAACTCAACAAAGCCATGTTTCTTGTATAAATTAATTGCTGGATCATTGGCAACGGCAGTTTCTACAATTACATCTGTAAATTCAAATAAGTCGAGAATATAACTAATCAATTGACCTGCGATCCCTTTTTTAAAATACTTTGGATCAACGGTTAAACTATCTATTTCTAATTGCTTACCCTTTGCAACAACTTCTATGACTCCTGCGAGACATCCATTTTCATAAAAACCATAAAACAGTGTTCCTGAGTTTTTTATATTTTTAATGCTTCGCGATAGTGGTGGGAAATTACAAGCATTAATAAGCTGAGCTTCAACTTTATAAGAGTTTTGAAAAACTTTAAAAATTTGATTACCAACGTCGTCATTAGAATTATCAAGTTTATATATCATAGTATACCTAGACTCAAAATCTGCATTACTCTCTCTACGAAGCGACCCGATTAATTTTTATTGATGCGCGCCATAAATAGCGCATCGACATATTTCCCATTTTTAAAGGCGTAATTCTTACTTGTTCCTTCAATTTCAAATCCGAATTTTTTATAAAGACTTATTGCAGATTTGTTGTCTATATAAACCTCTAGCTCCACCCTAGTAACATTTAACCAGTTATCGGTTAGATCCAAGGCCGCCTCTAAAAGTTTTGAGCCAACTCCAATACCTATATATAGGCTTGATACACCCATTCCAAATGTGGCCACATGCTTTCGCCTTGGCCTATCCATAACTACCAAAGATATTTGACCAATAATTTCATCATCTTTCACCGCCACCAAATTGATGTTGTTATCTGAACTGCTGGCTAGACGTTGTGTCCATAAATAGTCAGATTGATAAGGCAGTTGCAATGTGTCGCTATAAGCGTGTTCTTGCTCATAAATTGATTTTATCCCTTGTAGATCGGACAACTGAC
Organism: Shewanella sp. 5S214; assembly: GCF_041439795.1. Taxonomy (NCBI): domain Bacteria; kingdom Pseudomonadati; phylum Pseudomonadota; class Gammaproteobacteria; order Alteromonadales; family Shewanellaceae; genus Shewanella; species Shewanella sp. 5S214. Next base: position 97,608 of record NZ_JBGOOV010000021.1, read on the forward strand.
TATGTCTAATTATCATTTTTGTACCATACTCAATATTAGTGAAATTAATGAGGTGACCTTCCATTATCTGGGCAACCGCATGAGTGATTACTTTTTGACCTCCACGCTTAACTTGCAAGCAAAAAAACAAGAAACCATCCAACTATGGAGATTTAACGAACTTCGAAAGCTCGTTAAATGACCTAATGCTGCTCGATAAACGTTCGCGATCTCGCCCGACTTCCATTACGCGTAAGCTCTGTAAAAATTAAAAAGTTTATTACTTAACACTTTTGATTAAACGTTAACGACTAACTAATGGCAAGGGCTTTCCGTAAAAATTGAAGTGTTATAGCAAACCTGTGACTATTCTATTGGAAGTGGCATTTTTTATGGGGAATACAACTAGTTTTACCTTTATAGATATAAATCTATAACTCATTTTTGGGCAATAACTGCTTAGTGCGGTCACTCTAAACCGTAGCTGGACAGAAACGTTTTAGATTTTTCGCTCTAAAAACAACGTTTGCAATTAGGAAATGTATGGCAATCAGATGTTCGGTCGCCAGCACAACATGTGTATAGCAAATAGGGTTGACGCATTTTTTTATGCTAGTTGTCCCAAGGACTTTTCCATTGGAATACAATCCAAACTAATACCTCTTGGAGAATGATAGGTAGAGATCTCTTCTCCAGCGAAACCACATGAGCGATAGAAAGGTGCTGCATTTAAAGTTGACTCCAACTTTAGCAACTGGAGACCATTATGTTTAGCTAACTCTTCTAGAAA
>NZ_JBGOOV010000022.1:0-98020 GCF_041439795.1 Shewanella sp. 5S214
CTGGTTTTATAAATCCAATAAAGCATAGAGTGAAGTATTATATGCAAGATATGAATAACACGCCAAAATTAACTATTTAAAAGCCCAAAAACATCATTAAGGGTGTATAAATAAAAGAGTTTTAAATCTATTATTTCTTCTTTAATCACAAATGGTTTACTTATTTAATACGGGGATTATAATCATTATCCTTATTTTCAAGGAGCAGAAATATGCTAGGAATGCTTAATATGTCTGTTATAAAACCAAGTCAAAATATTCATAAAAAGCTATCAAATAACAAAAAAAATAATCCATTACACTCTAATTTTCATTCTTTATATAAGAAGGGCTTCTATGAAATACAGTGATTACTTTAAAGCTGAATATGGATATTATTCATTAATATTTATGGCTGCCTGTCTTTTTCTTTTTGGCTTTAATATTTGGCTTGATAGCAAACGATCAGGAAAAATCCTGACCAAAAGAAGTCAAGAAATGGAACTAAAAAGCATTACGTTAGATGAACAGATTCAGCTTGAAGTCGAAAGATATAAAAGCCATTCAATACGGAATTGGTTTGCTAGTCTTTATGATTTGGTACTAGGGCTATGCTCTTTTTTTATTCCGGGAATTGTAGCTATCTACTGTGTATTAATCTTATTTACGATAGATTATTATGTACTCCATTTTATAGGCTATTCCGTAATATTTTACGTAATCATACATATTGCAACACTTCGAGCAAATGAAGGCGTTTTAGCTTATTCCCCTATATTTTTTTTAGTATTTTTATCATTTATTATTGGTTTTTTCACCATTTTATTCCGGCTAGCCATAGAGCTATATTTCACCTATACATGAATACAATCACTGGTAAAACCTAAACGACAAAAAATGAGGCAGGTTCTGCCCCACTTTTGTAACCACAATTAAATGGTCTTAACTTTGACATGAATTTCCATCTCAACATAACCGTCAACTCTGGCGTCATTCAAATAATGTTCTAACATCGGAAAATTATCAGGTTCAAATCCGCTATTTGGCAGCCAATCAGAGTACAGACTCAGTTGAGCCTTGATCGTGTCTTCAGGCATGCCCTTAAAATAAAGTACCGCATACTTACCTTTGGGGATTTCTGATGTGGTAAACGGAGGATTAACCTTTATGTTGCTACCAATGACTATCGCAGCATCATAACGGCATTTATCCGCTGGTGTTATCGTTGGATTATCATAAGCAAATGCAAAGCGTTGTTGCGCATCTTGCGTTATGCCATTGCTTGAAGCCCAATCAATCAGTTTGTCCCATGCGGTATATATCGACTCAGGTTCATAACCGCGTTTTGAAGCCAAAATACACACACGTCGGCTATCAAAATCTCTCACTTCCACTTTCATATTGGTATCCTCTAAATTAGGGCTCTTCGTCACCTCATTGGTGATACGACTAGGATACAAATCAGCAGGGCAAAACACTTTTCCATACTTGCTGTATATTTTTCCAATCTTGCTATCTTTTATTTTATCTGGGTTTCTTATTTCAGTCGGGCTAAAGCCAAAATAGAGTTTTACCGCTTTAGAAAAATTAGCACTGGATGAAAAACCACAGTCTAACGCCACCTGAGTGATAGGCAGTTGAGTTTTAAAAATCAGTATGTTGACCGCCTTCTCAAGCCTGCGGCGCACAATGTAATCATTAACTGTCTCCCCCATAATGGCAGAGAAAATACGATGAAAATGATAAGGCGAAAAATAGCTGACGTTTGCCACTTCTGTTAGTGAAATCTGGTTAGTGAGATTAGCCTCAATATATTGAAGCACCCGATCGATCCGTACTTGGTATTCTTTATTCATGGGTTCCTAATCATTAAGCAGGCAAGTAGTGAACTAAAACAGTCAGGTAAGAAACCATAACGCAGCGCTATCGTTAATACAAAGCCAGTACTTCGCTTAACGCCCTACCCGTTTTGATGTTTATTGAGGCATTTTACATAAAACCTGGAGACTTGAGTTAATGTTAAAAGTTTACTCTGGCCACGTATTCTAGACAAATGGTTAGGCCGTAAACATGTTTTAATTCAGCCATAGTGGCTTTGCATGATGACACTGATGAACTGAGCACCAAACTAGTATCAACGAGGGGATAAAACACCTAAAACCCAAATAGCACTGAGCCACAGATGATCACTTTGCTGACGGGTCTTTGGGCGCTAATGCTGGTAAATACATGGATATTTTTCTATAGTGGCCACAATAAACACATTCGATTAGCGAGCTGTAGTGCCGGGCATTTATCCTTTTGTATCCAAACAACCACATAAACGGGCGGCTTTTTTTGTCGCCTCATTATTACTGATCTCAGCGCTGATAATTAGCCCTTTTATTTCAATACCTTTGGTTGATATTGCCCCTTTTTTGCCGGTATACAGCACTTCAGTGGTATTGCTTGAAAGTATTACGGCCTATCTACTGCTGTCGCAGTTTGCCAGTAACCGGCAGGTTTTCTCAGGGTTTGTTGCTTTTGCTTATTTATTCCTTATCCCTTTAGTGACGGTGCAACTTTTAGTGTTTCCAGGTGTTTTTTCACCTAGTGGTTTACTGCATGCAGGGGAGCAAAGTGCGGTATGGATTTGGGTATTTTGGCATGCATCGTTTCCGATATTGCTCTTGCTGGCATTAATTGCCCCGAAAAAAATCATTAACCAGAACCCTGCTGATCTCAATATCAAATATTGGCTGATTGCCTTTGTATTTATTTCCCTACTGGTTAGTTTAGGTTTGGCCTTATTCGCCACTTGGGGTAGCCATTTATTACCCGTCTTAATCGATAAAGACAGCTATAAGCAGCTATTAAATAGCCCTTATGCCTTAATGGTGTGGGGATTAAATGTGCTGGCATTATTCTTTATGGTAAGACGGGCACGCAGTAACAATGTGCTTTACACATGGCTGAGTGTGGCGTTGCTGGCCAGCCTGATTGATGTCACGTTAACCCTATTGGCTGGCGCCCGCTTCAGTTTAGGTTGGTATGCTGCAAGAGTGAGCAGCTCGGTTTCTTCTATGGCGTTACTGTTCGCCTTGTTATGGGAGGTCAATCGTCTGTATGTCGCAGCCCACAGGGCCAATGAATCCTTATATCAGCAAAGTGTCAAAGATACATTAACAGGCTTATTTAATCGCCGTTATCTAGAAACACAACTGGCAATAGACATAGACCACGCCAAAAGATACCAAGAGCCGCTGTGTTTGTTGGTTGTCGATGTTGATCACTTTAAAGCGTTTAACGATAAGCACGGTCATTTGAGTGGCGATCGCTGCTTAGTGGCCGTCGCCAAACAATTGCAACTAAGCTTAAATCGACCCGCAGATTTTGTTGCCCGTTATGGTGGCGAAGAGTTTGTGGTGGTGTTGCCCCACACTGAGGCAGAAGGCGGCATGCTGATAGCTGAAAAGTTACGCCAGAAAGTCAGTGAGTTAAGGGTTGAAGATAAGGGCCAATTACTTAGCGTCACCATCAGCATAGGTTATGCAATATTACATCATAATGAAGACACCGCCCAAGGCTTGCTGATAGCTGCCGATACCGCCCTATATCAAGCCAAAGCCGCAGGACGCAATTGCGTTGTCGCTGCGATTCAATAACCCTTGTAGGGAATTAACTGATCAAGATAATACCGTTTCGCACAAGTCATTATTGTGTAATGACTTGTTCAATCTAAACATCTCAAAAACATTAAAAAGTGATTGATAAAGACTGTAAGCGGATTTAAAGCTATTGCTAATGTGATGGCTTTAAGTGAGGGGAAAATGTTCTCCCCCACTCATAGCAAACCCAAGCCGCTATTACTGAGCTATCAAGCTTAAAACCCAGTGTTGTAATCCCTGTGTATCCGTCATTGAACCATTAAACTGATACTGTGGAACAAAACTTTGGTTATGGCCTCTTTTTCGATCTCGATATACTTTTTGCGCCAGTGAAAAAGCGCCAAGTTTGCTAGGTAAATTAATCCCGCGAACATCCATATACACAGTATCGGCAGAGGTTTCTTGGCCAGCATGAATAAGCTGCGGTATTGATAAACTCAAATCGGCGAAATCTAAACACGCACTGCCGCAAGATTTATCGGTAAGTAAAATCGTACGACCTTGATATAGGCTTTTCTCAGTCTGATGGCGATTAACAGCAGTAGCCTGCAAAGCTTGGCTATTTTTAGGTAACGCTTCTTTCACCAATGATTGTTGATTATCTATCGCTTGCCGCATATCTAAAGTGGTTTGTAAAAACGAAGTAGTGATATCGCTGTCAGCGCCAAACTGACGAATTAACATAGGTTTCAAGCTGACAAGATAAGCATGATTATCTTCACTTGCACGCCACATAGCATAACTATTATCTGAGTTATTTTGCATTACTTGCGCGATATAAGCTTTACCATAAAGGCTACTCATTAAATCTTGGCCCCACTGCGAACTGCCGCCACCATTGCCACGCACATCAAACACCACGAGTTCTGCATCACGCAAACCAGCAAGCGCCATTATCATGGCTTGTAATTTGGTTTCATCAGCACCCGATGGATAAAAACTGGGCAACCGGACCCAATAATGCTTAGGTGTAAATTCATCAATACTAAATTCTTTGGGTAACGCCACAGGAGTGAGCGCTTGGTATAAATCATTGCGATCAATTTTTTGCCAATGCAATGAAAAGTCAGTTTGCTCACCCTTTGACTCAAACACACAACTATTTGGTCTAGTAAACTCACCAATTTTATCATCGATGAGTAACTTTTTAGCGTAAGAGACTTTGCGCGCATTCAATTGATTGTTATTGAATCGATATTTAAGAATATGCTCATTCATCATGGTATCGACCGCAATATTGTCACAAGAAATAAGCTTGGCACCAACCGCAGGAAGTCGCCCGCCCCAATCTTCGGCAGTGTAATAGACTTTATAACCCTGAAATTGTTTTTCAATACCTATGCCAGCCCAAGACTGCATATCAGGGTGTTGATTAAACGCAATGCCAAAATGACCATCAGCAAAACCAGCCACAAAATAGCTCAAGCTATTGGTTACATCCTGTAACGATGTCGCTTTTTTTGCCCGTGCTAACCCCTCACGATAACCTTGTTCTAACCACTGTGAAAAATATAAATTTTGATCATCTATGGCGCCGGGATGATTAGCCTTAACCGTTTGGTAGATATAGGTTAAGTCCGTTTGAGCAATCTGAGCCCATGGATTGGCTTCAGCCAACACAGGTTTAATGGGTTCTGCTTGAGCATAAACCGCAGTACTAAACACGCTGATGAGTAGAGTTAAAATAACTAAGCTTTTACCGTGCATCTAAATATAAATCCATTTGTTATCTAAAAGTTAAGGCAAAGTCTACCGTATCTGCACTGATTACACAGCATTTTTTGATATTTCAGCAGTAAGCACCAAAGCGTGACAATACATTATTGATGCTTTCGAATCATAAAATAAAGCAAACAATGGCAGCGCTTAATCTCAGCCATAACCACAAAATACCCGCATATGTTAGCTAGCATCAACTCGTGTAAACGCGTCATCTTCAGTGACAATTAGAGCTGAAGCACAAAAATCACATTTGGGCTACTTTTTATTACATTTTTGTAAAACTGGAGTATATTAATCAAGCCATATAATGGATTTATATTAGCAACCGATTGTATAACCACACTAAATTTCAAGGATGACAATGGCAAACCTGTTCACTAATGTACTCGCCACCATCATCTTGCTTTCGGGTATGTTTTTGATGGTGTTGATTATGCACCTAATGCTTAAATACCGTGACCACACGGTAAAACTGCCTGTCGATCGCGAACAACTTCAGCGAATCCCCGCATATGGCTTACAGCAACAAATTCAAGACTTACAGTTTGATCTCGTCGCTGGCCTAACGATGGCGGTTATGGTAGTGACGTTTCCGTTTGCCTACGAAAGTATCGTCAAGCATATTAGCGACAGCTCATTCCCAATCGCTTTCGCACCCATTGTCATCCTTGGTCTAGGATATTGCGGCCACAAAACGCGGAAAAACTTTTCCAAACTCACCAAATTACGTTTAGGCCACACCGCAGAAATCGCAACTGCCAATGAGCTCATCGGCTTGCAAGCTTTGGGCTATCAAGTGTTTCACGACATCCAAGCCGACGGCTTTAACATCGATCACTTAGCCATAGGTAAAAATGGCGTATTCGCCATAGAAACCAAAGGCCGCCACAAGCGCAAACGCGACAGTAAAACGACTAGCGCGACCCAAGGTAAAGACTACCAACTATTTTATAAAGACGGCCGCTTATGCTTCCCCTCTTGGACTGAAACCAAACCAATCGAACAAGCTGAACGCCAAGCAAAGTGGGTCAGCCAATGGCTCACCAAAGCGACCGGCCAACCAGTGTTCGCCAGCCCAGTACTGGTCTTCCCCGGCTGGTTTGTCAGCAGCCAAACACGGCCACCGTTCCCCATTTTAAATCACAAACAACTGGTCAAAACCTTGCCCTCGATTAGGACTCAAACACTCAGTCAACAACAAGTCGATGCGATTGTGTATCAAGTCGCGCAGAGGTGTTTGAGTAAAGATAATCCCGGTAAGTGATTAATTTAAAATACGTATTTCATGGTCAAATGCATAAAGCAGAAGCAATATTTGAGTTGAATAGGATATATCAAACAGCGTAAGGGTTAAGTTTAATTCAGTGGGATTTATAATTAAAAATCAAAAAGTGTATATAAAAAATTAACGTTAAAACCACATAAATATAAAAGGTTACAAATATGGATAATACAAATTTAATTTCAAACCTATTGGGTGAGCGAAGTAATTTTATATTAATTGGCTTAACAGGAAGAACAGGTTCAGGTTGCACAACAACATCAAAATTATTAAGTAAAGAATTACAATTCCCTTATGAAAATGAAATAAACTATAAAAATAAAAATTATTTTAACGGCATGGATACCAAACGTTACGGAATTGTAAGGAATTATGCAGTAAAACATAATGACCCATTCACCGTAATAAAAGTGAGTGAACTAATCAGTGCCAAAATATTAAACCTTGATTTAAATGATTTTAAATTATTTGTGATGTCAGTAATCAAAGATGATCTACATCTAAATATTGATAGTGTTCTTGTTAAATCGAAATTTGAAATAAGCCAAAATGAATTTAAAGCACTTCCTAAAGAAATAGATTATTTTTTAAATGGTACAAGCACTTTAAATCATAATTTAAAAGAGCTAGATATTAATCGCTGGTTCGAAATTGTAAATGAATTTACTAGAAATCTAAAGGATGTTTTAAAAACTGATTTAGGAAATAGTTACGTTCAAATTTATCAAGGTGCTGGTGACTCGATTAGACGTACAACTAAAATAATCCCTAAATATAGAAGCGAGTTATTTGATCCTCAAGGCTTGTTTGTACTACCAAGGATGATAAATAGGATAATAAAATTTTATCGTTATAAAGATAAAGTTGATGGGAAGAAAACTTATATAGCTATAGATACTATCCGGAATCCTTATGAAGCTAAATATTTTAAAGACCGTTACGCAGCTTTCTATTTGGTATCCATTAATGCACCTACGCATGACAGGAAAAAATTCCTACAAGATAAATATAAATTTACTGTAGACCAAATTATTGATATTGATCGAAGAGAGTCCGGTAAACTTTTAAAGTCTGAAGATAAATGTGGCAATTGCAATCAAAAAATTAATACTAATTCATCACATGATAAATATGATGAATTGATAATATCAAATGTAAAAAGATGTATTGAAATATCGGACATACATATTTTTAACCCGAGAAATGAATCACAAAACCATAATGTTTTAAAGGCTCAGTTGGGCTGGTACTTAAGCTTAATTAAGCATCCTGGACTAGTAACTCCAACATCATTAGAACGTGTTATGCAAATAGCATTTACTGCTAAAATGAACTCTGGTTGCATATCTAGGCAAGTGGGTGCCGTAGTAACTGATAGCAATTATTCAATTAAATCTGTTGGCTGGAATGATGTTGCTAAAGGGCAAGTACCATGTAATTTACGCTCATTGGAGGATTTAAAAAATTTCTCCAGCGATACGACCTACAGTGAATATGAGCGTAACAATGAAAAATTCAGAGAGCAAGCCGTACTGGAGCTAAATAAAATCAATCACTTAGGTGTAGGTGGGCGCAATTTATCCTATTGCTTTAAGTCAATTCAAAACACTATTGACGGTGAAAAAAATCAAGTGCATACAAGGTCATTACATGCCGAAGAAAATGCTTTTCTACAACTTGCTAAATATGGTGGTGTGGGTATAGAAGGTGGGAAGTTATTTACCACAGCTAGCCCGTGTGAGCTATGTGCGAAAAAAGCTTATCAACTAGGAATCAAGGAAATTGTATTTATAGACCCTTATCCTGGTTTGGCTATTCAACATATTATTTCAATTGGTACCAATCCACCTAAACTAATCCAATTCCGTGGCGCTGTAGGTAAGGCATATCACCAATTATATGAACCATTGATGCCTTATAAAGATGAATTAAATTATTTAGCTAAGTAAATATTAATTCCAGATTAGATATTTACTTTTAGGCCTTTTACGAAAACTAACCTGACAGGACTTCAGGCTAGTATTCGTTGGCCTCCTATGTGTCTTCAGAAGTATTTGTAGTGTTTAATGAAATAAATGGGGTCAGAGCCTGAAGGATCCCCCACGAATTTAATAGCATGCTTGTGGATCCTTGATTTACGATAAATAAGTGGGGTCAGACTCTGACCCCAATTATACGGCCCGGCTGGTCGGCTTAAGGCAGCGATAAATCCCCACTAGGCACACTATAGTTAACAGTATCGAGGTAACAATACTGTCTTCGGGCCCACCTATGCCACCGGTCAGCCAGTCACTGGCCTGAGTATCTAGCCCAAAATCCACCAGCAGTGGGCGGATATCTAAGGCTATGCCCGTGGTGGGTAAACCAAAGCCACAGATGAATAGCCAGTTCCAGCCTGCATGCCAGGCGCATGAAAACCAGATGCTACCAGTCTCGATAACTTTCAGGCTTAAATACACTGAAAAGACCAGTGTCATAAAGGCAAAGAGTATTAAGGTGAGCAGGCTGCGGCTGTCAAAATCAAACCCAGGTAAATGTATCAATGTAAAGAGGATGGCGTTAACGGCAACGCCGGTCCACAGGCCATAACGCTCTGTAAAACGGCTGAACAAATAGCCTCTGAAGATAATTTCCTCTGCGAAAGATTGCACGCTGAACGTCAACAACAGCAGCAAAACAGGCAGCAGACTCATGGCCCGGGTCAGCGCCTGGTCTTCCAGCTGATAACCACCTGCAAGATAAATACAACCCACAATAAGCGTTGCCATGCCTATCCCCGTCAGGTAGCCAAGCAACAGGTTTTTAGGCGTATTTTTACTGCAGCTTAAGCCGATACTCGCCAATGAACGCCGCTCGAAAAATTTAACCCACTGTATGACTAAGCAGAGGACGGCGGTAAAAGAAGCCGCTAGGGTATAAAGGATATTGGGGTAGGCTTCGAAGGCGTCGCGGTCAATTAACCCAAGCTCCACCACTGGCACAACCGCGATCATTTGCCCTAGGATGAAACAGGCAAACACCACCAATGGCAACGCCAAGGGCCAGGTGACCCTGTGTTTCTGCGGATATGACTCAAACAGAGGGGCAGATAAACTGGGTCCGCTTAATACTTGCTGCATAATTTGACTTCCTTACGGATAAATTGACTATAGGCCCAAAAGGTATTTTCGGGTTTGTATTAGTAACATTTGCGTTAGGAGCATTGTTCATCAGCGGTTACAAAGTCGATATCAAGATCTTGCGGTTATAATGCTATATTCATTTCTAAGCTTCGATAGGCAGCCTCAAACGTAGATGCTAGAAACGCTAATCAATTGGTGAAAACATGTGCACAAACCTTAGCAGCTCTGGAGCAGCAGATAAGTGATAAAGAGTAAGCAGATTCCAGATGACTGTCATAGCAGCGCCTTCCATCAAGCTGTCACGCCTGTGCTACAGGTTGACGATATTGCCCGAACAGGGATTACTGCTGGACAGTGGCGAGTCAATAAACAAGCTGTTAACTATGAACGCAGTAGCGGGCACACCCTTAGCCTCTACCTAGCAGGGGGCGAAGGCAGTTATCGGCTGGACAGCCGACTGCATAAGGGAGGGCCTGGTTGTGTGTCTATTATGCCCCAAGCGCACAATAGCCAATGGCATATTGAGCAACCAACCGAGTTCATCCATTGTTATATCAGCGATACTGAGTTGAAACAGTTTGCCGCCAGCACGCTCAATGTGGATGTCCGTTGCGTCGAACTGCGGGATTTACTGTACGCCGACGAGCCGCAGCTGCAGCTATTAATGAAAAGTTTTCTGCACCTAAGCCGCGACAGGAGTGCCTATTCCTTGCTGGCACAGGAGCAATGCGGTAACGAAATTTTCAATCGACTCTTGTTACAACACAATGTTTTTCATCTTAAAAAACAGCAGATCAGTGGCGGTCTATCTGTGACTCATATGCGAATTATCAACGAAATGATCCATTGCCGTCTCAGCGGAAAACTAACCCTAGATGAACTAGCCCAGCATATCAATCTCAGCCCCTTTCATTTCGCACGTATGTTTAAAATCAGCTTCGGCATCACTCCAGCGCAGTACATCACCCTAAGTCGCTTGCAACAAGCTAAAATGCTGTTCAATGGCAAAGATAGCCTCGCCGATATCAGTCTTCAGACTGGTTTCAGTCACCAGAGCCATATGACAAGCCAATTCAAACAAGTCTTCGGCATCACCCCAGCCTGCTATCGCAACCAACGCTAAAATAAGTTGGAATAAATGGGGACAGAGTAAACTTAACATGGTTAGCTACACTCTTTTAATTAAGTCTCTTTGCACATGAAACTTGCCCATGCAAAGCAAACCAAGAGTTAGCCCTATCGGAATTTCACAACATATATTCGGCGAGATAATAATTTTACCAAGCCAACTTCACGGCTGAACAAGATTTCAAAACTTATGATGGTTGGCTAAAAAAATTATCCATTTAACTTGCCATGTAGAACCACTCATTCTTTCACTGCCTTGAATCATCATATACCTTGAGGCCGTTGAAGACGCTTTATAAAAGAATGTGTTAGCTAGCCATGGATGCCTTTCGCTGCGGTTTAAGTCATTAAGAACAATTTTGATGTGGCGGTTGGGCCAATTCTTTTATAAAGAATAAACTGGGAACAGCCGTTGGTTTCCTCTTGGTCGGGTATGGGAGAAGCGCCACGACATTAGTGGCCGCAGGCCATAAAAACAATAAGCTAAGAATAAAAGAATAGAGCTGGATTCCGGCTAAAAAGCATTACCGGAATGACGTAAACAAAAAAGCGAACCAACCGGTTCGCTTTTTAATGCTTTAGATATTATATCTCCAGGCCACATGTTCCTTGAGGCCGTTGAAGAAAATAGCGTGAGCCTGACAGGACGTCAGGCTAGCTTTCGCGGTACAGGATGTACCATCGGAAGCGTTAGCATTTTCGAAGAAGGCCGAAGCAGACTGCAAGCGAAATTAAAAGCTGGATCAATCCCCATGGCGACCTTTTCGCAGCTGTTATTTAAATCATAAAGGAAAATGTTGCGGGGCGGCTGGGCTAATTATTTTAAAAAGAGTCAAGAGGGAACAGCCGTTAGTTTCCTCTTGGTCAGGTGTGGGCGAAGCACCACGACGTTAGTGGCCGCAGGCCATAGCTAAGATGAAGACAAAAGAAACAAGCTGGATTCCGGCTAAAAAGCATTACCGGAATGACGTAAAAATGGGAACGACAGGCATAAAAAAAGCGACCTTTCAGTCGCTTTCAAATTGAGGTTCCTATTCAGGAACCACTATCAATAATGATTATTCATAATCACTTAAAGGAACACATGCACACATCAAATTGCGATCCCCATACACATCATCAATACGATTCACCGTTGGCCAAAACTTATTCGCCTTAACCGCAGCGCTTGGGAACACGGCCACTTCACGGCTGTACGGACGTGAATCAAACTCGGTGTCCATAATGTCAGCCAGCGTATGCGGTGCATTGTGCAGTGGGTTATTGTCCACTGGCCACTCGCCTGCTTCTACCTTGGTGATTTCACCGCGAATAGAAATCATCGCTTCGATGAAACGATCCAGCTCAACCTTAGACTCAGATTCAGTAGGCTCAATCATCAAGGTTCCCGCTACTGGGAAGCTCATGGTTGGTGAATGGAAACCGTAGTCGTTTAGACGCTTAGCGATGTCCATTTCGGTTACGCCAGAAGTTTCTTTTAATGGGCGTAAGTCGATAATACATTCATGGGCAACGCGCTCATTACGGCCAGTAAATAATACTGGGTAATGTGGGGCAAGTTTCTTCATGATGTAGTTAGCGTTTAATAGCGCAGTTTGGGTAGATTGCTTAACCCCTTTAGTGCCTAACAACTTAATGTACATCCAGCTGATTGGCAGTATGCTGGCACTACCATACGGTGCAGCAGATACGGCGCCGTTATGGTCGCTTTCGCGCCCTGGCTTAACCACTACGTGACCGGCTACAAATGGCGCAAGGTGTGCTTTAACACCAATTGGGCCCATACCTGGACCGCCGCCGCCGTGCGGGATAGCAAAGGTTTTGTGTAGGTTTAAATGCGATACGTCAGCACCGATAAAGCCTGGTGATGTTAAACCAACCTGTGCGTTCATGTTCGCGCCGTCTAAGTAAACTTGACCGCCATATTGATGGACGATTTCGCATACTTCGCGGATAGATTCTTCATACACACCGTGAGTCGATGGGTAAGTGATCATGATGCACGATAGGTTACCAGCAAGCTCAGATGCCTTAGCACGTAAGTCTTCTAAATCGATGTTGCCTTGCTTGTCACAAGCAGTCACCACCACTTGCATACCAGCCAGTTGCGCTGATGCAGGGTTAGTACCGTGGGCAGATTGCGGGATTAAGCAGATGTTACGATGCGCGTCGCCGCGAGATTCGTGGTATTTCTTAATCGCTAACAGACCAGCATATTCGCCTTGTGCACCTGAGTTTGGTTGAATACACACAGCGTCATAACCGGTGATTTTCACTAAAAACTCAGACAACTCGTTAATTAACTGGGTGTAACCTTGTGCTTGGTCTAGTGGGCAGAATGGGTGCATGTTAGCAAATTCTGGCCAGCTTACTGGTAGCATTTCCACTGCCGCGTTGAGCTTCATGGTGCACGAGCCTAACGAAATCATGGAGTGGTTTAGGGCTAAATCTTTGTTTTCGAGACGCTTGATATAACGCATCATCTCGGTTTCGCTTTGGTAGCGATTAAACGTTGGGTGAGTTAATACGGCATCTTGACGTACTAAGGCTTCAGGGATTGACTGACTGCCATTAGCAATGATGTCTGCATCGAGTGCTGCTACGTCTAAACCATGGCCTGCGCCTAAGATTACGTCAAACAAGACTGCGATGTCGGCACGGATAGTGGTTTCGTCTACGCTGATACCAAATACGCCATCAGCATCGATACGCAAGTTAACTTGTGCCGCTAACGCGCGGGCATTAATGGCAGCAAGGTCGGCACCTTTAACACTGATGGTGTCAAACCAGGTAGTGTTAACCAGTGATACGCCTTTAGCGGTTAAGCCTGCTGCTAAAATGTCGGCAAAACGGTTAATGCGTGAAGCAATTGTTTTTAAGCCTTGTGGGCCGTGGAATACCGCGTAAAACGACGCCATATTGGCTAATAAAATTTGCGCAGTACAAATGTTTGAGTTGGCTTTTTCGCGGCGAATATGTTGCTCGCGCGTTTGCATGGCCATACGTAATGCGCTGTTACCGCGGCTGTCTTTTGACACACCAATAATACGACCAGGCATTGAACGTTTGTGCTCGTCACGGGCAACAAAGAAGGCTGCGTGTGGTCCGCCGTATCCCATTGGTACGCCAAAACGTTGCGCGCTACCAAATACCACGTCTGCACCCATGGCGCCTGGAGATTTAAGTAGCATTAATGACATGATGTCGGCAGCCACAGTCACGATGGCTTTGTTGTCACGTAGCTTGGCAAATAACTCAGTGTAATCGGTAATTTGCCCAATACGGTTGGTGTACTGGAACAAGGCACCAAATAATTCGTAATTAACAGACTCGCTTGCTGGACCAACAACCACTTCAAAACCAAAACATTCAGCGCGAGTTTTAACGACGTCTAATGTTTGTGGAAATACATCATCGGCCACAAAGAAGATGTTTGCTTTTTTAGCTTTAGATACCCGTTTGGCTAATGCCATAGCTTCTGCAGCTGCAGTGGCTTCGTCCAGTAATGAGGCTGACGCAAGGTCAAGACCGGTAAGGTCCATTGACACTTGTTGGAAGTTTAAAATCGCTTCTAAACGGCCTTGGGCGATTTCTGGCTGGTATGGCGTGTAAGCCGTGTACCAACCTGGGTTTTCAAATACATTACGCAAAATGACATTAGGGACTTGCACGCCGTAGTAACCCATACCGATATAGCTTTTAAATACGGTGTTTTTGTCAGCTATGTTACGGATATAGGCGATACCTTCGGCTTCGCCACATGAGTCACCTATGGTGAGATCTTGGGGTAAACGAATTTTGCCAGGAACGGTTTGGGCGGTGAGATCTTCTAGTGACTCTGCACCAATAAAGTTCAACATTTCTTGTTGTTGTGCTTCACTTGGGCCGATGTGGCGAGTCAGGAAAAGTTCGTGCTGTTCTAGTTGTGTCAGGGTTTGCTTGGTCATGTTAAACCTTGTTCCAAATCGACCAGTTATGGCTGTAGGGCACAGAACTGGATTAGGGTGAAAATGGGTAATACGTGAATAACCTGTTTAGGGTTTATTATGTTGCGCGCTCGTCATTGTTTTTAGCTGCACATAACAAAGAAGCTCCCTAGGGAGCTTCCTGTGTCATTGGCGATTATTCTTCGTCAATCACTTCTTGATAGCCTTCGGCATCAAGCAGTCCATCAACTTCTGATTCGTCAGAAGGCATAACGCGGAAGAACCAGCCTTCACCAAAAGCATCGCTGTTAACAAGCTCTGGTGAATCTTCTAGAGCTTCGTTTACCGCAATCACCTCACCAGAAACCGGTGCGTAAATGTCTGATGCTGCCTTAACTGATTCTGCTACGGCGCAATCTTCACCGGCAGTGACTGTGTCGCCGACTTCTGGCAATTCGACAAATACCATGTCGCCTAGTAACTCTTGAGCATGCTCAGTAATACCCACTGTGTAGCTTCCGTCTGTTTCTTTACGGATCCACTCATGTGAAGATGCATATTTCAAGTCTGCTGGAATAGTGCTCATTAATGTTGTTCCTTAATCAGATGTTCTAATACTTAATCAATAAATTCTTTTTGGGTAAACCGCAACTCATTTTATTGAATCTTTAGAAAGCTTGTTTACCGTTACGTACAAAACTTGGGGCGATGACTTTTACGTTAACACGCTTTTTACGCATTTCAACTTCAGCTATCGCACCAATACCATTAGGTACACGGGCCATGGCAATAGAATAGCCTAATGTTGGCGAAAACGACCCGCTGGTGATCACACCTTGATGTTCAACACCCTCAGCGTCGGTAAAAAACACAGCCATATCATGGCGTAATACGCCCTTTTCTTCCATGACTAAACCGACTAATTTGTCAGTGCCAGCCGCTTTAATTGCAGTAAGTGCGTCACGGCCAATAAAGTCACGATCGCTTGGCTCCCACGCTACGGTCCAGCCCATGTTAGCGGCTAATGGATTAATTGACTCGTCCATGTCTTGACCGTATAGGTTCATGCCCGCTTCTAAGCGTAAGGTATCACGCGCACCTAGACCACATGGCTTAACGCCTGTATCTAATAGCGCTTGCCATAAGGCTTCTGCTTCGGCTTCTGGCACTATGATTTCGTAGCCCGCTTCACCTGTGTAACCTGTGGTGGCAATAAATAAGCTGCCAGATTGCACACCAAAGAATGGCTTCATGCCTTCAACGGCAGCATTTTGCTCAGCAGAAAATACGCTAGCCGCTTTGGCTTTAGCATTAGGGCCTTGCACGGCAATCATCGCAAGCTCTGGACGTTCAGTCACCACCACATCAAATGCTGCAGCTTGCTTGTTGATCCAAGCCATGTCTTTGTCGCGGGTTGCGGAGTTAACCACGACACGGTAATGAGTGTCGGTTAAGTAGTAGGTGATAAGGTCGTCGATGATGCCAGCGGTTTCGTCTAGCATTCCGCCGTAAAGGGCTTTACCTGGTACGGTAAGCTTGGCGACATCGTTAGCAAGTAACTTACGTAAAAATGCACAAGCATCGCTGCCGGTAACGTCAACTACCGTCATGTGAGACACGTCGAACATGCCTGCATCTTGACGAACTGCGTGGTGTTCTTCGATTTGAGAGCCGTAATTAATCGGCATGTCCCAACCGTGGAAATCAACCATTTTGGCTTTAGATTCTAAATGCTTGTTAAAAAGTACGGTTTTGCTAGCCATTATTATCCCTTTTTTTGAGGCCTTTCTTATGTAGGTTTTTGATAAAATGCGGCCAAAATTATACTCCGCAGACCTACTTTGTATACAAAAAATTTTTCTAATCCGAGTCCCGTCGCATTAGTTTAGCTAATCTATTGTTGTAATTTATTTACATAATTTTTTACAATAAAAACGCCGACTTAGCTGTATAGACTGATATTAAACAAGTTTCTATATTCGCTACGATGAAATTGGCTCACGACAAAGTTTAGGTAATGTCATTTTGTTACCCATAGCCTGTTTGATGAACACTGTTTTCAGCCCAGCGACATTATCAACTAGGGTTAGACCTATGTCGCGCATGGCTTTTTTAAGCGGATTGCTGCCGGCGAACAATCTTTTAAAGCCTTCCATGGTAGCAATCATCTCCATGGTTTCAGCTTTACGCCAACGTTCAAGGGCGCGCAAATGACTGTATTCGCCTAAATCTTTGCCTTGTTCGTGCAATTGGCTAAAGGTGTCGATAATACTGGCGGCGTCTAAAAAGCCGAGGTTAACCCCTTGGCCAGCAAGCGGGTGAATGGTATGGGCAGCATCACCAGCCAGCACTAATCGATGGCGGGCAAAGTGGCGCGCATAACGCATACGTAATGGGAATGATTGTCGCTCGCTAATCACCTGACACAGGCCTAAACGACCATCGAGTGCAGCGGTTAACGTTTTGCCAAATTCGATATCGTCTAATGCTAATAATTGCTCAGCTTGATCGGGCGATACCGACCAGACGATGGAACATAAATTATCGTCATACAAGGGCAACATGGCTAGCGGACCACCGGGTAAAAAGGCTTGTCTGGCGGTCGCATCGTGGGCTAACTCAGTGCGTACAGTAGCAACTATGGCATGGTGGCCGTAGTCCCAGAATGTCAGCGGAATATTGCATTGTTCACGCACCCAAGAATTGGCTCCGTCGGCTGCTACAACCACTGCGGCGCTGATGTTGTCGCCGCCGGCTAGGGTTAGCCAGGCTTCACGTTCGCCAAAGGCAATGCGTTCAAGGCGTTGACCTTGTAAATGAGTTAAATTGCTGATTTCGCTGGCGCGCTTAGCCAGTGCATAGCTAATGGCATCATTTTCGATAATTGAACCTAAATAGGCTTCGCTAATACTGTGAGCGTCAAATTCAATTTTGCCTAGACCGTCTTTGTCCCATACCGACATTTTTTGGTAAGGGCTAACACGGCTGTCATCAAGGTATTGCCACGCTCCGAGATTTTCGAGCAATTGTTGGCTGGCTTTGTTAATGGCACTAACACGCAATTTGGGCTCGCCACTCACGGCTTGGGTTTCGCCAGCATCAATGACCACCACATTAAGGTCGGCATTCGCTAACCCAATTGCCGTTGCCAGCCCGACCATACCACCACCAACAATGGCAACATCATATGTTTGAGTAGAAAACATGCTCAATCCTTACCTTAAAATGAGTTAACGCCAGCCCATTGCGGTTTGTGCGATGGGACGTTTTAACGGTGGTAGCCAAGACAATAGGCGTAAACCGAGATTGCGACCCGCTACCATCGGCCAATATTGGTTGGAAAAGCCACGAACTAAAAATTCGATATTACTCAGCGTGCTGTCGCGATCCGCTTGGCGTGCGGCTAAATACTGATGCAAGATAGCATTACTGCCGACATCGACCTCAGTTGAGGGATTAGCTAATTGATACGAACTGAAAGCCTGTTTCAGTACATCCAGTAAGCCCACTACATCACGCAGGCCAAGATTAAAACCTTGTCCGGCAATCGGGTGTAGGGTTTGCGCCGCATTACCAATAAAGATGCAGCGATGGTAAATCGGTCTTGGCATGTACGATAACGTCAGTGGATAACTGCTGCGCTGACCAACATCAACGAAGCGACCAACGCGATGGCCAAAGGCTTGTTGTAATGCGGCTAAAAACTCGGCTTTGTCGGCATATTTTAGTTGCTCTGCTTGAGCGGGCGGTAATGCCCACACTACGGAAAAACGCGACTGAGCAGCGCTGGCTGACACGGCAGTATGCGCCGCAGCGGTCATGGGTACTGAACTCATAGGCAGCAGAGCTAATGGTCCTGTTTGGGTAAAGCGTTCGTAAGCCCAATGCTGGTGCGGCTGGTCAGTACTCACATTGGCGACAATGGCCGTTTGATCGAAATTGATTTGTTCTGTGGGTTGGCCAAGATGTTGACGCACCACGGAATTAGCACCATCGGCAGCAACTAATAACTGGCAATGCAATTGCGTACCGTTATCTAAAGTTAATAAGTGACCATTGGTTTGAGTCTGCAACTCAGTCACGGTAGCCGGACAAAACACCTCAACAGATGATTTAGCCAATTGCTCAAACAACACTTTGCCCACTTGGGCTAACTCAACCACCTGCCCTAATGCTCCTAAGCCAAGCGGTTTAGCGTTAAGTTCGGTCATACCAAAGTGGCCGCGATCAGAAACATGAATATTTTCGATCGCCGTGCCTAGATGCTGCAACTTGGGCCAAATACCTAAACGAGTCAGTTCGAAAATAGAACCGTGCGCAATGGCAATAGAGCGAGCATCAAAACCTGGGTGATTATTGCTCGCTAGGTGGGCTTCGATTAAGGCGATGCGCAGCGGACGCGACAAGGTGGCAGATAACTTAGCTAGCCCGAGGGCTAACGTGGCTCCGGCCATGGCGCCACCGACAATGGCAATATCAACATTAAGCTGTGCTGTGATGGTGTGTGCTGTGGTCATACGCTGCGTTGCTGCCTATACCAAAAATGTTAGTGGAAAGTTGAAGACTCATCGGTGTCATTCAATGGCATGTCTAAGCCAAACTCTGAGTAGCATAAAATAGCTGACATTCTGACAAACTCTTGTAGCTCAAAGTAAGCAACTTCTGACTCTTCGTCATCACCAACATCAAATTCTACTTGAGCAATATCGGCCAGATCTTTAATCACTTCACGTACATCTGGCGATGCTTTGGCTAGCTGTGGTTGAATAATGGCAATGCCGGTTAAAAAGCTTTGAGTCCACAGGGCTAACGCTTCGACGCGATCGCTTAATGACGCTTCTTCTTCTGGCAATAAAAGGGTAAAACCAAATTCGAAATCCACTAAACGATTAACCGTATCTTGATACAATTCGCTGATCAGCAGTTGTAAATTAGGCTCTAACGGTTGCCCATCGTTCATTAACTCAACTAACGGTGTTAACCAGGCTAAATTTTCTTGTTTAACGCCACCACAAATAAGCCCAACCAGTGCGCCATGCACTTCTACTGGATGCTGGCCAACTTCTGCGTAATCTAGGGCCTGTTTTAGTTTTTCAATACATAATGAAGGTGGGGTTGCCATGGTTAATTCCTAATAGCGCTATATCTGCATCAATGCTAGCAGAGTTAGGATGATGCTCCAAATGCTAGTGTGTAATGTGGTTAAATTTGTGAGCCATAAAGTGACTATAATAATTGACAATGAGTGTATTTGTTCAGACAACCAGCAAATAGCTAAAAAGGCGCGTTGTTGCCTTGCTCTTTTAAATTCAGCCCTATATAGTTCGCCACATGCTTGAGTTTAACTAAGGATCTGTGGCGACATTATGAGTAACAGTGCTGTTGATATCACCCTATTAGGGCGCACCTACTCTATCGCATGTCCAAAAGGACGCGAAGATGCCTTGCGCACGGTAGCCAGAGAAGTTGAAAACCAACTGACAACCTTAAAATCTCGTACTAACAATTTGAGCCGTGAAGAGCTGGCCATTATGGCAGCATTAAACATTGGTAATGAACTGTACGAAGAAAAGCAAAAGAATAAGCAGTACATGGCGCAAATGGATGAGCGTATTTCGTTATTGCAATCAACCTTGGAAACATCGTTGGTTGAACGAAGCCGCTAGGAAGGCTAGACTAAGATTTAAGAATGAAGCAAAGCTTGATTCAACCAGTTTTGCTCCCTGAGATATTCGCCAGTTGGCTAAGTCCCTGTGCCGATAATTACAAACCCAGGGTGAATGCTTTTGTTGACATTGTGCATGCTCGGCTCGTACCGAGAAGCCTTAGGAAATGAACATTTACCCGCCTTGAACCTACGGTTCAAGGGCTACGCCGGCAGCGGTATTTTGGGGAGCATTCTAATTTTATGACCATCACTCGTTTTATGACTAACACAGAAAATCGTCCGGTTACGTCAACATCTTCGGCACGTATTAGCTACTTTGCCACCCCTTCTGAGTTTCAAGAACCGCTGTTCGATAGCACAGACATGAGCCGCGACAATATTCGCCGCCATGTTCGCCAAGAGCGAAATAGCCTTAGTCCTGAAGAACAAAGCCAATTAGCCTTAATTGCTAGCCGCCACATGCTTGCTGAAATTCAAGCTCAGTCGGCTAAGCATGTGGCCCTGTATTTTACCCAAGACGGTGAATTAGCGACTCAAAAGCTGATTGAAGCATTATGGGATCTCGACATTAACCTGTATTTGCCCCGGCTTCATCCGTTCAGTAAAGGCAACCTACTGTTTATTCGTTATGATCGCGATTCTGTGATGCTTGAAAATCAATACGCTATTAAAGAACCACAATTGAATGTGCAGCATGTTATTACTGTCGATAAACTCGATATGATCATCACCCCTTTGGTGGCATTTGATGAGCACGGTAACCGTATGGGCATGGGCGGCGGATATTACGACCGCACTTTGGCACAAGTGGTCGATAACAAGCCGTTAGCAGTAGGCTTTGCCCACGATTGTCAGCAAGTGAGCCAAGTTCCTACCGAGTTTTGGGATATGCCTTTACCAGTGATTATTACCCCAACGAGACGATTAGCTATTTAAAATAGCTTAATACTATTAAGGTTGTGGCGCTTCGCCCACACCAGACCAAGGAGGGGAAAACTGCTTCCCCTCTTAGATCTCCCCGCCAGCTCCGGCAAAATGTTAGTCCTCATAGCATAATAAAAATCACCTAACGACTCAGATGGTACATCTGATGTGAATAGACTGACGAATGTCGTGATGACATGGATGTCAAAAAACGACCATGCCCCCGAGCCTGTTACATATCTGCAAAACAGAAGTTTACATGCCTTAAAACACAGGCATGTTTGATAAAGGCCATGATGTCACTACGGCATTTTCATCATGCTATTTCGGACACTTTGGACGCAGACACCTTGATACTGCAGGTTCCTCTTATATACCAACTAGACTTTGTAGAAGGTAGGAATTAAACATAACAGAATAGAAAAAGCCCCATCAATAAACGCTATTGATGGGGCTTTTTTCATTATATTGCTTAGGTAAAAATAGGCTTACACAATTGCTTTCTCTAATGCTTGGCTAACATCGGCGATGATGTCGTCTATGTGCTCAATACCCACAGATATCCGCACTAAGTCTTCTGATACACCAGCTTTAGCTAACTCTGCGCCGCTCAGTTGGCGATGAGTGGTACTGGCTGGGTGACAAGCCAGCGATTTAGCGTCACCGATATTGACCAAACGAAGCACCATTTGCAATGCATCAATAAACTTACCACCAGCCACTTTACCCGCTTCAGCATTGGCGGCTTTAATGCCAAAACTAATGATACCAGAGGCTTTACCGCCAGTGATTTTTTGGCAAGTTGCATGGTGTGGGCTGTCAGGTAATGCGGCATAGTTTACCCAACTAATGCTTGGGTGTTGCTGCAAGTATTCCGCTAGTGTGAGCGCATTACTGCAGTGACGTTCCATGCGTAAACTTAGGGTTTCTAAACCTTGTAGTAATAAAAATGAACTGTGTGGCGACAATGCTGCGCCAGTATTGCGCAGTGGCACAACTCGACAGCGACCAATAAATGCCGCGGGGCCAAAGGCGTCGGTATAAACTACGCCGTGATAAGACGGATCAGGCTGATTAAGTATCGCAAAGCGTTTTTTATTGGCGACCCAATCAAATTTACCCGAGTCGATAATTACCCCACCAATAGTGGTGCCGTGGCCGCCAATGTATTTAGTTAATGAGTGAATGACAATGTCGGCGCCATGATCAAATGCGCGGCACAACACTGGCGTGGCCACAGTATTATCGACAATTAACGGCACCCCATGTTTGTGAGCAATATCGGCCAAACGCTGTAAATCGACAATATTGCCGGCAGGGTTACCAATTGATTCACAAAATAATGCTTTAGTGTTGTCATCAATTAACGCATCGAGGCCATCGAAATCATCAAAGGCTGCCATACGCACTTCAACGCCTTGGCGCGGTAATGTATGCGCAAATAAGTTATAAGTACCGCCATACAATTGGCTAGTACTGACAATATTGTCGCCTACTTGAGTTAACGCTTGAATAGCATAAGTAATGGCCGCCATGCCAGAAGCTACAGCCAGTGCACCAATGCCGCCTTCTATCGCCGCTAAGCGCTGTTCCAGTACACTGGTTGTGGGGTTCATTATACGGGTGTAAATATTACCGGCGACTTTTAAGTCGAATAGATCCGCCCCGTGTTGGGTATCGTCAAAGGTGTACGAGGTGGTTTGGTAAATCGGCACTGCAGCAGCTTTAGTGGTTGCTTCTGACTCGTAACCATAATGTAATGCCA
Organism: Shewanella sp. 5S214; assembly: GCF_041439795.1. Taxonomy (NCBI): domain Bacteria; kingdom Pseudomonadati; phylum Pseudomonadota; class Gammaproteobacteria; order Alteromonadales; family Shewanellaceae; genus Shewanella; species Shewanella sp. 5S214. The sequence continues at coordinate 23,164 of NZ_JBGOOV010000022.1, forward strand.
GTGATTCCAGTTTCATGTTTGCTGCAGTCATAGTAACTTCCTTCAGGTAATAGGCTGTGTGATATTGCACTGATATCCACACTAGCAATTAGCCATCTAGAAGTCTATATTAAATTATCGCTTCACACTTTTTAATGATGCTGTTGACTGGCTATTTTAATTGTCTGCCGCCATCAACCGCATAACTGCGACCCGTAACATAATGACTCGCATGCAAATAATCGATTAAGGCGATGATTTCATCATTACCCGCTTCTTTTGGCAAAATCGCTTTGGCTAACGCTTTTACTTTATAAGCATCATCGTCATGGTCGTTAAATAAGATCATCGCTGGGGCAATAGAGTTCACTTTAACGTGCGGTGCTAACAAGCTGGCAAATGACAGTGTCATATTATGCAGTGCAGCTTTACTGGCAGCATAAGCAATGTGCTTTTTACTGCCCTTTTCGGCAACATAATCGGTAATATGAATAATGTTACTGGCACCAATACTGTCGTGATTGATTTTAGCCGCGCTAATAAGCAATGGCGCTAAAGCAAGGTTGATTTGATAAGGCGCAGTGACGTGAATTTGCATCATTCTCGCCATGGTGTCACTCGGGCTTAAACCACTGTTGTCGGGCAACCAGTCGGATGCATTATGAATAATGGTATCGAGGCGATCGTGATGCTGATTGATGTGGCTAATTAAGCCATCAATGGCGCCTGCATCGGTTAAATCGCATGAATGTAAACTCGCGCCTAACTTACCCAACTGTTCAATACTGTCGTAGTGAGTGCGATAAGTGCCAATAACATGATGACCTTGAGCCAAATAATACTTAGCCAGTGCATAGCCAATACGCTTACCTACGCCAGTGATCAGTATTGTTCGTTCCATAATGTTGCCTTTATTGGTTGTCGCTCTGATAACGTGTGACTTTATCATAAGCAAAATTAGATGGTTATCTCAAAGTAATGGATAATGAAACATTTACCCTACCGACTAATAATGACAAAAGATAGTCGGTTAAATTATAAAAAAATGACTCCGCTAATGGGAGTCATTCAATCATGATGATACCGCGGTTTACTAAGCTAAAAATTCAGCGCGGCTAGCTGGGTTGGCTTTAAAGCAGCCACCAAGTGCAGTGGTTTGAGTGCTTGATGAGGTATCCATGATGCCACGAGATTTTACGCAATAATGGGTGGCATTAATGCTCACGGCGACATCTTCGGTGGCAAGCAAGGTTTGCAAAGCCACTAAAATTTGCTGAGTTAAGCGCTCTTGAACTTGAGGACGCTGCGCAAAAAAACGCACGATACGGTTAATTTTCGATAGACCGATAATGTTGTCTTTGGGGATATAGGCCACCTTGGCAAGCCCGTCGATAGTAATAAAGTGATGCTCACAGGTACTGACCACACTGATGTTACTGATCTTAACCATCTCTTCAACACCCATTTTATTATCAATTTGGGTGATTTTAGGGAAGTTAGCATAATCAAGACCTGAAAAAATCTCGTTGACGTACATTTTAGCAATGCGATGCGGCGTTTCCGCCAAACTGTCGTCGGTTAAATCGAGCCCTAAAGTAGACACAACCTCAGTCATTAAACCTTTAATACGCTGATACTTTTGCTCGCTAGTCATGTCACTCGGTACCAAAGGGGTTTCCAGTCCGTGAGCAACTAACGCTTGTTGTACTTTTAATGCTTCTGCAGACAACTCTGCACGGGTTATGTCATTAATGGTCGTCATAATAACATCCTTAATATTGGGTTATGCTTGATACTCTAAAGATAACGATACAGAATCTGCGAATCGCAATGCATGCGGCTTATCAATAGTGACCCGAGCTAAAGTAACAGTTGGGTGTTCACGGCAAATATCTAACACGTCAGCAACCAATTTTTCCAGTAACAAGAAACGCCCTTCTTCTACATGCTGAATCACTTTTTTGGTGATGATTTTGTAGTTTAGCGCATCGGCAACGTCGTCGGTTTGAAACGATCGATCGGCTGGGTAATGGATCTCAATGTTGATCACCACATCTTGCTGTTTTTCGCGCTCGTCTTGGTTAAAACCAATAAAAGTGCGTAAACGTAAATTGGTGACCTTAATAATGGCTTGGCTTAATGGCATTATTTAGCCCTTGTGAATTGTTTTGAATAGATACGCGAGGGTGCAATAAAAAGATCATAAATATTGATTTTGATCGGTTGAACCGCCTGTTGCATTAAGGTGAGAACATAAAGGTAAACTAGCTGGGCCTATTGTGCGTACAATGATTTATATACACTTTAGTTCAAACGAGGTTAATGATGGAACTGACGGTTTTTTACGATGGCACTTGCCCGCTTTGCCTCAATGAAATGAAGCAGTTGAAGCGTTACGATAGCTTAGATCGCATCAAGCTTGAAGATATTAATGCCGATGATATTAATGATCGTTTTCCTGATTTAGACGTGGCACATGCTAATACCGTATTACACGGATTGCAGGCTGATGGCAGCTGGCTTTATGGTTTAGATGTTACGGCCAAAGCATGGGGCCTAACCGGTAAACATGGTTGGATAAAACTGTTGCGCTTGCCATTGATAAAACCGCTTGCCGATATTGCTTATTTAGCTTTTGCCCGCAATCGCTACCGGATATCTTATTTACTCACCGGCCAAAAGCGCTGTGATAATGGCAATTGTAAGGTTAAATAAGCGCTTCATTTATGAAAAATAAGGTATGAGATTAGCTATGAGTGAGTCAACTTCAACACAGACCTTGGTAGTTATTGGGGCATCATCGGCTATCGCCCAAGCCTTTATCGACCATGCCATTGCTGCTGCTTTGAAGGGGCTTGCTGACAAGGCAGAACAAACTGATGATTTAGCCTTAAATGTTATTACTGTTAGCAGGCAATCCGAGCTGACATTAGCCAATCTAAGTAACAAGATTACCCACCAGCATTTTTATTGTAATTACCAGCAAGCATCGATTATTGATTGTGTTAACAGTATCGGCAAGGTCGCAGGCAAAATCAGTCGCATTGTGATGTGTAATGGTATTTTGCATTCACAAACAGCTGACGTGCAAATTCAGGCTCAACAACCTAGCTTGATGCCAGAAAAACGCATTGAAGATATTAATGCTAATGCCCTAGAGCAATTATTTTATGCCAACAGCATTGTGCCCATGCTGTGGCTGAGTGCATTGACGCCGCTATTATCGCAAGCCCGTCATAAGGTAGACGCTGACAATAAGTGTGTGATCAGTATATTGAGTGCTCGGGTCGGCAGTATTTCTGACAATCGTTTGGGTGGCTGGTATGGTTATCGCGCCTCAAAAGCGGCGTTAAACATGCTGATTAAAACCACAGCCGTAGAATATGCAAGACGACTTAAGCGAGTTAAGTTAATTGCGTTTCATCCAGGCACCACTGACACACCATTATCAAAACCTTTTCAAGCCAATGTACCTCAAGGTAAATTATTTACCCCAGAGTTTGTCGCCAGCCAGTTGTATCACATTATGGCCAATATTGAGCCAGACGGTGAAGCCAGTTACTTGGATTGGCAAGGGCAACAGATTAGTTGGTAAATGAGTTGCTAGCGGACTCATTAAGGAGTCGGTTAGCCTCTTGCTCATGGCCAGTGTTCAACAACTTCTGCTGTCAATAAGCAAACTGTCATCAACACGATTAACCCACCATCTGTAATAAATGACGTTTCCCTATGGTACTAAGGTGCCAAATAAATAGTGCTGTAATTGCTTTATTCTGAGAGTACTGACTCGGATTGTAGTGAAACCATGTCGTTGACATCACTTTGCTATGAAACATTACACTATGGGCGATCACATATGCTGTCATTGCCGCTATTGAATTGAGGAAACCGATATTATGTCGACGTTACAAACAGGACTACAAGGCAAAGTGGCGCTTATTACTGGCTCAACTAGCGGTATTGGTCTAGCGACTGCACATGTGCTGGCTGAGCAAGGTTGCCATATCGTATTGCATGGCCTGATGGATCATGATGAAGGGCAAACTTTAGCTGCTGAGTTTCGGGCACAATACCAAATCAACACCTTTTTTAGCAATGCTGACTTAAGAGAGGCTAACTGCATACATGAGTTTATCGACAATGCGGTTAATGCCCTAGGCAGTATTGATATTTTAGTGAACAACGCCGGCATTCAGCATACACAAGATGTGGCTCATTTTCCGATAGAAAAGTGGAATGACATCATTGCGATTAACTTGTCTGCTGCTTTTCATACTATTCAACAAGTTATCCCTGCTATGGCTGAAAAAGGCTGGGGCCGGATCATCAATATTGCCTCAGTGCATGGTTTAGTCGCCTCAGCAAATAAAGTGGCTTATTGCGCGGCAAAGCATGGGATTGTGGGCTTAACAAAAGTGGTCGCGATTGAATGTGCCGAACAAGGTATTACCGTTAATGCAATTTGCCCTGGTTGGGTTGATACCCCGCTTATCGGTAAACAAATTGACAGCATTGCAAACGATAAAAGCTTGAGTTATGACGAGGCTAAATACCAACTGGTAACCTCAAAACAGCCATTACCAGAAATGTTAGCTCCTAGACAAATTGGCGAGTTTGTTTTATTTCTTTGTGGTGGTGCAGCAAGAGGCATTACAGGATCTGCGCTGCCGATGGACGGTGCCTGGACGGCGCAATAAGCTTAACTAACCTTAGCTTTAACTATTAGCATTCGGTTTAGCCTTATATAATCACGTCAACCCGCATTCACTGTCTGTGAATGCGGGTTGTTTTTATTAGCAGAGAAGACTTGGCCAACTGAGCCACTAGCCAAGATAATGGTGCAGTTAACAGACTAATATGAGATCAATTAGGCCTTGGCCATAAACGCAGCTATGTGTTGATAGGTTGCCATACATTCCTCTTTGACTAAGTCGTGCAGCAACATATAGGCATGGATCATGCCGTCGAACGCATGGTGCCCAACCTCCACACCCGCAGTAGTTAACGCATTAGCATACGCTATGCCCTCATCCCTAAGCGGATCGCAACCTGCGGTAAAAATCAGTGTTTTCGGTAAGTAAGCGTTAATGGGACCAAGCAAAGGTGAAGCCTGTTTAACTTGCTCGATCTGTTGCTTTGACAATGATTCGGACAGTTGAAAATACTGCTCAAAATACCACTTTATACGAGGCGTTTCGAGTAAGAAGCCGGTGCCATTACTATCAAGTGATGGGCTGCTTAATGTGTAATCGACGCTGGGATAGATCAAAATTTGTTGGTCTATCTTAATCTGTTTATCTTTTAGACTTTTCATGCTTAAGCTAGTGCAAATAGCACCACCAGCACTGTCACCAATAATGGTGACTGAGTCTTGATGGTTAACATCATCGAGTAACTCGGCATAATGGATCAGTGCATATTCACAGTCATCAAGCCCTGCAGGGTATGGGAATTCAGGCGCGAGTCGGTATTCAACCGATATCACCACGCACTGCACAATACTGGCTAGATGACGGCAAATCGGATCGTACAGCGCCACACTGCCACACATATGACCGCCACCATGAAAGTGCACCAACACAGGCAAAGGCTGCTCTGGTGCAGGGCTATACACTCTGACTGGAATAGCTCGGTCGGTTAACGTAAACGCCTTGTCGGCAATATAGCTCACTGAGGGAGAGTCACTCATTAGTGCGCCAAGTTTATTGAGATTTTCGCGTAATATCGCTGGGGTAAATTGGACATTATTTTGTTTAGCCAAGGCAATATTGCTGTTAGCTAACGCTAGAAAATCAGTCAGCTTAGGGGAAACGGTTCCTCGCATTAGATTAACTCCTTTGGTTTGCCTGTTTCTGGTAGAAAATAACTGCCCACAAACACAGTGCCGCTGAGTATGGTAATCATCACAAATGAGCCAAAATAACTGCCATCGCTTAAATCAACCAGCTTACCAAATACCCACAACACGATAGTAGAAACCAGATAACTGATTGACCAAAATAGGCTAAACACCACGGTGATTTTTTGGCCGGTCATCATAGGCAGTTCGTGAGGGATGGACACTAAAGCTGTCACGGGGAAAAAGATAAAAAAGCCCAAGACTATGGCACATAAAACCTGTAACCAAGGCTGAGTACTAAAGGATAAACCCAAAACGGTGATAACAATAATCAAGCCACTCCAGCGAATAATCGGCAGGCGTAACGGATTTTTGCGACTATAAAGCATCCCCGCAATCGTGCCGACAATCCCAAAACCAATCACCCATTTGCTTTGACTTATTCCCGCTTGAGGATAGAAAGTAAATAAGCAGATGTAAAACGACAATAATCCTGAATAAGTAAACGCATAAGCCCAATTAAATTGATCTTTTAATCCCTCAAGGTAACCGTATATTGCGGGCTCTGCACCTGCTGCATGAACAGTGGCTGCTGGAGTATCAAACTTAACCAGTAACCAGAGTATGGCTAATATCAGGCTAGCGGCAGAAAATAACACTAAACTGCTTTGCCAACTGCCCGTAATAGCGTTAATACCTGTCATGCCCCATAAAATAATCGCTGTGCCGACGTTAAATGCCACCGCATTTAGACCATTAATGACTGGGCGATCTTCTGGTGCAAACCACAGCATCACAATGGGGTTAAAGTACACAATCATAAAGGCTCCGCCTAAGCCCATCAAAAAGCGGCTCACCAGCAGTAATTCATAATTGGTCGCAAAAGGAGTCACTATACCGACGACAATTAATAGCGCCGCGAGTAAAAAGGCATACTTTATACCAAACTTTACTGCCACATAAGCGGCGCTAAAGGTGCCGACTATTTTAGCCAAAGTGACGGCACCACTGATAAAACTTGCTGAAGCTAAACTATCTATGTGCATCGATGCCATGATGCTGCCCATACTCGCGGTGCCGCCAACCCATGCCATGGCAAAGAGAACATAACTCGTAAAAACCAGACCTTCGACCAAATATCTATGGGTTATTTTCATAGGCGTAATGTAAACCTTCAATGACACAAATGTAGGTTAATCATGTTATCTGATGGGTATGGATAAATAAGTACTACCTTAGTTCACCGCGATATTAAAAATCTTTATCAAACAGGACGTCTAGTGTAGTTTCGCTAACATATAAGAAAAAATGATTGGGGAATCACTTGCAGGCTTGGTTATCTATTGACACTTGGTTGATCAGTTCCATTTCGATTGCTTATCTTGCAATGCTTTTTGTGGTGGCGCAGTGGGGACAAAATCGCGCCATAAAAAAGTTAAGCCAGAAGCCATGGGTCTATAGCCTATCCTTAGGCGTGTGCTGCACCTCATGGGCATTTTATGGCACTGTGGGTCAAGCAGCAACGACAGGGGCTTGGCTTGCTCCCATTTACATTGGTTCGATCATTTGTTTAGTGCTTGCTTGGCCAATGTTAATGCGCACTTTGCAAATAATTAAAAGCCAAAACCTGACCTCAATTGCTGACTTTATTGCTTGCCGTTTTGACCGTTCACCTAAAATTGCTGCCAGCGTAGCCATAGTGTCACTGCTAGGAACGATTCCTTATATCGCCTTGCAGTTAAGGGCTATCAGTACCAGTTTCGACTTACTGACAGGCACATTCCAGTCGGGCATTAGTACCGCATTTGTGGTCACTATCGTATTAATTATTTTCAGTATTTTATTCGGCACACGTCAATTATCGGCCAGTAAACATAACCAAGGCTTAGTTCTGGCGATCGCGTTTAGCTCTATCGTGAAATTGTTTGCCCTTACCGCTGTCGGTATATTTGCCACGTTTTATGTTTTCGATGGCTTTAGCGACCTACTCAGCCAAAGCCAAAATATTACTGAAACCACCCATGCAGACTCTACTTACCTTGTTATTTCTCAGGTGATTTTAGGCGCGATTACTATCTATGCATTGCCGCAAGAATTCCACATGATGATGATAGAAAATAATCATCACCAGGAGCTTAAATCCGCTCGTTGGATGGTGCCGCTATATCTGTTACTGATCAATATTTTTGTATTACCTATCGCCTTGGCTGGGCAGCTTAGCTTCCCCGGTGGTAGCGTGGGCGCCGATACCTATGTACTCACACTGCCGCTATTTTATCAGCAAGCTTGGTTAGGCATATTGGTGTATATCGGTGGACTTGCCGCCGCAACGGCAATGGTTATTGTGGCCGCTATTGTGCTAAGCACCATGATTTCGACAGAAATCCTCACGCCATTATTATTACGTCTACCGAAGTTTAATTCCCAGCAAAAAACCCCACAACTGGCGGGAATGTTATTAAATTTAAGGCGCATATCTATCGCAGTCATCTTGCTATCAGCCTTTGCATTTGAACGTTTTATTAATCAGCAAAATCATTTAGCCAGTATCGGCTTACTATCGTTTGTATTGTTATCGCAGTTTGCACCAGCCGCAGTTGGCGCCTTGTATTGGCGCAATGCAACCACTCAAGGCGCATTTGTGGGGTTAATTATGGGCAGTATTGTTTGGCTCTATACCCTACTCTTGCCAGTTACGTTCCCTGATGCTCAATGGGTTAACCTTGGCTTATTTGGTATCACTTGGTTAACACCAACAGCATTGTTTGGCTTAACGGATTTAGACAACATCAGCCACGGGGTGTTTTACAGTTTAGCGGCTAACATCGGCTGCTTTGTGATCATTTCACTGGTTAAAGAGCAAAGCATTGGCGAGGTGCTGCAAGCCGATTTATTTGTTAATCGAAAACCCGTTCAGTCAGAGCGTCACTTGTCTGTAGATGATTTAGCCAGTTTGTTAAATCGGTTTATTAATAAAGATGAAGCTGATGCCCTGCTCGCCGAATCCAAAAAACTCGCTGGTAAAGATCAACAGCAACAGCTAGTTGATTACACGCGTTTGAAACTGTCTGGGGTGCTCGGTTCTGCCTCAACACGCATGGTAATGAGCGCCGCATCTCGCACCCAACATGTTCCCTTAGAAGATGTGGTGAGCATTGTCGATGAAGCCAGCCAAATATTTGAGTTTAACCGTGAACTACTGCAATCTGGCGTTGAAAATATTGAGCAAGGCATTAGCGTTGTCGATGCTGATATGCGCTTAGTTGCATGGAATCAACGCTATATTGAACTGCTTAATTACCCTAAACACTTTGTCAAAGCGGGGCTTCATGTTGAACAGCTGATTCGATTTAACATCGACAGAGGCATTATCGTGGGTAACGAAGCCCAGGAACTCATCGAAAAGCGCTTAGAGCATATGCGCGGGGGTAGCCCGCATCATTTCCAGCGAACTATGCTCGATGGAAAAGTATTAGAAATTCGCGGTCAAGCCATGCCTGGCGGTGGATTTGTGAGTACTTTCACGGATATTACCGCGCATATTGAAGCAGAAAAAGCCTTACAGCTGGCGAATGAAACATTAGAAAAACGGGTAGAAAGCCGCACCAAGGAACTGGAAAAAGCCAAAGCAGAAGCCGAAGCGGCCAATAGCAGTAAAACCCGCTTTTTAGCCGCAGCAAGCCACGATTTAATGCAACCTTTTAACGCATTAACCTTGTTTACTGAGATGTTAAAACAAAGAGTTAAGTCGACTGAACTGCATGATTTAGCAACTAATATTGAAGATTCTCTAAACGTAGTTGAAAGTTTGCTATCGGATCTAGTTGAGATTTCACGCTTAGACAGTAATTCGTTAAAAACCGAAAAAAGCCAATTTGCCATTGATGATTTACTGTCCACACTGGTTAATGAATTTAAAGCATTATCGGTGCAACAAGGTATAGATTTTAACTATCAAGTCTCTTCCTGCTTTGTACACAGCGATCAAAGGCTATTACGGCGTATTATTCAGAACTTTTTGTCGAATGCATTTCATTATTCACCTTCAGGTAAAACGCATCATCAAGTCATGCCAGATGATGCTAAACCACACCATAAAACAAAAAATATCCGTAAGCACAGCGAGTTTGTGCCTAAGGTGTTATTAGGTGTGCGGCGGACTGAGAACGCCTTGTTAATACAAGTTTGGGACAATGGTCCGGGGATCCCTGTTGATAAGCGCCAAGCCATTTTTTGTGAGTTTGAACGCTTAGAGCTGACTCGTGAAATGCCGGGATTAGGCCTAGGTTTGGCGATATGTGACCGTATCGCCAAATTACTCAATGTTAAAATATCACTGCATTCAGAAGTGGGAAAAGGGACTTGCTTTAGCGTTGAAATACCGCGAGTATCGCAGCAGAAAAAGCCGGTGCATTTATTAGACATTGCCGAAGAGGAGATCAGTCGCGACAACCTAAATATGACTGTACTGGTTATCGACAATGATGACCTTATGTTGAAAGCGATTTCTTCATTACTCAGTGGCTGGGGATGCCATGTGATTACCGCTAAAGATCAACCCAGTGCAATACAGCAGCTGGCCGATAATCCACAGCCAAAATTAATTATTGCAGATTATCACTTAGAAGATGATAAAAATGGCGTTGATTTGGTGCAGTACTTATTAGCTCAGCATACCGATAGCATTAACAAGCAAACCACCTGTGTTATTTGCTCTGCAGACCCTTCAGAAGCAGTTAGACAACATACTAGCAGCGCTCAATTTAGTTTTGTACGCAAACCGCTTAAGGCGATTGCCTTAAAACGGATTATTAAACAACTTATGCCTTAGATTGATGACATAGAATTGATGACATAGACTTGATGACATTGTATTGATGAAATTGTATCGACAGCATAATGCTCACGACATGTTTAAAGTCGGTTGATTAGATCCTGTCATTGTAGATGCCGCTTAGCTAAAAAACGCCTCAAATTGAGGCGTTTTTTTATGTTGGTATTTGACAATATCAGCATGATATTAAGCATTTAGCTGCTGGTTTTCGCTGGACGTTATCATGAGTTGTTGGAACACCAGTCCTGCCTGAGTGCGGTTGTACACCTCAAGCTTTAGCAAAATAGCCGAGACATGCTTTTTAACCGTGGTTTCTTTAATGTTTAAGTCATAGGCTATTTGCTTGTTTAAGCGACCATTAGCAATATTAGCAAGCACAGTGTATTGCTGAGGAGTTAACTGGGCGAGTTGTTTCGCTAAGCGTTGATGCTCAGCAGCTGTATGCTGATCGGCAGTGATATTAGTGTGTTCTGGTAACCAAATATCTCCTTCAAGCACTGTGGCTATGGCGGTCGATATTTGGGTTAAATTAGCAGACTTGGGAATAAAAGCACTGGCGCCAAAATTGATGGCTTTGCGAATGATTTCTGGTTGATCGTCAGACGACACCATAATAACGACAATATCGGGGAAATGATTTTGTAATAAGGTTAATCCTGTAAATCCATCGTTTCCGGGCATGTGCAAATCGATAAAGATAATTTCGATGTCGGAATGCTGTTCCACTATGCTGATTAGCTCTTGGAAGTTTTCCGCCTCTAACACTTCAGCATCATTGAAATTTTTAAGCACCGCTTGTGTTAAGGCTGCACGAAATAGCGGGTGATCATCTGCAATTGCCACTTTTATTTGAGACATACTCGGCTCCTAAAAAATTGCGCGGGTTTTGTTTATTATTTTTTAAATCGCGCAAACTTCATTCTCTATAAAAAAGAATAACCGGTTCTATAGGGAGCCGGCTATCCTTTAATAGACAATTGATTCATTAATGCTTAGAACTGGTAGCCAACCGTTAACGAAATCGTTTCTGGATCGCCATAATAGCCAATTAAAGTATTATCCCCACCAAGCCCTGGAGTAAAATCTCCGTTGCCTGTCGGCGTCACAAAAGCGTAGTTACCGACTAAATACTCCTCGTCAGTGACGTTTTTCCAATGCAATCCAGCATTCCAATGGCCGTCATTACTATACCAATTGACACCAAAGTTGAGTAACCCGTATCCATCTTGACTCAGTAAGTTATCCACTACCGCTAAGTCATAATCACCACGGTAATAGTAATTACCATTAATGATAAAGCTGCCAATATCAGCTTCAATATTATAGCTGAAACCAAGGTTTGCAGTGGTATCTGGCGTATTAGTAATAGTGTAAGTGTCACTGATATCAATTTTGTTGCCAAGTTCATCATAAGAAATTACTTCATCGAACGTAGCATCTATTAAGCCCAGATTGGCGAACAAGTTAAGTGAATCTGTTGCAGCATATTCAACTTCAAGCTCCAGTCCGCTGGCGGTAGACTTACCTATGTTACCTAAACGCTGATTTAGGTCTGAACTATCTTCACCAGGTAACACGGAGACGAATTGTCGGTCTTTGTGGTTGAGATAAAATAGCGTTGCATTGACGCGAAGATTATCATTCCACTCACTCTTGATACCCACTTCATATGAGTCGACGGTTTCAGGTTCAACAGCAGGTTCAGCGCCGGTCGCCCTAGGATTGAATGTGCCCGATTTGAATCCCTGTGAATAACTGGTAAAGAGCATCATGTCGTCGTTAACTTGATATTCTAAACCCACACGAGGATTGAATTTAGACCATGTTTCTTCATCATCAAGCACTTTAGGGACTTGCGCTTCAATTAACGCTTCATCACGCACAAACCCAGGATACCAACCGGTTTCAGGATAAATACTGTCAAATATAACGCCGTTATAAACCGTAGCGTCTTTCGTTTCTCGAGTATAACGACCGCCTAATGTCATCGATAATTTTTCAGTAAAGTCATAAGAACCTTGCACGTAAGCGGCATAACTTTCGCTATTATTACACCCACTAATCTCACGAGTAAGGCCGCCGAATGCTTTAAAGGCTTCTTCTAAAATAGCATCGAAAAGTCCACAGGAATCACCTTTAAAATAGTAAAGGCCAGAGACTAACGTAAGATTGTCACCAACATAGTTTGCTTGAAACTCTTGGCTAAATTGTTCATCTTCATAAATGGCGGGCACATCAAAAATACGTAAACTGGTGTTATCAAAGTCGATGTTTGTTGGTGAGTAACCTTCACGTTTAGCAGTGACAGACTTTACACTCCAATTTTCATTGAGGTTATACTCAATTGTTGCTCCCCACCCTTCTGTTTCGACCTTATTCCAAGTAGGCATACTGGTATAAGAATCATATTTACTGTCTGGCACTGGGGCATCGGTTAATAAACTAGGCAGTAGGCGGTAGCCCCCCTTTGAATTTGATTCATCTTGAGTTTTGTCATAAGTAAAACGCATAAACAGGTCATCGGTAGGCGTATATTCAACGCTTAAGCGACCGGCCATAACATCCTTATTATAGTTTTCAGTGTCTTGACCATCTAATGCAGAAGTTTTAAATTCACCAAAACCATCGCGATTTAAGCTAGCAAAGGCAAAACCAACATAGAGTTTGTCATCGATAAGCGGTAATTGTCCTGCAACTTTAACATCCTTTTGGCCATAGGTGCCGACAGTACCTTTAAGGCTCAACTCTCCGTCACCAGTCATTTTCTTCGTAACGTATTTAATCGCTCCACCGATAGTATTTTTGCCGTATAAGGTACCTTGTGGCCCGCGCAGCACTTCAATGCGTTGCACATCAAGAATGTCTAATACCGCGCCTTGTGGGCGTGCAATGTAGACATCATCTATGTATATCCCCACACCTGGCTCATAACCCCATAGCGGATCTTCTTGGCCCACGCCGCGAATAAACGCGGTTAGCGTAGAGTTAGTGCCTCGGCTAGATTGTAATGTCGTGTTGGGAGAGAATTGTTGCACTTCAGTCATCACACTGATGCCGTTTTCTGACAGCTCTTTTTCACTGACAGACGTCACTGCAACAGGCACATTTTGTAAACTTTCAACTGTTTTACGTGCGGTTACTTCAATGCGTTCTAAAACTGCGGGCTTATCAGCGCTGCTATTTTCTGCATCTGCGGCATTGGCAAACGAAGCGGTTAACGCAGACGAAATTGCTAGGGCAATACAACTCATTTTAATAGTATTCTGTTTCATACAGATCCCCGTTGTAATATTTATTATTAATGGTTTTTACTGCTTATTTTGGTTTACAACAAACTGTTCACATATTGACTTTATAGTATTTTCAAGTGCATTGAATCGGTACTATAGTAGTATGTGCTTTGGTCTATAGGTGTTGAAAATAAACCTGGTATTACATATTAAAAACAAAAAGTTATGTGAAGACCTTGATTAAAGCCCCCAAAGCTTAATTATCTCAGTGACACTACTTATTGGTGCTTTGAGTAGAAAGTCACTTTCTACTCCGCCATTTTTAATATCTGGATTAACGGCAATTCCATGGCCGAAATTTTTAAGAGTGACTAGCTCTATTACTGTGTTATTTTGAGGGTCTTTCCAGCGCGAAATACTGTAGCCAGACTGAGTATTGACTTCTGGTTTGGCGCCAGATTGAGTCAATATTTGCCATTGAGAAGCAAGCATCTGCGCATTATTCGCGTCGACGACAGTGTCACTGTCACCGGTCCAAATGGACAGTGAAGGCCAACTTTTTTGCTGTGGGTGTATGGCTTGAGCAAATTGAGCTAACTCTTCGGCAGACTGAGCCGGGCCACGCTTCATGCACGATATCGCTTTAATTAAATTATCAGCACATGGATATGGCAACCCAGCAATGACAGCACCGCGTTGAAATAGATCAGGGTAATTGACCAATGCTGCACTGGCCATAGCCCCACCCGCGGATAACCCAATCACGTAGACATGCTTTATCCCAAGCTTTGCTTGAGTGGCTAAGATCATGTTTTTTATTGACAGTATTTCACCGCTATCGAGTTGTGTATCTTGACTAGCAAACCAGTTAAAACACCGTTTTACGTTATTGTCATAACTTTGTTGTGGCACTAATACCGCAAAATGATGCTCTAATGCTAAAGCGGTTAATCCACTCTTGTTAGCCAGTTCGACACCATCTTGAATACAACCATGAAGTAACACAATTAACGACGAATTAGCGCTATCAGAGGTATCTAGGTCTTCCGTTAGCGGAAGATAAAAGCTGGTTAACGCACCAGGATTATCACCAAAATCGGTTAGTGGAAGATAAGGTGTTTCATTAGCTTGAATAGGTTGGATTAAAAAAATCCACCACAGTAAAAGCACGGATTTAATTAAGCTGTATGGTTTATTGCTCATTTCAGCGGTTTCCAAATTTAACATAACCATAACTTGCTCAATTTTACTGCAAACAGCAATGGCACTTTAGATCCACATAGGGCATTTGGGGCGAATATGTCGTCATGGATTGGGATGATAGCGCGGGAAATTCACATAGGTTGACACGGCGGGATGCTGGAAATAAAGGCTAAATTAATTGCGATACTAGTCATGTTAAATAAAAAAAACGCGAAGCCTTGGCTTCGCGTTTTTAGATCATTGAGAGTGTTAATTACTTAACAAATTCAACGCCTAATTTGATATCACCTTTAAGGGTATCTAACATTGCATCACGAGCGTTAGCTTCAAATGCACTGATTTCACCGTAAGGTAATACTTTTTCTACGCCATTCTTGCCAAGTAAAATTGGCTGGGCGAAGAATGTAGCGTGCTCACTGCCGCCGTCAACATAGGCACATTCAACAACGTTAGCTTCACCTTGAAGACCACGTACCAATGATAAACCAAAGCGACATGCCGCTTGGCCCATTGATAATGTTGCGCTACCGCCACCGGCTTTAGCTTCAACAACTTCAGTACCTGCGTTTTGAATGCGAGTCGTCATTGCTGCCACTTCTTCGTCAGTGAAAGTCACGCCTTCAACTTGAGAAAGTAATGGAAGAATGGTCACACCGCTGTGTCCGCCAATAACGTTAACTTTAACGTCAGCAACATTTAAGCCTTTAAGCTCAGCAATGAAGGTTTCGCTACGGATAACGTCAAGTGTTGTGATACCGAATAAACGGTTTTTATCATAAACACCGGCATTCTTTAATACTTCAGCAGCAATCGCAACGGTAGTGTTAACTGGGTTAGTAATAATACCCACTAATGCTTTAGGACAAGTTACTGCCACTTTTTCCATTAGGTTACGTACAATACCTGCGTTGATATTGAATAGATCAGAACGATCCATGCCTGGTTTACGCGCAACACCAGCAGACATTAATACGACATCAGCACCAACCAATGCATCTGTTGGGTCTTGACCAGCAAAACCTTTTACTTCTACGTCTGTTGGGATGTGACTTAAGTCTACCGCAACACCAGGAGTAACAGGTGCGATGTCATACAGAGACAACTTTGAGCCCGCAGGCAGTTGAGTTTTTAACAGTAAAGCTAGCGCCTGGCCGATACCACCAGCAGCACCTAATACAGCAACTTTCATAATTATCTCCATCAATTTATGCAGTTTGTGACATTCATCTAAATTGTCGTGGCGTCACATTACTGCATCGTCACAATAATTTCAATTATACGTTAGTGGACAATCTTAAATAAATCAGCCCTAATCCATGCATAGACTGGCGTGTCGCCGTACATTATGAGTATTAACACACGTAAAAATGGTCCCATGAACAGCTTAAGTGGATTATTTTTCAACATGCCAATGTCGCTATCTTTTTATATTATGGACAATCTCATGTTGCACAAAATTAATTCAGCTGTTTTATTACCGGCCTGTAAACATGCTATCAAGCGGATTGAACAATAGTTGAATGTTTATATTAAGGGTTGAAACCTAGGGCTAATGCAGAGAGATCTCGACGATACCACACTCAAGCATTGACGCTGTAAACATGCGCTAGATATTATGTCACCCGTTATTGGCGTACACATTTACTGACGCAACAGGCCAATACATTTATTAAGTGGAAAGGTATGATATCCACAGAACATCCTATAAAAACGAGAAATTCATGACAATAAGAATAGGCCAACATGCCGACCTACAAGCTCTAGTTCAGTTTAATCAAGCTATGGCAATGGAAACCGAAAACCTTTCATTAGACACAGAGCAATTAACCCGCGGGGTTGAAGGCTTGCTGAACCATCCAGAGCGCGGAGTATATTTAGTCGCTGAAGTTGATGGTGAAATAACTGGTTCTTTGATGGTCACTTACGAGTGGAGCGACTGGCGCGCAAGTAATTATTACTGGATCCAAAGCGTCTATATACGCCCGCAAAATCGTCGTCAGGGTATTTACGCCAAACTGTATCAAGCAGTAAAAGACTTAGCGGCAGAAAATGGCGGCACAGCGAGCTTCCGCCTATATGTTGAACATGACAATGAGATTGCTCAAAAAACCTATGAGTCACTGGGTATGCAGCAAAGCCATTACTTAATGTACGAAGAAAATACTAAGTAACGCTGAGAGATCATAAGATAAATGCAAAAAGCCGGAATTATCCGGCTTTTTTGTTTTTTTTGGTTTCAATAAACCGCTGTTATTGAGAGATTATCGCGACAATCGCTAACCAGTGCGTAACCCTAGAATCTTGCTGATATCCATTGGCGCAGGATATTGGCTAAAGCTTTTATGTTTTTGATCGATAGCATGGATCGACATTCTGTCTGCCAACTCATTCCCTTCAATGCCAATATGGGCAGCAACATGCTGTAATACCAAATCCGCTTTCATTGCATCATATAGCTCATGTGCTTGCTTGATAATCTCAAGGTTCGCTATTTCACCGGTTTTTCGCGTCCAGTTTTTAGCTTTCCAACCATATGCCCACTCACAAACACATTTAATTGAATACTGTGAGTCACTCATAATTTGCACAGTTTCACCCGCAGCTATCACCTTTTTAGCGACAATTAATGCTTGGTGTAACGCATTCAGTTCAGCGGTATTATTGGTACCGTTTGGATTATATAAACCAAACCATAACTCGGCTAACTCGCCTTTGCGATATATCGCCATTCCCGACCCGGCTTTACCTGGGTTAGGTTCACAACCGCCGTCGGTATAAATGACCACATCAAATTGGCTTAACACTGCTTGATTGGCACCTTGAGTTTTGGTTGATACAGATCCAGCAGATGTCACTGTTGCTGAGCCTGCCGCTTTTTTAGCGGGTGCACTCTTACCAATACTGTTTGCCGGTGATTGAGCAAACGCAGTTTTGGCTTCAGCTTCGGTGGCAAAGGATTTGTATTTGGCTTGTGGATATTTATCCACTGCACGCTTAGTGACATCCCAGCTGGTAAAAATGCCCGTTTCTCGGCCGGCCCATACTACATAAAACTTCTTTGCCATGATGAACTCTTACTTATCTAATGCTAATTGACTCATATCGAAGCGACATGATGCCATGATTAAACTTGGCGTTAAAACAAAAATGCACCTGAGCCGGTTTGATTAGCGTTAATGTGAATATCTTGAGCTAAAAACCTTATCTACGCTCATCTCAATTAAATATTAAGGGCGAATTAGTCGAGTATCAATGGGCCACCGATGTCATGATAATTAACACTGCCAGAACCGGCATTATGTATGGTTAAGCCTTTAGCGTTAGCAACATCAATGCTACCGGAACCATCTTTAATTTCAACCTGTCCCAATACTTGATTAACCTTGATTGAACCAGAGCCATCATTGATAGCAACATCGCCAACAACATCACTAATACGAATAGATCCCGAGCCATCTTGCAACCTAATAGCGCCTTTAGCATCGGTAATATCAATTGACCCAGAGCCATCAACTAATATCAATTTACCAATACGGTTGATGACAATACTCCCAGAACCATCGGTTAAATCAATATCGGCACTGATATCATCTATTTGAATGGCACCTGAGCCATCATTTATTTTAAGGGCTAGTGTGGGTGGCACTTTAACTAATAAATCGATAAAAGGTGATTCACCTATAACATGATCACTGTGGATTTCTGATAGCAAATAGGCTTGGTTACCTTTGCGGGTCAAACTGAGTTTAATTTCAACATCATCTTGATCTAATGACGGACTATAAATATCGGCATGCACCACGACTTCGTTTAAACCTTTTACGCCAACAACCGTTAACTTACCCGCTCCCGTGTTGGCTACTAGCTCAGTTAACGACCCAGCATCAAGATTCAATTGTTGCTGTACCAAATTAAGATCAGCATGAGTGACTAGCGACGGTTTTAATGATGAAAATACAGACTCAGCTTCACTTTGCGACGCACCAAAGATTGTTGCCCCTAAAATAAGTCCGGCCGTGACACTAATGGTTGCGATACGTATAGACATATGACTAATTCCTTTTATAAGAATAAAAATAAGCTTGGCCGCTACACAAATGTGATTAACAGAGTTAACAGTTACAGGCATGGCTAGCAGCAATTAGTCATTAATTAGCAGGTTTCATACCAACTAGACAAAACCATTATTTACAATGACTTACAATTATCTGTAATAAAATTCACTCATCCATCAAACCAAAAAGCACGAAAATCCAATACAATGTGGTTAATTTCACTAGCGTGAACATCACGATTAACTCAAAAAAAAGAACTCTCCCTATGCCGATATCACTTGCAGTACCGCAAACGTTAGAGATTATTGTTGGTTCAACCAACCCAGTTAAAATCAGTGCAGCACAACAGGCGATTAAATTATATTTTCCTGATGCTCAAATCCGTTGTCATGGCATGCATGCCCCATCATTAGTAGCAGAACAGCCCATGACCGAAGCAGAAACTAAATTGGGGGCGATTAATCGAGCTAAGTTTTGCCAAGACAACGCCCATATCACCAATCAAAATGCGGACTTTTATGTGGCGATGGAAGGTGGGGTTGATCAGTTTGATCACGGCCCCGCCACTTTTGCATATATGGCCATTATTCATAACGATAAATTATCTGTCGGTCGCAGCGCCAACTTACCGCTACCACAGAATATTTTTAACGCTTTACAAGCGGGTGAAGAACTGGGCAAAGTAATGGACCGAGTATTTAATACCCATAATATTAAGCAAAAAGGTGGCGCGATTGGCTTGTTAACTCGAGGTTTAGCCACCCGAGAAAGCATTTATACCCAAGCTTTAGTGCTGGCAATGGCTCCTTTTATCAATGCGGAATTATTTAATGACTAACAATGACCCAACAAATGCAATCAGTGCCGACGCGCAGCCTCCCATAATTCGCGCGCTACACGCTGACGACAATGCTGCCCTAGCCGCAGTGATCCGTGAAGTATCAGCAGAATATGGTTTAACACCTGATAAAGGCTTTAGCGTAGCAGACAAAACCCTCGACTGTTTAAGCGAGGTTTATGACGCACAAGGCTCACAATACTGGGTGATTGAGTACCAAGGCAAAGTGGTCGGCGGCGCTGGTGTAGCCCCGTTACCTGGCAATGATGGGGTATGTGAATTACAGAAAATGTATTTTGCCCGCACTATTCGCGGCCAAGGTATGGCGAAGGCAATAACAGGCCAATGTATTAAATTTGCTAAACAGCAAGGCTATCAATCAATGTATTTGGAAACCACGGCTGTATTAGTTGAAGCATTGGCCCTGTATGAAAAGCTTGGCTTTAGTCATTGTCAGCATTTAGGCGAAACTGGCCACGATGCCTGTGAAATCGCTATGACAAAACCAATTTAGTGATTTAAAACACTCATATTGCACATTTTTTACTCACTCTTTCTCTCTGCTAAATGATAGCGCTTTGCAAGGACACAAAAGCTTGTTAGCCTCAGATTAAGCACATTCCATAGGAGGATGAAATGGAATATCAACGTATCGCACATTCTAGCCTTGAGGTCAGTAAGATCTGTCTCGGCACCATGACTTGGGGTGAACAAAATACTCAAGCAGAAGCTTTTGCTCAACTCGATTATGCTATTGGACAAGGTATTAACTTTATTGATACCGCAGAAATGTACCCTGTACCGCCTAAAGCTGAAACTCAGGGCGACACTGAACGAATTTTAGGTAACTACCTCAAAGCCCAGGGCAACCGTGATAATTTAGTGATTGCGACTAAAATAGCCGCACCAGGTGGTAAAAGTGATTATATCCGCAGTGATATGGCACTCGATTGGCGCAATATTCATCAAGCTGTTGATGATTCATTATCACGCTTGCAAATCGACACTATCGATTTATATCAACTACATTGGCCGGATAGAAACACTAATTTTTTCGGCGAAATGATGTATGAGCATGACAAAGAAGAACATTACACTCCTATTTTAAACACCCTTGAAGCCTTAGCTGAAATAATTAAGCAAGGTAAAGTGCGTTATATCGGTATTTCAAATGAAACCCCTTGGGGATTTATGAAATACCTAAAATTAGCCGAAAAGCATGATTTACCCCGTATTATCAGCGTGCAAAACCCTTATAACTTGCTTAATCGTAGTTACGAAATCGCGATGTCTGAAATTAGTCATCGTGAAGATGTGCCGTTATTAGCCTATTCACCTTTAGCCTTTGGCGCATTAACCGGTAAATATGAAAATAATCAGTGGCCAGAAGGTGCACGCCTGACTTTATTTAAACGTTTTGCCCGCTATAACAGTACCCCTATGGCGCTAGAAGCCACACAGGCTTATATCGATTTAGCTCGTGAGTTTGGGTTAACACCTACCGAGATGGCCTTGGCATTTGTGAATAGCCGCAAATTTGTCGCCTCTAATATTATTGGCGCCACTGATTTACATCAGCTAAAGCAAAATATCGACAGCCACAAGGTGAGCTTATCGGCAGAGTTGATGGGCAGAATTAATGAACTATCGGCTTTATATCGCTTCCCTTGCCCTTAAGTTTATTAGCCTAAGCGCAAATGCGATATTGAGCTTATTGCCACAAAACCTTGCATTAGGCATCAAGATCACTGAAGATCTTGATGCCTTTTATTTTCAATATAGAAACCCCTATTTATGAAGCTTGCCTCGTCTGTTGTTTTATTTGATCATCAAGCGTTACGCGATCAATTCCCAGCGCTAAAACAGACCATTGGCGATCATCCTTTGTGCTACTTAGACACAGCGGCAACCAGTCAAAAACCCCAAGTGGTGATTGACGCGATGAACGAGTATTACCAATTCAATAATGCCAATGTGCACCGCGCGGCTCATCAATTGTCGGCAAGAGCGACTCAGCAATATGAAGCCGTACGTTTGCAAGTAACCGACTTCATTAATGCATCGCAATCTCAAGAAGTTATTTTCACCCACGGCACCACTGAATCGATCAATATGGTGGCCTTTGGGCTGACGTCACAGATAAAAGCGAATGATGTCATTTTAATTGATACTGCAGCTCACCACGCCAATATCGTGCCTTGGCAAGAACTGGCAAAGCGTACAGGTGCAGTAATTAAACCGATACCACTCACCGCAGATGCCCAACTTGATATAACAGCATTTGAGCAACTATTGCTGCTTAAGCCTAAAGTCGTCGCCATCTGCCATGTATCAAATGCACTAGGCACAGTAAACCCGATCAATGAGCTCGTCGCCAAAGCCAAAGCTGTTGGTGCCTTAACCTTAGTGGATGGTGCTCAGGCAGTTGCCCATTTATCGGTGGATGTACAACAGATTGATTGTGACTTTTATGTGTTTTCTGGCCATAAAATGTATGGTCCAACCGGTGTGGGGATTTTATATGGTCGCTATAAACAACTCGATCAACTAACTCCAATGCTCACTGGTGGCGAAATGATCAAAACAGTGAGCTTTAATCGTACTGTATTTGGTGCACTACCTAATCGCCTTGAAGCTGGCACTCCAGCCATTGCTGAAGTGATAGGTCTCGGGGCCGCCATCAGCTTTTTGCTCCAATTGCCGCGCGAACAACTGCTCGCACATGAACAACAATTGATGCAATACTTACAGCAACAATTACAAAAGCTGGGCGATATTGAATTGTATGGTATTGCCCCTATCAATGTGGGTGCTGTGGCTTTTAATTTACAAGGTGAACACCATCAAGATGTGGGGATTTTACTCGATCAACAAGCTGTTGCGGTCCGCTGTGGTCATCATTGTGCCATGCCGCTAATGGCGAGCCTTAATTTAAATGGATGTTGCCGAGCATCGATTGGCATCTATACTAATAAGCAGGATGTTGATCAATTTATTCATGCACTTAATACTGTAAAAGAGTTATTGTTATAGCCATAAGGCACAACATGCTGCTCCTAACGCATCTTTTATCTACAGCCGAGGTTAATTGAATTACCATGTTAAACCCAAGCACCACACCTTCAGCGCAGTTATTTTTACCATTATCAGATGAATTAGTTGATGCTGTTAACCTCATTGAGCAAGCGAATAACTGGCAAGATAAATATCGCCAAATTATGTTACTCGGTAAATTAATACCGCCATTAGCGGCAGAATTTAAGCACCAAGACGCACAAGTAAAAGGCTGTGAAAGCCAAGCCTGGTTGTACCATTACAGGTTAAACGAGCAGCATTTTTATATCGCCGATAGCGATGCTCGTATCGTAAAAGGCTTAATGGGATTATTACTGGTTGCTTGCCAAGGTAAAACCGCAGAGCAAATACAACAATTTGATGTAAACCAGTATTTTGCCCACCTTGGAATCAGTGGCCAATTAAGTCCATCTCGTACTAATGGTTTAACTGCATTAGCGCAGGCCATCGTGGCCTATACACACGATGTTGGCACCTGAAACACTCGCCAGCACTAAGGAATAATAATGCCTCAAAAAGTCTGTAACCAAGCTCGCCGTCATATCTTAAAAGGCCTTGGAGCAGCCACATTATTAAGCCCTTTAAGCTCCTTTCCAGCATGGGCAGCTAAACCACACCGTTTATACGTAGATGGGTTATCTTTTTTACCTACCGACATCAATGATGTAAAGGCCTCAAAACTCGATGCCTTTATTGCCGATATTTCAGCAGTAGAAACCATTGAACAAGCCGATGGCACTAAAAACTATAAACGCACTTATCAAGCCTGCATCAACAGCATTAAACAAGCGGCAGACTCAGTCATAGCGAATCCCGATGTGTATCTGCAAGGACTTACAGGGACAGATATAAGTAAAGCCAGAACGCAACAAAAAACAGCGGTGTTTTTTCAAATTCAAGGGGCTGATTGTGTTGAAGATGATGGTTTAAGCAATGAATGGCGGCAATTAGACAATTTACATCAACAGGGTTTACGGGTACTGCAACTGACACACCATTATGGTAATCGTTATGCTGGTGGTGCCTTAGATAATAACGGCTTAAATAGTTTAAATATGCCATTAACATCTGCAGGCAAAGAGCTGATAACAGAGCTGAATCGTAAAAATATTCTTATCGATGTCAGTCACTCTAGTGCTCAAACAGCCCTTGATACTGTTAAAGCCAGTCAATCTCCTATTATCCAAAGCCATGGTGCTGCGCGCGCGATTGTAAACAATGCCCGCTGCTCACCTGATGAAGTGATCCGCGCTATTGGCGATAGCGGTGGTGTTTTTGGGGTGTTTATGATGAGCTTTTGGCTGACGAACAAGCCTGTACCCACGATTGAAGACTATATCAATCAACTGGCTTATATTGCTAAAGTTGGCGGATTCGACAGTGTCGCCATTGCCAATGATTTTCCACTTCGCGGCCAAGAAAATTTATTAGCGTTAGACAACGATAACAGCGAAGGAATAAAAGAATACTTAGAATGGTGGCACAGCCTAGAAGACAAAAATGTATTAGGGTTTGATGTTGAGCCAAAGCATGTGGTTATCCCCGAGCTCAATAATATTGACCGCATGAGCCGTATCGACGATGCCTTGAAAAAAGCCCGTTTTAAAGCCACTGATCGCGATCGTTTTATGGGTGGAAACTGGCAAAGAGTATTAAAGCAAGTACTGGTTTAGAGCGGCAAAGCTTAAGGCGTGACTGTTGAGATTAACTGCAACTCAACAATAAAAAGGGCTGAATAATCAGCCCTTTTTTTGTCGATTGATTAGGTTATCAATTTAATTGTCGATTTAGTGCAGTTTAAATGCCAGCACCCGCGATTTGTCTTGCTGGGTTGAGCACTTCAATGGCTTTTAAATAAGCCAACAAACCATTCACTTGTGTGCTTAAATCGCCTTTACTGGTATCTATGGTTAGCTCCGCAGATACTGGTACTTCGTAAGGTGATGAAATACCAGTAAAGTTACTAATTTCCCCCTTACGAGCTTTAGCATATAACCCTTTAGGGTCTCGTGACTCATACACGCTCAACGGAGTAGATACCTATTAAGACAAGTATTAACTATCAATAGAGAAATAATTTGTAGCTTTGTTATAACTTAGATTATTCATTACGTATTGAATATCATCTTTAAGCTGATGTCCCATTACTTATAATCGTATATTCCAGTATACAGAACCCCAAATAACTCATATAAAAATTTAATAGACTCACAATGTAGAGAATAATATATATACAATATCAGAGTAGATCATTCTGATATTTATAAAAAACACTATTTTCAACAATATTTTTTATCTCTGCATTTAATTCTTTATCTGTTGGTTTACGATTTAATGCATCTTGCTGGTCAAAATAGTTAAACAATTCCAACCGAGTGTTGGATGCCCTTTTCTGACAAAAACGCTCCGATTCTACCCAAATAGTTGGGCTGCCTCGGGCAGGAGAATCGTACCAATAACAATGAGTATAACCATTTATTCTAAGATGCGAATCAAGCCAAAAACCATAAACACTGCAAGTTATAACCCAAGAAACTAATCCGATCCCGCCAGCTTTAACCAGCCAAATTTGCGCTTTAATGGTCAATTTATTAACTAACCTTAAGTACATTAAATAAGAAAAAATAATAAAAAAGGGTACCAACCAAAATGCGCCGATAGCAAAACTTCTATGCCCCACATAAATAGCATTTTTGCTAATCTGTTCTAAAATACTATATTCTTCTATGAATCCTAAAAAAGTACCATAAATACCTAAAAAGCATAAAAACATTAAGAATATAGCTAAAACTTTATGTCTTTTTTTATCACTATACTCATCGTGAATAATATCTGGGTTTTGACTCATCTTAAGCTCCCATGGAAATAAGGGACCCCAAATAACTTATATAAAAAACGAATAGGGTCATGGTTATAATCATCGATTAAACGATTAGTCTCAACATCGAACTTATTCCCACTTTCAACAAGGTTTTTCTCAGCTAAAAGCAATGATTGACTGATTTTATCTGACCAATAATTAGTATCAATAAATATACTCGTTACGAAAGCAAGAACGACACCTACGACTACAATTACCAGCATTGAACCAATAGTTAATGTAGCTGCTGTACCCGTAATACCTATAGCTGCCCAGGTAATCAATGAACTGCCAGAGACAATTGCAATATCAACGGCCATCCCACCAACAAAATGATGCCAGGTTTTCGTATCATTCATCATTTGCTCTAAAGAATAAAATGCACCAGAAATCAGTATGGTAAGAATACTGCCTTTGGTTATTGATTTTAAAGCACCCAATTTACCAATACCTAATGAGACTACTTTAGGATTATTAGCTAAATAACGAGTACCTGTTAAATCTCTTCTTAGACGGGCATACCCTTGAAAAACAATGTAAGGCTGACCTGAATATGTTACCGCTTTAAAAGTACTGAAGGCACTCCCACCTCTTTTCATCTCAATAGCTAGAGCACTCAAGGCTACGGCATCAGTCATCAAAGGGATAAATCCACTGCCAGTTTTTTATTTTTGCATTATTTTTATCCCAAAATTGCTTCCCAAGTAGCGATGACTGAGAGATAACTATACCAATATCTTCAACAGCATCAGCTATAGTCATACCTTGTTTTTGTTTATGACTAATATAAAGCTCGATAAATTCAGCCGAGTTCATTTGTACCAGTTAGTATTCATTTTCGGAAAGTACTTTAGTAAGTTTTTTCTTTCTTTGATAATCATTGATAGCACGATTGGCATAAGCAGACATGTAACATCCATATTTTTATCTAATTCCTTTAGAACGATATTATATCGTAGATTAGGTAAAGTTTAATCTACCTCAAATAGCTAGTTAAACTAACCTATACACCTTATGTAATGTGCTGAGAACTATTCCTGAATGAGAATCTATCAATATGACTCTTCATAATGGTTATAGTTGTGATGACATAAATATCAAAAAGGGCTGATATTAAAAATAATCAGCCCTTTTTATTATTGTCGATTGATTAGGTTATCAATTTAATTGTCGATTTAGTGCAGTTTAAATGCCAGCACCCGCAATTTGTCTTGCTGGGTTGAGCACTTCAATGGCTTTTAAATAAGCCAACAAACCATTCACTTGTGTGCTTAAATCGCCTTTACTGGTATCTATGGTTAGCTCCGCAGATACTGGCACTTCGTAGGGTGATGAAATACCAGTAAAGTTACTAATTTCCCCCTTACGAGCTTTAGCATATAACCCTTTAGGGTCTCGTGACTCACACACGCTCAATGGAGTAGATACATGCACTTCAACAAATTGGCCTTGGGGAAATAACGCCCGGACACGATCACGCTCTTCACGGGTAGGCGAGATAAATGCCGATAGCACTACTAGGCCTGAATCCACCATCAATTTAGCGACTTCGCCGACACGACGTAAATTCTCATCGCGATCATCAAGGCTAAAACCTAAGTCTTTACAAAGACCATGACGAACATTATCACCATCGAGCAAATAGGTATGAAAACCGTGTTCAAATAACGCTCGCTCTAATGCGCCTGCAAGGGTTGATTTTCCTGAGCCAGATAATCCAGTAAACCATAATAGCACTGGATTTTGGCCCTTTTGGGCTCCACGGGCAGCTTGGTCAATGGCATGTTGATGCCAAACAATATTGCTCATCACTACTCCTATCGAGTGGTTGTGACACCACACTAAATACTTTTTAAAACGGAAAGAAATATGGGATCGAAAAGATAACCACTAGGGAATATACAATTGATAACGGTAAACCTAAGCGAACAAAATCACTGAATTTATAATTACCAGCATTAAAGACCATAAGATTGGTTTGATAACCATAAGGCGAAATAAAGCTCGCGCTTGCGCCAAATACTACTGCCATAATAAAGGGTCGGGTATCGACACCAAAACTGGTTGCAACAGCAAAGGCGACCGGGAACACGAGTGCTGCGGCGGCATTATTAGTAATTAACTCTGTAACAATTAAGGTGATAAGATAAATGCCCACAAAAGCGGCAAACACACCATAACCATTAAACACACTTAACATCGCTTGCGCCATGACATCTGCTAAGCCTGTGGTAATCATCAAGTTAGCTAAGCCCAAGGCACTGCCTACAATCACCACGAGTTCTAATGGGAAACGACGTTTAAGCTCAGTTAAGGTTATTGCGCCAATCGCCACGTAGCTAAGTAACAATAAGACTAAACCTTTGGCTAAGGGCAATACTTCTAAAATACTCGCCGTAATGGTGAGTGCAAACCCGATCAAGACCCAATTACCGCGCTTACTATCTAAACGGACGCTTAACTCTAAGCCACTGATAGCAGCAAAGTCGGTGGTCAAATTAGGACATTTAGAAAAACGGTCACCAGGGGTTAATAGTAATACATCACCCGGTTGTAACACTATGTCGCCAAGCCCACCTTTTAACGGCAAATGTCCACGACGAATAGCCATTACGGCTGCATCAAACACTTCACGAAAACGCGAATCTTTTAAGGTTGTGCCAACTAGGCTCGATGATGGCGCTAATACGGCTTCAACCAGATTTTGGCCTTTTGCATGCTGCTTACCGAACCATTCTAAACCATCAAACTGATGCAATAACTCAACCGACTCAACCGCACCACTAAAACGTAAAACGTCATCAGCTTGCAGCACCATTTGTGGTGGCACAGGGCAAATACGTATACCGCTACGTTCTAATTCAACTAAATAGAGCTTTTTCAGCGCCCGTAGACGATTTTCGAGTACGCTCTTACCCACTAAACTCGACGTTTTAGCCACATGCGCTTCCAACAGATAAGGCAGAGACTCATCTTCGTTTTCTTCACGTCTGTCAGGTAAAAAGTTGGCCATAATGGTCAGCACTATTAAGCCACTAATGACCACTAATGAGCCGACTTGTGAAAACTCAAAAAAACCTAGAGGCTCAAGGCCAGCATTTTCAACAAAGGAGTTAACAATCAAATTGGTGGAAGTACCAATGAGCGTAAGCGTACCGCCCAAAATGGCTGCGTAGTTTAACGGCAGTAACAACTTAGATGGCGCATGCGCTTGATTACGGCGCACCACACCAATTAACGAGGCGACTACTGCAGTGTTGTTAGTAAACGATGACAACAGGGCTGTCGATACACCTAACTTAGCTAGAGTAGAAAATAACGAACCTTTACCTATCACATGGCTTAATTTACCTAATAATGAGGTTTTTTCCAGTGCTGTAGCGGCAAGCACCAACAGCACTAAAGTGATCAGTCCGTTATTGGTAAAGCTACCCAATGCGACCGTTAAATCAACTAACCCGAGCAGATAACAAAGTAATGAAGCGAAGAAAAACATGGCAGCCGGTTTTGCAAGCCCAGCAAGAAGCCCACCGACCAGTGCTAACAAGATAATCGCTAACAACCACATTTCGCTCATTATTTATTTTCCAAGTACGCTAATATCGCGCGCGTTCCAATGTGGATAATGCTTACGTACTAACGCATTAAATTCGACTTCAAATGCACTAAACTCAGTATGACTTTGCTTGTCACCTTGATGACCACTCACAACCATAGCGGCGGCTACAGTGGCATTAGATAGGCGATCAATTAAAATCATGCCACCTGTATCACGCACTAGGCTATAAGCATCTAACACTATTGATTCAGTTAGATCTAACTTAACTCGTGCAATGGTGTTTAAGCTTAATGTCGATGCTGCACTGCGTTCAAGGGTATTCACATCGGTGATGTATTCAATCTCACTCACCACAGCTTGAGTTTTCTTACCAGCGACTTTGACATCATATAACTGACCGATTTGTAATGGTTTTTCATCCATCCAGACTAAGTCTGCCACAATATGGTTAGCAATGTCTGGCGCAGTTGCTGGATGAGCCAGTAAATCACCACGAGAGATATCAATCTCATCTTCAAGGGTAATGGTAATGGCTTGGCCTGCTACCGCTTCTGGTAAATCACCGTCAAACGTCACAATACGCGCAATTTTACTGCGCTTGCCCGATGGCAGAGCGACCAGCTCGTCACCCACTTTGATAATGCCTGACGCTAAGGTGCCCGAGAAACCACGAAAATCGAGATTAGGACGCAACACGTATTGTACTGGGAAACGAACCGGTAATTCGCTCAGTTCACGCTGGGTATCAATAGTTTCAAGTAACTCAAGTAATGTGCCACCTTGATACCAATCACACTGAGTGCTGCGATTAACCACGTTGTCACCATTCAAGGCTGATAACGGCACGAAGTGAATATCTAAATCACCAAAATCTTTTACAAAGTCAGTAAAGTCAGCTTGAATTTTTTCAAACACAGTTTGATCAAAACCAACCAAGTCCATCTTATTTACCGCAACGACAAAGTGACGTAATCCTAATAAAGAGGCAATAAAGGCATGGCGTTTAGTTTGGGTTTGCACCCCATAACGTGCATCAACCAAAATAACCGCTAGGTCACAGGTAGATGCACCCGTTGCCATGTTACGCGTGTACTGTTCATGACCTGGAGTATCAGCAATAATGAACTTACGTTTTTCACTGGAAAAATAGCGATAAGCGACGTCGATAGTAATGCCTTGCTCACGCTCAGCCTGTAATCCGTCTACCAATAACGCAAGATCAATAGCTTCACCAGTAGTGCCCATTTTAGCGCTATCACTTTTCAGGCTTGCAAGTTGATCTTCATAAATCTGGGCGCTGTCATGCAGTAAACGGCCAATTAAGGTACTTTTACCATCATCGACACTGCCACAAGTTAAAAAACGCAGTAAGCCTTTATTCTGCTGTAATGCTAAATATTCTTTTACACCGTGTAGTTGGATCTCTGCCGCCATGCGGTCAGTATTAGTTTTTGCTTGGTCCATAATCTTTCTCACTCAAATTCGTTCGCATGCTGGATAGGTAAAATAACCCTGTTCAATGACTTAGAAATAGCCTTGACGCTTTTTCTGCTCCATTGATGCACTTTGGTCTGAATCAATTAAGCGCCCTTGACGTTCACTTGAGCGAGTTAACAGCATCTCTTCAATAATTTTCTCTAAGGTATCAGCTTCTGATGGCATCGCCGCGGTTAACGGATAACAACCTAAGGTTCTAAAACGAACTCGTTCAACCGATTCAACATCACCCTCTTCAATAGGCATACGATCGTCATCTTTATAAATGAGCTGACCGCCTTTGTTCACTACGGTACGAGGCGCAGCAAAATATAACGGCACAATTTCGATGTTCTCTTGATAGATGTATTGCCAAATATCCAGCTCGGTCCAGTTTGATAATGGGAACACACGAATACTTTCGCCCTTATTTACCGCGCCGTTATAAGTGCGCCATAACTCTGGACGTTGGTTTTTTGGATCCCAGCGGTGGTGTTTGTCACGGAACGAATACACCCGCTCTTTCGCGCGAGACTTTTCTTCATCACGACGAGCACCGCCAAAAGCAGCATCAAATCCATACTGATTTAACGCTTGCTTTAAACTTTGAGTTTTCATGATATCTGTATGTTTAGCACTACCATGGGTAAATGGGCCCACGCCTTGTTCAACGCCTTCTTGATTGGTGTGAGTCAACAACTCAAAACCAAATGCTTTAGCTTGCGCGTCACGAAACGCGATCATCTCTTTAAATTTCCAACCGGTATCAACATGCAGTAATGGAAATGGAATTTTACCTGGGTAAAATGCCTTACGCGCAAGATGCAACATAACCGATGAATCTTTACCAATAGAATAAAGCATCACAGGGTTACCAAACTCAGCTGCAACTTCACGAATAATCTGGATGCTTTCAGCTTCCAGTTGTTGTAAATGGCTTAACGAACGGCCTGCCATGATGATTCTCCATTACCTAAATATGCTGCAAAAAAGCAGCGGGTTAAATTATTTGACTACAACGCCTTGGCGACTGAGTCTAAATCTGTTTTTTGTTGCGCTGTAAGTGGGTCAAACCAATTCAAGCTGTCAGCTAATTCAACGACTTCACCGATAATCATCAGCGCAGGCATCTGCAAGGCAGGATCGGCGGCTAGTCGTGCCAGCTCACCTAATTTACCAATAAACCGCTGTTGTGATGAGGTGGTGGCGTTAGACACTATCGCTACTGGCGTATCAGCATTGCGGCCAGCATTAATCAAACCATCACTGATAATATTAGCGTTTAATATCCCCATATAGACCACTAAGGTGTTGTTAGAGTTAGCATAACCTTGCCAATCCATCGGGCGGCTCGCTAACTGGCAGTGACCCGTAATAAAGGTAACGCCTTGAGCATAGTCACGATGTGTTAGGGGAATACCGGCGTAAGCTGCTGTGCCGCTGGCCGCAGTAATGCCAGGAACCACCTCAAAAGCAATACCCGCTGCCACTAAGGTTTGTAACTCTTCGCCACCGCGGCCAAAAATAAACGGATCGCCGCCTTTCAAGCGCACAACATTTTTACGGGTAAACGCTTTCGTCACTAATAGCTGATTAATGTCCCCTTGAGCAGCACTGTGTTTACCTGCGCGCTTACCCACAGCGATTTTTTCAGCATCACAAGGGATTAAATCTAAAATATCTTGGCTCACTAATGCGTCATACAGCACAGCATCAGCATTCTTTAGGATGCGATAGGCTTTTAGCGTTAGCAGTTCAACGTCACCAGGACCTGCACCAACTAACCACACTTTGCCTTTGGCTTTTTGCCCCAGCATAGATACTAATTCCATCACATTTACCTCAAGATATTTGACCATGATCGAATATAGCGTTTTCTATATTCCATATACAATAGTTAATAGTTAGTTTTTATAACTAAATAGAATATGAGATTTTTTGTTTGCTGTTTAATCGATGTCATATGCAAAAATGTATAAAATGATCCACTAGAATCAAAACAATTGTTAACTTAATTCGACAAATCTCTAGCAATTGATGACAATGAACTTCGAAAGATACTCATACTAAGAATCACATTAAAATTACTATTAATTATGCTTATGGATGATGCAATGATAAAAAGCACACAATATCTTGGACTCTCGTTGTTGTTATGGGGTTATAGCTCGATAGCCCTTGCAGAAGATTCTTTAGTCGACGAACGTGTAAAAGGAGAGCTGGCAACATCTGAAAAGCCGTTTGTGATCACTCCGCACAAAGCTAATTATCTACTTCCTGTTACCTACCAAACCAGAACCAACTCATTGCCATTTGAAATTAAATACCCAGATGAAGATTTCAGCATTGATAACTTAGAAGCAAAGTTCCAAATCAGTTTTAAGTTTCCGATTATGTATAACGTTTTTGGTGATAATGGCCATTTGTTCTTTGCCTACACCAATCAATCATATTGGCAAGTTTACAATGAAGAAGCTTCATCGCCATTTCGTGAAACCAATCATGAACCTGAAGTATTTATGTTATTTAATAATGATTGGAAAATTGCTGGCTTTACCAACTCATTTTTAGGTGTGGGGGCTGTGCATCAGTCTAATGGTCAAACCAATCAATTATCGCGCAGCTGGAACCGAATATACGGCAGCGCAATATTCGACCGTGGTCCTTTCGCTCTCGGACTTAGAGTGTGGTGGCGTATCCCTGAAGATGCAAAAGAAGACATTAATTCAGCTAAAGGCGATGACAATCCAGACATCGGCAGTTACATGGGTAACTTCGAACTGACGGGAGTATACGGCTTAGATGAGCACCGCTTTACCATGCTACTGCGTAACAACTTACGCGATAATAATCGCGGTGCAGTTGAATTGACCTGGAGCTACCCGATTATTGGTACTTTGCGTGTTTATACTCAATATTTTAATGGTTACGGTGAAAGCTTAATTGATTATAACCATCATAATCAGCGAATTGGTATCGGTATTGCGTTAAACGATTTGTTGTAACACTGCCACTCAATATCAAAAAGGTGACCACATGGGTCACCTTTTTTATTACCAATTTGTTGAAATCACCAAGTGACCTTATTTTGTATTGGCTTTACTGTTGACCTTAGAACCAATGACTAAGCCTTTATCAGTAAAGTCTACCGACATCTGTAAACGCATGTTGTAGTCTTTTAACATAAGCATTTCTTCTGGCATTGGTTCGCCACTCATTTCGACCATATCAACTAACGGGGCAAACATTTTCTGATAATCAACCGCCATGTTAAAGAATCCGTTAGACTCAAGCGATTGCTTATACATTAAATCAGCAAGTTCTGTGCCTCTGTCGCCAGTATAAGCCACTAAATGATTGCCCTTGATGGCTAATTTAGCGCTCACACCAAGTTCAGGAGGTAACATCAGCATTGGGGTAATATCAACCGGATCGCCGTTATCTTTTAAGTCGATATTCGCAAGAGGCGGATAAAATGGCTTAAGCATGTCGACTAACATCATCGGTTTTTCAGCCGAGACACTGATTAATGCATCTAACGTTTCAAAGCTAGGTTGGCCATTATTATCAGCTAACTTGTAATCGGCAAGTGTCACACTAATGCCTTTAACGCCATTAGCCATACCTGTCATCATTCCCAACATAGCAGGATTTAACTCGCTCAACTGTAATTGCATTTGAGCCAACGCAGCACACTGATATTGCGGAGTTTGTAAATCGGTCCACACCTCATTCAATGCTGGTGCCAGTTGATTAACATCAACCCCCAGCGCAACCGATAAGATGTTGTCATGACCTTTAGTGGTAAATGATGGCACAAAGCCACGCATTTTATTTAATGCCGACAGGATGACTTGGTTGTTACTCTCAAACACCATAGAGGCGTCAATGTTGCTTTCTTCACGACTAATCGAATATGAGTTTAATCCCATAACACTGCGCGGCCAGTTAGCTGCTATGCCATTTAACTCAGTTTGACACACAGGTGTTTTCAGTTCAGCAAAAGGATCTTCGCCCTCAATTTCAATCATTTTGGTCATTTGCTTGGCTAGCATGTTACCGTCTGTTGATGTCAGACCTTTAACCAGTTCAACATGGTTAATAAAGCTTATGCTGTCTTGCATAAAACCATGTGCATTCGCGATGTCTTGCAATATGGTCGTTGCACTAATTGGATGTTCAACTTTCTTTTCACCCAATGCAGTTTCAAGTAATTCCGCTTGGTTAAATGACGTATTCAATGTCACGGTTAACCAGTTATCTTTAACAGCAAAGACGATATCTATGTGTTCTTCATCATCTGCATTGGTTAATGCATACCCACGATACTCAACAGAACCAGACTGACCTACAGTGTGAGTTAAGCCACTTTCCTGCTCGGCGCGATCAAGTTCCGCCCAAAATGCTGCAGGATTACTCAACTCAATTTTCATTACCGGCAATGCGCCTAAGGTATAAAAATAACTCTGAATGGTATCGGGTAAACCGTAAGTCGATAGCAAGGTTTCTGGTTCAGACAATACGCTCATGTATTGCTTGTATAAACTGACAAAAAAGCGCTCTTTTGCTGATGAATTCTCATCTAACGGCAGCATTTTATCAACGTCATAAGCTTGATAATTACCTGCAATGCTATACAAATAATCTTTTAACGGAAATGGAACCAGCTGCCCAGAAAACGCTAATGTATCAGCAGGGATATAGTCCAACATGGGGTCGTTTTTAACCACTGACGTCCCTTGTTGTGACAAAAGATATCCACCAGCACCAACAGCCAATACCACAGCAGCAATTGCCATTTTATTCATTTATAAACTCCAATTTATATTATTGTTAACTCTTCCTTGAAATGAGTTAGCATTTGAAAATTTGTTATCTTTTGAGATACGTATTATCGATTCCACCGATAAACTGCGGAATAATTTAGCACTAAATGTTAACAAACGCATTAAACCTTACCTTATTGCATACGACTTATGCAGCAAAAACGAATATCGCACTATCAAAGCACGACATTATGCTGCCAAGTTTAGAAGTCAATAGCACAAGTTTAGTCATGACGAGGGGGCGTAAAAAACAGTAAGCAGATGATAAATTAAAAGTCGGTTTTCCCGATAACTCTTCAATAGAGAGTTATCGGGAACAACCTAATCGATTGCTTATACGCTAACAAGTCAATCAATGTGCTCGAGGATGCGAGCGAAGCTTTTGAAGGTACGTGGATTGCAAAAACAATCCCAAAACGTCAACAAAAACCATCTACGGGGACTTCTAAATCTAGACTACTATCGGCGCGGATGCATGAAAATTTAAATAAAATTTAATTCTTTTTTATTCATGCTAAGTAAATTACTCAATTAGCGAAAATACTGTGTATACCATCGCCCAAAACAGCATCAATCGCACCAGTCATATTGTGGCGATAACCTATTACCATGTGATGAAATAAGAGTAGATTGCAACAAAGTTCAATCTTATAAATGATTGAAAATCGGCTTACGAAATACGCCTTGTTAAACAGAAGCTCATTAACAGAAAGAGTAACCTAGCAGCACTGCAAAGAGTAAACACATTCATCTGCATTTGACTGCGGATGAATGCAATACTCTACGGTAAATAGCTTAAGCCTAAATATCGAAGTGCAAACCACATTCAC
This sequence comes from Shewanella sp. 5S214, assembly GCF_041439795.1. Lineage (NCBI taxonomy): Bacteria > Pseudomonadati > Pseudomonadota > Gammaproteobacteria > Alteromonadales > Shewanellaceae > Shewanella > Shewanella sp. 5S214. Next base: position 59,768 of record NZ_JBGOOV010000022.1, read on the forward strand.
GCTGTAAACCATTAAAGCGCGTGTCTTCTTCAGACATGCCTAACTCCAGCGGCTTACTTGAGTGAGTATCTCCAACCGACACATAGCCTTGTTCCCACAATGGATGATATGGCAAGTCATGCTCGGTTAAATATAGGTGCACATCTTTATTGCTCCACTCAATAATAGGCAATAACTTAAAGCGTTTACCGCTAATGGCCAAAATCGGCAAGGCTTCACGGGTACTAGATTGACTGCGGCGTAAGCCCGCAAACCAAGTGCCAACATTGAGTTCAGCTAATGCACGCTGCATTGGCTCAACTTTATTGATGCGGTTATATTTCTCCAACCCATCAATCCCCTGCTGCCACAGCTTACCAAAACGCGCTTCTTGCCACGCCTGGGTTTGGCCCGCTTGGTACACTTTAAGATTCAGGTTTAAGCGCTCAGTTAACTGGTCAATAAATTGATAAGTCTCAGCAAATAAATAACCCGTGTCAGTTAAAATTACTGGAATATCACTTTGCGCCTGAGTCACCATGTGCAGCATCACTGCACCTTGAATACCAAAGCTAGACGATAGCGCATGCTCACCAGGTAGGTAGGCTAAGCCCCAAGCCACTCGCTGCTGCGCCGTTAAGCCTGCTAAAAACTGGTTAATCCTTTCTAGCGCTGCAGTTTGCTCAGCTTTAGGCGCTGATAACAACGCCTGCAATTGAGCCGGAGTGATAGAATGATCGACGGCTGCACTTGTTGATGCAGTCGTTACCACGTCATTACGCATGAAAATCCTTAGCGGCGTCATTAACCGCCTTCACTACGCCAATGCGCACAGTGAAGTTACCAAAGGTTTCGCCAGCATCACGTTCGGTGGCGTAACGGCCAAACAAGCCATCCAATTCAGCTAAAATTTCAGCTTCTTGAATGTTTTCTTTATGCATTTTATTTAACCGCGTACCTTCAAAGCTGGCACCTAAATACAAGTTATAACGTCCTGGAGCTTTACCCACTAAGCCAATTTCGGCGGCAAATGGACGAGCACAACCGTTTGGACAGCCCGTCATACGCACCACAATTGATTGCTCACTAATGCCATGTTTCGCCTGTAGTGCATCGATATGATCAATAAACTCAGGGAAGTAACGCTCAGCTTCAGCCATCGCTAATGGGCAAGTTGGTAATGCCACACAGGCAATTGAATGACCGCGTGTACCACTTAACACTTGACCTAATAAGCCGTGCTTGCGCGCTAGACCTTCAATTTCGGCTTTATCTTCTGCCGCAACACCCGCAATAATCATGTTTTGATTAGATGTCATGCGAAAATCGCCTTTATGGATTTTAGCAATTTCACGTAAACCCGTTTGCAAGGTTTGGCCAGGCATGTCTTTAATACGGCCGCTTTCAATAAATAAAGTTAAGTGGAACTTGTTATCGATACCTTCAACCCAGCCATAACGATCGCCGCGATCACCAATGATCACATCACGCTTTGGCTCAAAGTTAACCCCAGCACGCTTTTCCACTTCCGCTTTAAAGGCATCATATCCGTGGTCAACAATGGTGTACTTCAAACGCGCACGTTTACGGACAACACGGTTACCCCAGTCACGCTGAACTGTCATTACCGCTTCGGCAAACTTAGTCACATCCTCAGTTTTAATAAAGCCAAAATCGTCAGCTAAGCGTGGGAAGGTTTCAACTTCACCGTGGGTAGAGCCCATGCCGCCGCCTGCAACCAAGTTGAAACCAACCAATTCACCCGCTTCTGCTACCGCAATAAAACCAAGGTCATTGGTGTATACATCAACATCATTATGTGGCGGAACGGCGACAGCCATTTTAAATTTACGTGGCAAATAGGTTTTGCCGTAAACAGGTTCAACGGTTTCGGTACCTAATAGCTTCTCTTCATCTAACCAAATTTCAGCATAAGCGCGAGTATGTGGTAATAGATGATCCGATAAATGCTTTGCCACCGCATATGCTTGCTCATGCAGTTTAGACTCAACCGGGTTTGGGTTACACATCACGTTACGGTTTACATCACCACAAGCAGCAATAGAATCAAGTGCTGCGCGATCAAGACCTTGGATCAAGGTTTTTAGATTACGCTTAGGAATGCCGTGGTACTGAAACGTTTGACGCGTGGTTAAACGAATGCTGTTTGAGGTGGTTAGCGTAGATGAAATTTTATCCACTTCTAACCATTGTGCTGGGGTACAGATACCACCAGGTACCCGTGCTCGAAGCATAAAGCTATGCAATGGCTCTAACTTTTGCTCTTTACGTTCATTACGTAAATCGCGATCGTCTTGCTGATAAAAACCGTGGAATTTGATCAACTGCTGATCGCCATCACTAAACGATCCTGTTACTTGGGTATCTAAACCCTCTTGGATATCACCGCGTAAATAATCACTGTCGATTTTTAAGTATTCGTTTAACGCTAACTTTTGCTCACTCATGGCCTAGGCCTCTCTTAATTCTGTTCAATTCAGTAGTGCGATTGGGTTGCTAGATTTGTGCTAACAACCGAGGTCGAATTTAGTACACGTCTTTTTGGTAGCGTTTTTCACTACGTAGTGTTTCAAAGTAAGCTTCTGCGTCATCAGCACTTAAGCCACCCTGTTCAACCGCAATATTGACTAATGCTTGATGGACATCTTTTGCCATACGTTCTGCATCACCACAGATATACACATGGGCGCCATTTTGTAGCCACTGCCACAACGTTTCGGCTTGTTCTACAATGCGATGCTGAACATACACTTTATGAGCTTGATCGCGTGAGAAAGCCACATCTAAACGCGATAAATCGCCATTTTTAAGATACTGCTGCCACTCAACTTGGTACAAGAAATCTTGTTCAAAATGCGGGTTACCAAAGAATAACCAGCTATCACCCGAGGTGCCGTCAGCAGCACGTTGCTGCATAAAGGCGCGGAAAGGCGCAACACCAGTACCAGGACCCACCATGATCACTGGTGTGTTTGGATTTTCGGGTAAACGGAAATGGTTATTAGACTCAACATAGACTTTAACGTGTTGGCCTTCTTCAGCCGAGGCTAAGAAATGCGATGCCCCACCAAAACGAGCTTGGCCTTGACGTTCGTCTTCAACCAACGCGACCGTTAAGTGTACTTCTGCTTCCACTTCGGCTTGGCTAGAGGCAATTGAATATAAGCGTGGCGTGATTGGGCGCAACATATCAACTAACTGTGTCGCGCTTACCTTTGCCGGATAAGCAGCCACTAAATCGGCAAATTGATGTTTAATAATAAATTGTCTGATGTGTTCTTTGTCTTCACAAATGGCAGCAAGTTGTGCATTACCACTCAACTCAGCCCATGTTTTCACTAAGCCTGGGTATAACTGAGTTAATTCTTTCTTATCGGTTAACGCAGCTTTTAATGATAGTGACTCTTTCGACACTGTGACATTATCGTCTGCAGCTAAACCGAGCGCGGCGATCACTTCATCAACAAGTACTTCGTTATTGCTAAACCACACACCTAACGCATCGCCGACTTGATAAGTTAATCCCGACTCGCCTAAGTCAATTTCAACATGGCGTACATCACGATCAGAACCTCGACCAGTAATTTTTTGGCTTACCAATACTTCAGCGGTATAGGGATTTTGCTTGGTGTATTCACTTTCACCCGTAACAGATGCGGCACCAATTGACACCACATTTGCACTTGAGGCTTGAATGTACGGCTTAACAGTTTCGACAACACTGTCCTGCCATTGTTGTGAAATATCTTCATAGTCAACATCACATTCTACCAAAGGTAATAATGATGTTGCCCCTAATGCACTTAAACGCGCATCAAAGTCTTTACCTGTTTGGCAGAAAAACTCATAGCTTGAATCACCTAGCGCTAACACAGAATAATGTAGCTTATCTAATTTAGGGGCACGCTTTGAAGCTAAAAACTTGTGTAACTCAATGGCATCATCAGGCGCTTCACCTTCACCATGAGTGCTGACAACTAATAGCAAGATGGTTTCTTGCTTTAACTGACGCACATTGTATTCACCCATTGATGTCAAATTAACCGCATAACCTTGCGCCTGCGCTTTAGCCGCTAACTCTTTGGCAACACCACGGCCGTTACCCGTTTGGCTACCGTATAAAATCGTAACTGTTGGGGCTGTACTTGTCTCTGCTGTCGTCTCGACACCGCTTTGACCATGATTAGCACTCGCCGCTAGATAACCGCTGACCCATGCGAGCTGAACTGAAGATAATTCTGATGTGAGTTGTTTTAGCTTATCGATTTGTCCTTGAGACAAAGGCGAAGCTAAAGCTGAAAGTTCTTTTAACAACATAAGACGGCCTTATAACAGTGTAATGTGGAACAGCTTACTCCTGAGTATCAAAACAAAAAAAGAATAAAAGATAATTTTTTATTCCATTTAGGAATATGCAAAGTTGTTTTTTTAAGCTACAAAAGTGTGGCGCAGTTAAAAGTTTTTAAATTACGTCTATTTAAAACCAAGTAATTAGCCCAAAGGCACTTGTACCGAACACGCTTCCTGTCGCAAGCTAGGAGGTTCAATTAACTGATGAATAATGTTCAGCTTGATTGTTCTCTGAGTAAAACGACGTGCAAATACAATGTAACTATGTCAGCGTAAAGCCATTGATTAAATAGTTTACCCGACTTCAATGTTTACATGCTGCACTTTTTCTATCATTAAAGTGTCCATGTTAGGCTGTAATACTCAAACGGAATGGTCTATTGGTGGGGAACAACAATAGACGGTCTTTTTATCAACCATCAGGAAACAGTCATGCAGATTGGAATACCGAGAGAAAGTATCGAAGGTGAAACTCGAGTCGCCGCGACTCCAGCCACTGTGATACAACTAATAAAACTCGGCTTTAGTGTGGCAATTGAAGCACAGGCAGGTGTGAAATCAAGCTTCGATAATGCTGCATTTGAAGCCGCTGGGGCAGATGTTGTCGACAGCGTCTATCAAGCGGACTTTATTTTTAAAGTCAATGCGCCAAGTGATGAAGAAATCGCTCAAATGAAGCCAGGCACTACCCTGGTAAGTTTTATTTGGCCAGCACAAAACCCTGAGCTTGTTGAAAAACTGTCAAGTCACAATATTACTGTGATGGCGATGGACATGGTGCCGCGTATCTCACGCGCACAATCACTCGATGCTTTATCATCGATGGCCAACATTGGTGGTTATCGCGCGGTGATCGAAGCCGCTCACGAGTTTGGTCGTTTCTTTACTGGGCAAATTACCGCCGCAGGTAAAGTCCCACCAGCCAAAGTATTAGTTATTGGTGCTGGTGTAGCCGGTCTTGCCGCTATTGGCACTGCAGGCTCGCTAGGCGCCATAGTACGCGCATTTGATACTCGCCTTGAAGTGGCTGAGCAAATTGAGTCAATGGGCGGCAGTTTCTTAAAGCTTGAATTTGAAAATAAAGAAGGCGGATCGTCAGACGGCTACGCAAAAGTGATGTCAGAAGAATTTATAGCCGCTGAAATGGCGCTCTTTGCCGAACAAGCTAAAGATGTCGATATTATTATCACCACCGCATTAATTCCGGGTCGCCCGGCGCCAAAACTGATCACCAAAGACATGGTCGATACCATGAAACCTGGCTCAGTGATTGTTGATTTAGCGGCAGCCACGGGCGGTAACTGTGAATATACCGTCACTGGTGAGCGCTTTATTACTGACAACGGCGTCAAGGTATTAGGTTATACCGACCTGCCAGGTCGTTTACCGGCGCAATCGTCACAACTTTATGGCACTAACTTAGTCAACTTGATGAAGCTAATGTGTAAAGCCAAGGACGGTAACGCAGTACTCGATTTTGATGATGTAGTAATGCGCAATATGACCGTGACCCGTGGCGGCGAAATTACTTTCCCACCACCAGCGATTTCAGTGTCTGCCGCGCCGCAAAAACCAGCTGCCAGCATCGAGCCTAAAGCGGCGAAAGTCGACAAGGCACCGTCAAAACTTAAATACATTTTAGGTGTGTTAGGTCTTGCCGGCTTTGCAGCAGTCGCTTCGGTTGCCCCCGCTGAGTTCTTGTCGCATTTCACCGTGTTCATCCTAGCCTGTGTGGTGGGTTATTACGTGGTGTGGAATGTGTCGCACTCATTGCATACGCCGTTAATGTCGGTCACTAATGCGATTTCAGGCATTATTGTGGTCGGGGCGTTATTGCAAATAGGTCAAGGTTCAGCATTAGTCACGGCGCTTGCGTTTGTCGCGGTGCTTATTGCCAGTATCAACATCTTTGGCGGGTTTACCGTCACTCAGCGTATGCTGAAGATGTTCCGTAAAGATTAAGGAGTCATATCGTGTCTCAAGGACTGGTTACAGCATCTTATATCATTGCCGCGGTGTTTTTTATTCTCAGCTTAGCTGGATTATCAAAACAAGAAACCGCCAAGAATGGTAATTTATTTGGCATTATCGGGATGGCGATTGCACTCATTGCCACCATCCTCAATCCTGCTACAAGTGGCGTAGAATGGATTATTCTTGCCATGGTTATTGGTGGATCGATTGGTATTCGCTTAGCATTAAAAGTTGAAATGACTGAAATGCCAGAGCTAGTGGCTATTTTGCACAGCTTTGTGGGCTTAGCAGCAGTATTAGTTGGCTTTAATAGCTTTATTGATATTCAGCCACATGAAGTGTCGGAAATTGTCGTCGTTATGGGGCAAGATCTCAATACTACGCTCGAAACCGCAAAAGCGGCATTTGCCCAAGCAAGTCAAGCTCAACAAACACAGCATTTAACCGGCGCCATGCTTAACATTCACTTGGTCGAAGTGTTTTTAGGTATCTTTATTGGTGCAGTCACCTTCACCGGTTCGATTGTGGCTTTTGCTAAGCTACGTGGTTTGGTGTCATCAAAAGCGTTAATGCTGCCGCATCGTCATAAATTAAATTTATTGGCTGTTGTGGTGTCGTTTATTCTGATGGTGCTATTTGTTCAAGCTGGCGGTGCAATCACACCACTGATTCTGATGACATTAATTGCATTCGCATTTGGCTGGCATTTAGTCGCATCAATTGGCGGTGCAGACATGCCTGTTGTGGTGTCTATGCTGAACTCATATTCAGGTTGGGCAGCAGCAGCGGCCGGTTTCATGCTATCAAATGACTTACTGATTGTCGTCGGTGCACTTGTGGGCTCATCGGGTGCAATTCTGTCTTACATTATGTGTAAAGCAATGAACCGCTCGTTTATTTCAGTTATTGCCGGTGGTTTTGGTAATGACAGTGTTGCCTCTTCAGGCGATGACACTGTTGGCGAATACCGTGAAACAACCGCTGAAGATGTCGCTGATATGCTAAAAGCATCTGATACCGTCGTTATCACCCCTGGCTATGGCATGGCAGTGGCTCAAGCTCAGTACCCTGTCGCTGAAATCACTAAAAAGCTGCGAGCGTTAGGTATAAAAGTGCGCTTTGGTATTCACCCTGTCGCAGGTCGTTTACCTGGTCATATGAACGTACTTCTTGCAGAAGCTAAAGTGCCTTATGACATAGTGCTGGAAATGGACGAAATCAACGAAGACTTTAGCAGTACTGATACCGTGCTAGTCATAGGTGCCAACGATACGGTTAACCCCGCAGCGATGGAAGATCCAACTAGCCCTATCGCGGGCATGCCAGTATTAGAAGTATGGAAAGCACAAAATGTCATTGGCTTTAAACGTTCAATGAATACGGGTTATGCCGGTGTACAAAATCCATTGTTCTTCAAAGACAATACGCAAATGTTGTTTGGTGATGCTAAGGACAGTGTTGAGGCGATTCTTAAAGCCTTATAAGGTTATCTTTTAATGCAAAAATACCAGCAGCTTGCTGGTATTTTTTTGTTTAAGAACCCGCTAAACTAGAACGATTAGACTCTATAGGATTATTGATGACACCGCAGGACGTCATTACTCAATTACAGCTTGAACTTGCGCAACAAGAGCAAAAAATCAAGCAATTAGAGTATGAAAATAATCGGCTTACTCTATTGAACAAACGAGTAAACGAACAACTCAGTGCCACGCTTGATCGCACTGGCTTATGTTTGTGGGAGCAACATATTCCCACAGGCAATTTAACTATTTTTAATCAACAATGGGGACACCTGCTCGGTTTTACTCGCGAAGAGCTACCCGCCCATATCGACAGCTGGAAAAACAATCTCCACCCTGAAGATAAAAACTGGGTTATCCAGGCCTTTGACAACCATGTTGCAGGTAAAGCCGAAACCTATCACGCCGTGCACCGGATGATACACAAAGATGGCAGTGTTTCTTGGGTTTCTGACCGTGGCCGTATTGTTGAATATGACATTGACGGTAAACCGCTGCGCATTATGGGCACCCATATTGATGTCACTAAAGAAAAACGTTACGAGGAAGACCTCGCTAAGCGAGCTCATCGTGATCAGTTAACTCATCTCCTCAATCGAAATGCTCTCATCGAAGTATTTGAGCAAGGAAGAAAAGCTACCCCTCCCCATAAGGGCGCCCTTTGCTTCATCGATTTAGACGGTTTTAAGATGATTAATGATCGCTTAGGACACAGATATGGCGATAGCATATTAATCCATGTAGCAGATCATATTTGCCAAGTATGTGAGCAGATTTTTAGTACTACTGATAGCGCCCAGTCTCAACATCACTATGTGGCTCGATTTGGTGGTGATGAGTTTGTTATTTTAGCCCATTCCAATAACGTTGAATTATTAACAACCATGGCTAAAACATTGTTATCACATTATCAACACCCCATAGAATTAGAGGGAGAAACCATTAAAATTGGCCTCAGTATTGGTATCAGTCTGTTTGATGAGTTAGACCATTTTTCGAATGTTTGCGAGCAGGCTGATAAAGCCATGTACAGTATTAAAAAAGATGGCAAACATAACTTCTTATTTTGGTAAATACGACTCTCAAAGTAGCGAGCCTTGGTAACTTAAGCCTTAACATGAGGATGATTAATCTCAATTCGCTTAAGCGTGCAAGTTAATTAAATAAGCCAATCTTATGCGACTAGGATATGCTGCTGACTTAAAAGATGAGTTTAACGCAAAAGCCTAACTGGACAAAATAGGTAAGGAATTGATATATATGGAAATGCATTATTATCTGTCACTAAAAGCCATCTTAAACCGTTACCATGCTTAGCCTAATCTGGCTATCGACATAGTCATCGGGTGAGTGTATTTGGCGTTTTACAGTAAACTCTCGCTCAACTACTGATTTTATTAATTACTTTGTTTGCCCTACGCTTTCGCTTTCTTGTTACTGAATGTTGAGTAACAAATACCATATGCGACAGCAGGCAACTGACCAATAAGAATTATTGTTTATGTTTTTATCACCTTATTTTACCAAGCAAGATCAAAGCGTATTTATTTCGGCTCAACAAGCCAGTGACTTCGCAAAAAAAATCGCTGGCGATTTTAATCCTATCCATGATGTGGGCGCTAAACGTTTTTGCGTACCGGGCGATTTATTGTTTGCCCTCGTGCTGACCCAATATGGCTTAAGCCAAAATATGCAATTTAAGTTTGCTGGCATGGTAGGTGACAATGTTGAACTTCACGTTGATAAGAGTGTTGGCGAAAAATTTAGTATTAGTGACACCAAAGGTAAAGAATATCTGCATATTCAACGTCAAGGTGAAGTGTGTAAATGCGATATACAAACGGCCGCATTCATTCAAAGCTATGTGGCTTTTTCAGGCTTAAATTTTATTCATGTACTTGTGCCAATGATGAAGCAATACAAGGTAATGATTAACCCTGATCGTCCATTAGTCATTTATGAAAGTATGTCTTTTCATTTAGATAACTTTGATTTCAGTACTATCAGTTTGCATTTGGTTAAGCAAAACTTAGTCATTGATGGTAAGCGTGGTGATGTTACCCTTACCTTTGAACTGCAAAGCGAAGGCAAGGTTATCGGTAGCGGCGTAAAAACATTAGTATTAAGTGGATTACGTGAGTTTGATGACGAGAAAGCGCAAGACATGTGTGACAGATACGAAAGCAGAAGCTGGCATAAATAAACAGTAACTTCATCGTAGAAGAAATACCATACCGTAATGATATCTGCTCGATTCAGTATATTGAAGGCTCAGATGCCAATACGGGATGGTTGTTTCGATGCGGTATTGATCATAATGTCAATTTGAACATCGATTTGTTACTAACAGGGTAAAAATTTAAATAGCCAAACATTTGGTGCATATAACAACTTAGTCAAATATTGTGTATGACTTATTGTTAATCTACGCTGCCATCTTGCAATAAAACCAATGCACTACTGCCGATAAGTTGTTCAACGCATTGGCGTCCTTTCTCAGCAAAATGACTCATAGCAACCTCACTCACAACATTAAGCGAATTTAGCTTTTTGATGTTTTGATCAGTACTGGCACATAAACTGAAAAACAGTTGTAAAACTGCTTTTCGATCAGGTTGTTGCATCACTTCTCCCCATGATTGCTCTAATACCTCTAGCGAAGAGAAATCGAGTCCTTCAATAAAAAACTGCCCAATACGTTGATCTAAACGCACTAGGAATTCTGTTTTACGAGGAAAGTGATGACTAATACCCGTACGACTGATCCCGGTGGCAGCAGACAACGTGGTATACGACATCGCCTCAAAACCAATCGTGAGTATTTGTTTAAAGGCTTCATCTAAAATTTGGTTAACGGTTAACTCAGTTTCAACTCGCGAACGCTTGGCCATAAACTTGGTCTCTCTAATTATTTTTGGTGCAAGAGCTTACCAGACCAAACTAGAAAATTCTGCTATGAATTAGCAAATTTACAACATATTTAACCGTACAATATCCAGATAGACAGGATAAAACAGAACATTATCGCGATAACGATTTATTTACCTCTTTAAAATCAAAGGTTATTAGAAAACACTATAGAATGAACTGCATACGGTAAAAAATAGGCGCAATAAGCGTTTACAAACTACTTTACCGTTGAGAATTGATTTTTCAACCATCGCTGGGATTCAGCCTTACCCATTAAACGATCCAAAGTCGGTGACAACACTTGAATGAGTTCGGGCTGACGCCAAAATATATACCCAGGTAGAGACTGAACTGCGCTAAAAGTACGTTGGACTAAGCTAGAAAACTCGCCCATGTCACGCGTAGACCATAGCGGCATTAATGGATAAACTGCGGTGATAAAATCTTCATAGCGAGTAAAATCGAGCAATTGCTGGGCATTATAATGGCTGAGCACTATTTGAAGTTGTGGTGCACTCCAATGTGACAAATTACCGCTGTCATTAATAAGTGCCAGATTACGTCGATGAAACTGCTGCCAAGCTAAATCGAGCTGATGATAATGCTGCGCAATCTGCCACAGAAGGTACAAATCGGCTAGCCACTCATGCTGATATTCGCTTAAAGAGGAAGGTAAAATAGTGCCTTGCAAGGTAATATTATATAAATGACCTATTTCATGCCACAAGGTTAATTGGGCTTGCTTTACTAATGGCAACTGATAAGTGACTAGACCAATAGAGCCACTCTGCTCGAGCATGTCTCTAGCACGATTAATCACAATAACCCCTGCTAGAGTGTCATGTTCAGCAACCAGTACCATCGCACTTTTACGCCCAATCGCGCGGCGAATATTGGCAACAGAAAAAGCCGTTTGTTGTTGTAATGAAGCAGGCAGTAACCCGACACACAGCTCAAGGGCAGGTAAATAACACACGAGTGCTTGTTTGGAGGCGACGGGGGTAAAATAAGCTTGGCGAATCGTCTGATCCGCCAAACTATCTACTGCACTGATCTGAGTGGTGATGACAGGGTCTATCGCCACAGATTGACTGATACTTGACTGGCCGGCATTAACAAAGTGACAAACCAATAACATTGCGCAAGCAAGGCTACAGCTTAATAACTTGAGGAATGCCCCTTGCCAGTATCTAAGCATCGACTACTTTTGTGACATAATATTTTGAATAATGGCAGTAGTGGACACCCCATCTTCAAATCCAAGCACCTCAACCTTACCGCCAGCGGCAATGACTTCCGCCCCGCCCGCAATGTCTTCCACTTTATAATCGCCACCTTTAACCAATGCATCGGGTAACAAGCGCGCAATAATCCGTTGTGGTGTATCTTCAGAGAATGGCACAACCCAATCTGCCGATGCGAGTCCCGCCAACACAGCCATGCGACGATCAACAGGGTTAACCGGACGTCCAGGGCCTTTTAAGCGTGTTACCGAGCTATCATCATTCACTGCCACGATAAGACGATCGCCTAAGGCTTTGGCTTGTTGTAAATAGCTCACATGGCCAGCATGGAGAATATCAAAACACCCATTGGTCATGACAATGCGCTCACCGCGTAAACGGGCCTGATCCATGGCATAAGCTAATTGATCTTCAGTCATTACGCCAAAGCCAGACTCGCCATGATTAAGCGCCAGTGCCTGAATCAGTTCAATACGGCTTACCGTTGATGTACCTAACTTACCCACAACCACACCTGCGGCAGTATTGGCAATCGCGCAAGCTTGCGCCAAAGTTGCACCTGCGGCAATCGAAGTTGCTAAAGCAGAAATCACCGTATCACCAGCCCCCGTAACATCGTGAACCTCACGGGCAACGGTTGGGATGTGCAATTCTGGTTGGTCTTGCGACACTAACGTCATCCCCTTTTCTGAACGAGTGACTAAAATCGCGCCAAAATCGTGTAACTTAATCAGTTTTTGGGCTTTTTCGATTAAATCATCTTCGCTAGTAACGCTACCAACAACCGCTTCAAACTCACTCATATTGGGGGTTATTAATGATGCACCATGATAACGGGCAAAATCATGTCCCTTAGGGTCAACTAAAACGGTTACCCCTTTAGCACGAGCTTTAGCGATAAACTCTTTCGGTTCATCGATAGCACCTTTGGCGTAATCTGACAGCACCAATACGTCAATATTATCTAAAATGGCTTCGCTTTGGGCGAATAATGCTTGGCTCGTGGCTTTATCAAATTGCTCTTCAAAATCTAAGCGGATCAACTGCTGATTACGTGACAATACCCGCAATTTAGTAATCGTCGGCTTGTCTGCTACCGTTAACCACTGCGGTTCAACGCCAAACACTTTAACCCCTTGGGTTAATGCTTGTGCGGTTTCATCTTGACCGACAATGCCCGCTAACTGGACATGTCCACCTAATGTCGCAATGTTTAATGCCACGTTGGCGGCGCCGCCGGGTCTATCTTCAATTTGATTAATTTTAACAACAGGTACAGGGGCTTCGGGGGAAATGCGTCCCGTAGGGCCTACCCAATAGCGATCTAACATCACATCGCCGATCACTAAAACGCGCGCATTTTCAAAAGCTGGGAGAGAAACCTTCATGGTGTATTCGCTGTCTTGTAAAATTTAACCGTGATTGTACCTAATTTTCATCAAAATATGAGGTAGAATAACAAATAATTTTTGTGAACTAGACGAGTTGTCCGTGGTCGAGAAAGCCGAATTTTCTTCTGATTTATATCATCCTAAACACTGGCCTATATGGTTTGGCGTCGGTTTAATGCGTTTAACTTTGCTATTACCTCTGTCTTGGCAAATGAAAATCGGCCGTGGTATTGGTCGATTAGTCATGAAAGTGGCGGCCGGAAGAACCCACACTGCTAAGCGTAATATCGATTTATGCTTTCCAGATATGAGCGATGCTGACAAACAGCAACTGCTTGAACGGACTTTTGAAGAAACCGGTAAAGCGGTATTTGACACCATTAACGCTTGGTGGTGGTCAAACGAACGCGTGCAACAACACATGACCATTAAAGGCACTGAGCATGTTAGCCAAAGTTTAGACAATGGCAAAGGGGTGATTTTATTTGCAGTGCATTGTTTACCACTTGAAATGGGCGCGCGAATATTTGGCCAGTTTGCCCCGGGAATTGGCGTGTATCGTCCACATAACAATCCGGTGATGGAATACTTACAAGTTAAAGGTCGCTTACGTTCAAACAAAGGCTTAGTGCCTAAACGTGACGTTCGGCAAATGATCCGCAGTTTGCGCAGTCCTGATGTTATTTGGTACACCGCCGATCAAGATTTTGGTCGTTCGAGCGCCGTATTTATCCCCTTTTTTGGCGTACCCGATGCCGCCACAATTACAGGTGCAACATCACTGGCAAGACTCGGTAAAGCCAATGTAGTGCCTTTTTTTGTTGAACGTAATAGCGATGATAAAGGCTATACCCTTGAAATCATGCCGCCTTTAGATAATTTTCCTGGCGACAATGAAACAGACGACGCAATTCGTGGTAACCAGATTGTTGAACAGCTGATTAGCCGCAATAAAGCTCAATATATGTGGCTACATCGTCGTTTTAAAACTCGTCCAACCGAAGATACCCCATCGTTATATGACTGATGTGATTTAATTGAGTGAGATGTTTGCTTATATAAGCGCCTTTGGGCGCTTTTTTTATCGACTCATTATGCCATGGGTTATCTCAAGGCCATCTAAATAACCGCACTTAGGCACAATCAGTGCTCCGCCCCAGACAAATAGCCCTCCAAGCATCTCACCCATAAAATCAATCTAGATTTTGTCGTGCAGCTAAATAGGCTAAAAATCTTAACCCTCTCGAGTCAACGCTCACCTTTAGGGGGCTAATATTGTGTGAGCAAACCGAACAATAATAACGATTAAAATATTCTTATTGAAACCGTTAAGACGACAGATTAGAGTTTAGCCAGTGTGTTTAGCTTTCTAAAGGATTATATGATTGCAGCAATTATAGGTGCGACGGGGTTAGTAGGTAATGCCTTGTTAACTCGCATCATTGAAAGTGAACAGTACAGTAAAGTCTTGGTCATTGGCCGTTCGGAACCTAATTTAGTAGAACACCAATTTGGTGAACAAAAGGTGCAGTTTATTGGCTGCCAACTTGATGAGTTACATGAGCTTACCTTGGACGAAAAAGTTGATCATGCATTTTGCTGTTTGGGCACCACAATCAAACAAGCTGGCAGTGAAGAGGCCTTTATACAAGTCGATAAATTAGCCGTCGTAGCGTTTGCGAAACTCTGCCAAGCACAAGCGAATCCTGCGCTTAAATTTATGGTGGTAACCGCATTGGGCGCGGATGCTAAATCAACTGTGTTTTATAATCGAATTAAAGGTGAAGTCGAGCAAGCACTGAAGGCATTATCTTTACCCGTTCTGAATATTTTTCAACCGAGCTTATTATTAGGACCGCGAACGAATAGGCGTTTACTGGAAGATATTGGCCAAACAATTTTTGGTGGCCTATCATTTTTATTTATCGGACCTCTTCGTCAATATCAACCCATTGATGCGCAAATGGTCGCAGAGTCGATGTATCAGGTCGCGTTAAAGCCTCAGGTCGCCCCTGCGACTCAGATCATCAATAATGCCATGATGCATCGTTATTAAGACTACTCTCGACAACTAGGTACGTTTATGACAAGTTAATACACATGTTGTTCAATGTTAATAACGTAACGGGTAAAGATAACCATAACGTAAGGAGAATGAGCATGAGTGATGATAACGATTTAACCTTAAATGAAGTCTGTGAAATACTCGACAAAAGCCCTACTACGATTAAGCGTTATGCTCGCGAAAATTTACTGCTTACTGAACAAAACGGTAACGTACTTAGTTTTAGCAAAGCCGAGGTGATGCGTTTAGCATGTTCTGAACGATAATCCTTTGTTTACCTTTATGACTAAAAATCCCCAAACTGTTAAAACAGTATGGGGATTTTTATTAGCGCGTTAATATGAGTACTCTGTGACTAACGAGTTGATTATTAACGAGTGGGTGATTAACGAGTGGGTGATTAACGAGTGGGTTTTAAACCAGTCTTTTACGCCACAAATCTGCACAAGATTGCCCCATAAGGCACTCATCACACAACAACTAATCGCCAAAGTCATCAAGTAAGATATTTTCCGACTCAACCCCTAAACTTTCTAGCATGGCTATCACTGATGCATTCATAATCGGAGGGCCACACATATAAAATTCGCAGTCTTCTGGCGCTTTATGCTGCTTTAAGTAGTTTTCGAATAACACATTATGAATAAAGCCGGTATAACCCGTCCAGTTATCTTCAGGAAGTGGATCAGACAAAGCAACATGCCATACAAAGTTGTCGTTTTCAGCGGCTAGTTGATCAAAATCTTGCTGATAGAACACTTCACGAGTTGAACGAGCACCATACCAAAAGCTCATTTTGCGCTTGGTTTTGACACTTTTTAGCTGATTAAAAATATGCGACCGCATCGGTGCCATACCTGCACCACCTCCAACAAACACCATTTCAGCATCGGTTTCTTTGACAAAAAACTCACCAAATGGGCCAGAAATGGTCACCTTATCGCCCGCTTTTAAATTAAAAATATACGACGACATTTTACCTGGTGCCATACCTGCTTTAGGCGGCGTTGCAATACGCACGTTTAGCATAATCATCCCCTTTTCATCGGGGTAATTGGCCATTGAATAAGCCCGTAATACGTCTTCATCCACAGTTGACACTAAATCAAACAAACCGTATTTAACCCAGTCACCACGATACTCCTCTGGAATATCAAAATCGGCATAACGGACTTCATGAGCCGGTGCTTCAATTTGAATGTAGCCACCTGCTTTAAATAATACCTCTTCACCGTCGGGGATTTTTAATAACAGTTCTTTAATAAATGTCGCTTGGTTATTATTTGAAATAACCTCACATTGCCATTTTTTAACCCCAAAAATTTCTTCATCAACCTCAAGATCCATGTCGGTTCGCACTGTGACTTGGCAAGCCAATCGGCAACCATCTTTGGCTTCTTTTTTAGTAATATGATCAAGTTCAGTTGCTAAAATATCACCACCGCCTGATTTAACTTTCACGCGGCATTGGCCACAAGTACCACCACCACCGCAAGCCGATGGAATAAAAATATTCTGCCCAGATAATGCGCCCAATAGCTTGTCACCCGCAGGAGTTCGTACACTTTTGCTGGCATCACCATTAATGCTGATAGTAATATCATCAGTGTTCACTAACTTACTTTTGGCAGCTAAAATTACCACCACTAGCAAACTTACCACTATGGTAAACATGCCAATACCTATTGCCATTTCCATTAAATAACCCTTCTCTTTACTGCGTTATAACGTAATGCCCGCAAATGACATAAAGCCCAGAGCCATCAAGCCGGTGGTAATAAAGGTGATACCAATACCTTGTAACCCATCAGGAATAGCATGAAACTTCATGCGCTCACGCAATCCCGCTAATAACACAATCGCCATCGCCCAACCCACAGCTGAACCCGCCGCAAATACCACAGACTCAGTAAAGTTATAGTCACGGTTAGCCATAAAAATGACCCCTGCGAAAATGGCACAATTCACCGTTAATAACGGCAAAAAGATCCCCAATGACTGATATAACGTTGGAATATAACGGTCTAAAAACATTTCTAAAATTTGCACTAACGCAGCGATTACCCCAATAAAGGTAATCAACTGTAAATAGCTTAAATTCAGCTCAGGAAACCCAGCCCAAGCTAATGCGCCTGGAGCTAAGATATTGACGTAGATAATTTGGTTTAATGGCACTGCCAGCACCATGACCACAATCACTGCAACGCCTAAACCAAATGCAGTAGAAACCTTTTTCGACACGGCTAAAAAAGTGCACATACCCAAGAAAAATGACAGCGCCATATTGTCGATAAACGCCGCTTGGATAAATAAATTAAGATAGTGTTCCATGCTGTTTCCTTATCCGCGCTTACGCTGAATGATTTTAATGACCCAAATCATCACGCCAATTAAAAAGAACGCGCTGGGTGGTAAAGTGAACATCTCATTGGCAAGATACCAACCGCCATTTTCAATAGTGGTAAATATGCTGTGACCAAACAAACTGCCACGACCCAGAAGCTCACGAATAAACGCTACTCCCATTAAAATTAAGCCATAACCCAAGGCATTGCCCAAGGCATCAAATACGGCTAAGTGAGGAGGATGTTTCATGGCAAAGGCTTCTGCGCGGCCCATAATGATACAGTTAGTGATGATCAAACTGACAAACACCGACAGCTGTTTTGACAATTCATACGCCACATCTTGTAACACCATATCGACAATAATCACCAACGAGGCAATCACCGTCATTTGCGCAATGATCCGTACACTATTAGGAATAAAATTGCGGATACTGGAGATAATCAAGTTAGAAAATACCAACACAAAGGTCACAGCAAGTGTCATGACGAATGCGGTTTGCATCGAATTACTGACCGCTAAAGCCGAACAGACACCTAATACCTGCATTGCCACTGGATTATTAGCAAAAATAGGTGATGTCAGGATCTCGCGAGTTGAAGTGGTATTACTCATTTACTTACCCTCCGCAGCTAACGTGTGTAGATAGGTTTGGTATCCTTCTACGCCAAACCAAAACTCGACTAAGCGCTGAATGCCAACACCTGAACGAGTAGCACCACTTACGCCATCAATACCGTGAATGTCACCGTCTTTGGCGCCGCCTTTAATCACTTTAATGGCAATTTTACCTTTATCATCAAATAGCTTTTTACCTTGCCACAAAGCTAACCACTGTGGGTCGGTAATGAAATCTGCAATACCAGGGGTTTCACCATGTTCATAAAACACGATATTTTCGATAGTGTTTAAGTCGGGTTTTATCGCCATATAACCGTAAATAATCGACCATAAACCTTTGCCATAAATCGGCATAACAATGCTGGCAAGTTGACCATTAGTGTCATACACCTCAAAAATACGAATGTCAGTCGCCATGGTTTTAATTTTGGCGATATCCTTTTTCGGCTTGATAGACGTTTCTGGGTTAATCGATGCCATGCGTTCGTCAAAATCTAGTAAATTGGCTTTTTCAGTGACCTTGCCGGTCGCTAAGTTAACCATCTTAGGTTTCACTCGTTGAGCAAATAACTCACTAAAGTCACCTTGGCTAATGTCGATATCTGCTGCCTTTAACACAAACTGCTGCACTTCTTCACGCTTTTTAGCCAACTTACGCTCTTTTAAGATCTCAACGGTACCTGTGATCATAAATGAGCAAACTAGGCTTAAAATGATAATAAAAACCATTGTTCCAGCGATGCTATCTTTCTTAAAGGCCATGACGTTTTAGTCTCCGTTTAATATTGGCTCGTGCAACTAAGTAGTCGAATAACGGTGCCCATAAATTAGTAAACAAAATAGCCAACATAATGCCCTCGGGCATTTTTGTATTCAGTAAGCGAATAATAATGGTCATAAAACCAATCATAAAACCATAAGCAAACTTGGCTTTACGGGTATATGATGCCGTTACTGGATCGGTGGCCATAAACATCATTCCCAATGCAAAACCACCAGTGACTAAGTGCCATGTCCACGGCATTGCCGCCATCGGATTTCGGCTAGAACCAAAATAGTTAAACAACACCACGGTAATGATCATTCCCAGCATCACACCAGCTACCACACGCCAATCAGCTACGCGAGTCAGCAATAAAATACCGCCACCAATTAAAATGGCTAAGGTACTGGTTTCACCAACCGCACCTGGAGTAAAGCCTAAAAAGGCATTCCACCAGCTAGTGTCGGTCAACACACTAAACCAACTCACATCGATAAAGCTTAATTTTTTTGCCGCGGTAAGGGTTAATGTGGTGGCTCCAGAAAAGCCATCAACGGCCACAAACTGACCTAACGCCACCACCTCTGTTGGATATGCAAAATAAATAAACGCATAGCCTGCTAACGCAGGGTTTAAAAAGTTATACCCCATGCCACCAAACATTTCTTTGGCCACGATCACCCCAAAACTAAGACCTAAAGCCACAATCCATAAAGGTGTTGATATCGGTAAAATGAGTGAGAACAATAACGCGGTGATAAAGAAGCCTTCGTGCAGTTCTTGGCGGCGCACTTTGGCAAACACCACTTCCCACATCAAACTGACCACCAACGCCGTTAAGTAAAATGGCACATAAAAACTGGCACCATAGGCGAACAAACTGATCAAGCCTGCGCTTTCTGTGAGTGGGCCGAACAATAAGTTATAAAAGGCAAGTTGCCATACATCCGGCTGTGTTGCCCCGGCAATAATAGCCATTTGAGCTTGCAGGCCAATGTTGTACATACCCACTAACATGGCAGGGAATAAACACATGCCCACAATGTGCATAGTGCGTTTAACATCAATAGCATCACGAATATGTACATCACCTTTGGTGCTGCGGCCATTGGCGATCCACAATGAGCGTAAATAGCTGCGCATCGAGTCGCCATGAGCGTAATAGCTGTCTTGTTTGCTGGGCTTTTTCTGTTGCTGACTCATTAACCTTCCCTCTCGATAATATCTAGGCAAGCACGAAGTTCTTTGCCAAAGTCATATTTTCCTGGGCACACAAAGGTACACAAGGCTAAGTCTTCTTCGTCGAGTTCTAATGCGCCAAGCAATTGCGCTTCATCGGTATCTCGCACCACTAAATCGCGTACTAATAAGATGGGTAAAATATCTAATGGCATTACGCGGGCGAGTTGGCCATAGGCCATCATTGCGCGCGGAGACCCACCAGCATGGGTGGTAAAATCGAAGAGTTTTTTGGTATGACTAAAACCTGACATCATGATGCCGGTAAGGGAAAACTTACTGCTATCATGGCGAACCCAAGGCAACAATTCTTGACGTTCATTTTCAGTCAATACACTGATTTGATTATGGAATCGGCCAAGATAATCATAAACGTCTACCGCGGTATGGCCAGACAACACTGAACCCGACACTATCCGTGATTGTTGTTGATTAATTTCATCTGTAACCCATTCACTGAGTTTGGCGCCCATTTGGGTGCGCAATAGTCGTGGTTTTAACACGTTAGGGCCAGCTAATGCCACGATGCGATCGGTATACAGCTCGCCAGTTAAAAACAGTTTTCCAAAGGCGATCACGTCTTGATAACCCACATGCCATACTTGGCGTTCAATACTGGCGGGTAACAAATAATGAATGTGGGTGCCGACCAATCCGGCCGGATGTACGCCGTTAAAGCGGTGCACACTCACTTTTGATAAGTCGTATTCGCTAGCTGCATCAGTTAATAACGAGACACCATCGTCTTGGCATAAATACACTTGACCGCTTGTCAAAAACGTTAAGGCAAATAATCCAGCTTGAAAAGCCTGTGCTTGAGTGGCAATGATGACCCGTGGGTCTGGCGCCAGAGGATTTGTATCAACAGCGGTAACAAATATACCAGCAGGAGCGACATCTAATTGAGGTACGCGAGAAAAAGGACGTGTCCGCAACGCGGTCCATAAACCACTACGAACTAAACCGTCTTTAACGGTTTGATTTGATAGCGCATGAATATCTACTGATCCAAGAATAATGGCAGGATCTTGCTTAGCATCGCAATCAATCACCACCGACTGCAGCACGCGACGGTCTCCGCGATTAATCGCGCAAACAACTCCGCTTGCAGGCGCGGTAAATAATACGCCAGGGGTTTTCTTGTCTTCAAACAGCACTTGGCCTTTGACGACCTTATCGCCGACTTCAACCAACATTGTTGGTTTTAAACCCACATATTCCTCACCAATTAACGCAACTTGGGTCGTTTTAGGGGCGTCATCGATTTGCTGCAGCGGTTCTCCAGCAATCGGGATATCAAGTCCGCGCTTAATAGTTATTACTGGATTGGTAACACCAGCCATCACATTCACCATCTAAAAATATTCGATAGCTAATGTTATATGTTTGCAACTACTAATATAGTAACTAAGATCACACTCCGGGCGAGGACTGTAATTTTGAAACATAACTGAATAGCAAAAATGTGAACCCGGTCAATTTATCATTCAGGATAAAACAATTTATGTAATTTTAATGTCAAAATGGTTTGTACATTCAAACTTGGTCACGCGGCTTGGTGGCCACTATCCTAGGCACAAATACTCACCTTAAATCTATGGTCAATTAAGGTATTCCCTTAACATATCCGCGCAAAACACCTGTAAAATGAAAGAGCATAGTGAATGCCGGATAACATTTAAGCCCAACAATAACCTTACATGAATCAGTTAGATTGCCGTATCAATCGGCCTTGTTCTAACAGGTACACGGCATCCATTTGCTCTAAAGCCGTTAAACGATGGCTGATCATTAATAGCGTTTTGTGCTGAGCAAAATCGAGTAACACTTTAAGAATCTCACGCTCAGTTCGCTTATCAAGTCCTTCTGTCGGCTCATCTAGCAGTAACAAAGGTGCATCACGTAATAGTGCTCGAGCTACGCCAATTCTGCGCTGTTCGCCACCGGATAATTGCCGGCCGCCTTCACCTATCCAGCAATCTAATGGTGTATCACCTTGCAACAAGGTTTGCAGGCCCACTTTATCTAATACTTCAATAAAACGTTGATCATGGGCTTTTTTGGCTTCGCCTTGTAAGTACGGCAACGCCAAAGCTAAATTGTCACGTAAGGTCCCGGAAAACAGATAAATACGTTGGCTTACAACAGTCATTGCTGCCCGTAAATTAATATCGCTATAGTCACTTATTGGTTGACCATCAAGCGTAATCGCTCCCTGCTGCGCCGCCCAATCACGGGTAATCAATCCCAATAAACTTGATTTACCACACCCTGTAGGCCCCAAAATAGCAACTTTCTCACCGGCATGAATGGTCAAATCTAAGCCTTGCAACACCGGAGAATGGCTATGATAACCAAAGTGAATATCAGTGATCTGCAAGGCCCCATGATAGGCTTGCAAATCACTATTAAGATTAAATACTACACTCGGTGTTTGCTCGGTAATTTCAGTCACCCGTCGCGCGGCAAGTACTGTGCTTGATAAATGTTGAAATGCACCCGCTATCGGCATCATCATTTCAAGGCTAGCCATAGTGGCAAATACCATAAGCGCCATCAAAGGTCCTGGAGGCGAGAGCTCACCCACACCTTGACCGGCAAAATACAACATAAGCACAACGGCAGTGCCATTGATTAATATCAATAACGCTTGGCTTAAGCCAGTGATATTGGCCATCGTCGTTTGCTGGCTAAATAAACTGTGCTGTGCTTGCTCAAGCTTAGCCAAATAGCGCTGATTAGCGCCAAATATACTTAGCTCAGCTTGCCCCTGAATAACATCAAGCAACTCTATTCGATATTGCCTTTGTGCCTGCATTAGTACTTGTCCTGGTGCCTTACCTAAATAATAAAATACCAGAGGTAAGATAAGCCAAGCGGCCAGTAATAAAGCACATAAACTTAAGGCTAAATGGCTATCAAACCATCCAAGAAATACCAACAAAGTGCCAATCATCATCAAGGACGCGGCCATTGGAGTGAGCAGGCGTAAATAGAGGTGATCTAAGGTATCAATATCCGCCACTAAACGATTGAGTAAATCTCCGCGGCGTAAACCTTGTAAGTTAGCCGCACTCAAAGGCAACAATTTATTCCATGCCCAAACACGCAATTGGGTCAACAATTTAAAGGTTGCTTCATGGGTGGCTAAGCGCTCACCATAACGGCTTGCCGTGCGGGCGATAGAGAAAAATCGCACCCCTCCGGCAGGAGTAAAAAAGTTAAACGTTTGCGCGGTTACTACCGTCAACCCCGCTACAGCACTGGCAGATAAAAACCAGCCAGATAATGACAATAAACCAATCCCCGTCAGTAAAGTGATAAATGTGAGTAACAGTCCGACTAACATCATCAACCACTGGCGGCGAAACAAAGCAACAAAAGGGCGTAATACTTGGATAATACTGCGCGGGGTGGCGTCAACGGGTTGCGACATTAGCACACCTCCTGTTGTTGATTAATCATTTGCGACAATAAGCCGTCAACCTGTTGTAAATCATTAACATGGCCTTGTTGCACAACGCATCCTTTTTCCATCACCAAAACACAATTCATACTGTGTAAATCGTCTAATTTATGGGTCACAGTTAATGCCGTTACCGACTGCATCGCGGTGTTTAAGGCGGCCAGCACCGATTGCTCACTTTGAGTATCTAAACTTGCTGTGGGTTCATCTAATAAAAATAACTTTGCTGGCTGCGCTAACGCCCGAGCTAAAGCAAAACGCTGCGCTTGGCCTACCGATACGCCAGCACTTTGATCACTAATAACTAAATCGAGCCCTAATGGATGTTGGATAACAAACTCGCTGATATTGGCCTGTTCAAGCAACGCCATAATCTGTTCATCGTTCAATTGTGGGTTGGCCAAAGCAACGTTTTCTCTCACAGTGCCATGAAATAATTGCGGGTCTTGGCCTAACCAAGCCAGATGTTGACGCCATTGCGCCACATTAAGCTGTGATAACTCATGACCATTAATCAGTAATGAGCCTTGATAAGGTAAAAAGCCTAGTAAGGCATTAAGCAAACTGGTTTTGCCTGCGCCACTGGGGCCAACTATCGCCCACTGCTCACCTGCTGGTAACGTAAAGGATATCGGCCCAGCTAAACGCTGGCCGTCTAGGCTATACACTTCAACGCCAATAGCTTGAATACTGATACTGCTAGCAGAAAAAGCCATAGTTTCTGAGGTAGATTCGACATTAGTAGGTGTACTGACTTGATAATCAAGCAACTCGACCAGCGCTTCAGCAGCACCTATGGCTTGAGCTTTGGCATGATAATGAGTGCCTAAATCACGCAGTGGTTGATAAAACTCTGGCGCTAAAATGAGCACAAACATACCGGTAAATAAACTAATGGGTACGCCATAATGACCAAAATCTAAATGGTCTAAATAACTAAAGCCAAAATACACCGCCAATACCGCAATCGACACCGCAGCAAAGAACTCTAAAACCGCTGAACTAAGAAAAGCCAAGCGTAATACCGACATCGTTCTAGCTCGAAAATCTTCCGAGGCGTGTTCAATATTAACTAACTCAGCCTCACCACGATTAAACAGCTTTAAGGTTTGCAGCCCTTTTAATCGATCCATAAAGTAGCCACTTAAACGCGACAACGCCTGCATATTTTTACGATTGGCATCAGCCGCCCCCATGCCAACTAAAATCATAAACAGCGGAATTAATGGCGCGGTAGCCAACAAAATGATCCCCGCGGCCCAATTTAGCGGAAACACGCACACTAATATCAATAAAGGAATAAACCCGGCTAACATCATCTGCGGTAGATATTTAGCATAAAAGTCATGTAAATCTTCAACCTGTTCAAACACTAAGGTTGCCCAAGCTCCAGCAGGTTTGCCTTTAATAAATACTGGCCCTAAGGCAACTAACTTATTAAGTACGGCTTGGCGTATGTCTTCACGTAAACGTTTACCGGCCTCAAAGCTTATCCGTTCACGTACTTGTGCTAACAATGCGCGTATCAATAACAAAGCGGTAAGCGCAAAGAACTCGCGACTCAGTGCTGCGGGAGCGACCATATCAATAATCACCCCCTGCAAAATTTGCGCAATAAACAAGGCTTGCCCCACTATTGCGATGCCATTTAGCACGCCACACAACACAGATAATTTGAGGAAAATACCACAAGAGGATTGCTGACTTTTGAGCCATTTGGCTAATGACTTTTCTAACGACTTGTCCATGAAACTCCGGTAGCGTTATCGATGACCACTTTAAGCACGCAGTATCGCAGTACTGGCGCTGAGTTAACACTTAAAGCAGTGTAAATGTTATCTGATTCACATTTTGCTAATAAAGGCTTATGTAAAGATTAAATTTAGCGACATTGTGGCTAAAACGTATTCCATTCAATAAAGTATATCGTTTAAAAAGAGTCCGATGGATTGCAAGTCAACATAACTATGCTCATCACAAGCATGAGCAATAACATGACACGGCTTACGAGCAAACAAAAAGACTAAATGGTGACGGTAAGTTACTGTGGGTAACCCCCTTTATTGAGTACGACTATTGATCACGACTCTGGCCATATTTTACTAATACGTGCCAAAGTAACTTTAGGTCTTGTCGCTTTTTTGAATGTGCTCCACGCTCACTCCACGAAGCTGGTTTTTTTTGCAATTGATAGGCCGCGCGACCAATAATTTCTGCATTAATTAACTCATCTTCAGCAATGCTTTGAGCCAAAATAGGCATAGCAGCACCACGGAAATCATCGGGTACTTGCGCAACATTGATTTGCCGCCCTTGATGCCAATACAATTCAATTTCGTATTCATGGCACAAAGCAATCAATGAATCACCAATGGCCGTCCCTTTAAAGGAGGGATCCGCCACTAGCATAGCAATATCTTGATCCAGCGATACAGTGCCGTGAATTTGAGCTTCAATATAATGGTCTAAATTCCCACTTGGCACCTTGTCAAAACGGTGGCTCATGTCATCAGTCAAATGCTGACTAAAATAGTCAATCAGCTTACTCGGCTTAAGCCCTGAAATCCCCAAGGCATATTGACGCTCAAAACTTTCGCTGAGTAATGCCGCTAGAATCGCGTCAAAGCACTTTATGGTGCCCTTTTCTTTAGGCAATCGATAAGAGTCCATGTAACTAAAAGTACATCGTGATAAGACTTGAGGATGAGTGACTAAATAGCAGCTGCCAAAGCGAGGTGCTGGGCCTAGCGGACATAAACCAAAATCTAACGCACCATATTTAGGTCGATGCTTAATGCCAGAATAACAGTGCCCAAATAATTGGTTTTCCCAATAGTCACGAGACCCACCTAACTCGGGTGATAAATGACCATTAGACACGTGGGTTTCAAACTGGCTTTTATACACGCCATCACGTAATAAACCATCAACGACAGTGAGACCTCGGTTATCTATTTGATCGGGATGAAAATGCAATGAGACTCGACTATGTTGCGCCAGCTCACGCATAGCTAGCTGGAGTGATAAGGTTGAAATATTAGACATTAACAGCACATTTTTGATCACGGCATGAGCATGATCTCGCAGCTCATATGCCATTTTCTCTATGTGGGTTTGAGCCGTTAATTTCATCAGTAAAAGACACCTTATGGTAAACCAGCTCAGCTAAGTCGCTGAATATATTTAATACAAAACGAGTGATGATTTTATTGTATGTAATAAGTCGACTTTTAGCACTGATCCAAGTGTGAAGATTAACACGATTTCATTAAATCGCTGTATTTCGGCATCAAAATCGACGCGTTTTAACGATTAAATAGCCCATTATGAGTCGCTTTATGAGGGGATATATCGCTGGCCACGCAGGGATTTGATAGCACTTATAACGGTTTTCAGGTAAGCTTCACGGCCGCCGTTAATGGCTACCTTTTATTCAAAGCAACAATGCGTTGCCCAAAGAGATTTTTCTATGAGTTTTTCCTCACTTGGTCTGAATGCTGCTATTTTAAAAGCGGTTGAAAAACAAGGTTACGACACCCCCTCTCCAATTCAAGCACAAGCAATACCAGCAGTTTTAGCCGGCCAAGATGTTATGGCAGCAGCACAAACAGGGACAGGAAAAACAGCTGGTTTTACCCTGCCAATTTTAGAACTATTATCTAAAGGTGAACGCGCGCAACGTGGTCAAGTCCGTGCATTAGTGTTAACACCTACCCGCGAGCTTGCCGCACAAGTACAAGAAAGCGTCGCAACTTACGGCATCAACTTACCGCTCAAATCGGCGGTAGTATTTGGTGGTGTGTCTATCGTGCCACAATTAGCTGCGCTCAGAAACGGAGTTGACATTTTAGTGGCAACGCCAGGTCGTTTACTCGACTTATGCCAGCAAAAAGCCATTAGCTTCAGCAAATTAGAAATTTTGGTGTTAGACGAAGCAGACCGCATGCTCGACATGGGCTTTATTCGCGATATCAAAAAGGTATTGGCACTATTACCTGCCAAACGCCAAAACTTAATGTTTTCAGCTACATTTTCGAATGAAATTCGTGAGTTGGCGAAAGGTCTCGTTAACAATCCAGTCGAAATTTCAGTCACGCCGCGTAATGCCACGGCAAACACTGTGACTCAATGTGTGTATCCAGTAGATAAAACGCGTAAATCATTGGCACTAATTGAACTGATTAAAACCAATGATTGGAAACAAGTGTTAGTGTTTTCTCGTACCAAACATGGTGCTAACCGTTTAGCCAAAAGCCTGGACGCTGCGGGCATTAAAGCCGCTGCCATACATGGTAATAAAAGCCAAACAGCACGCACTAAAGCCTTGGCTGATTTTAAAGCCGGCGCGGTGCAAGTGATGGTCGCGACCGATATTGCTGCCCGTGGTATAGATATCGATCAACTGCCATTTGTGGTTAACTTTGACTTACCGAACGTACCTGAAGATTATGTGCATCGCATTGGCCGTACTGGCCGTGCTGGTTCAACAGGTCAAGCAGTATCATTAGTCGGTCTTGAAGAAGTTAAGCTACTGCATGATATCGAACGATTAATTAATCGTGTCATTGAGCGTAAGCAACTTGCTGGTTTTGAAGCACCATTTACTATCCCAGAAGCAGGTAGCAGATCTGGCGGCAGTGGAGCCAAAAAGCCCAACCCGAACCGCAGTAAGCATGCTCAACAACATGCCAATGACGGCACTCAAGCTGAAAAACCTGCACGAAACCACGATTCTCGCCAGCAATCTCGTGGACAAGATAAGCCTGTAGATCCTAAAGCTGCAGCAAGAGCCAATGGTAATAAGCCACCACAGCGTAATCGTCCACCACGTCGCAGCGGTACTGCACCAGTCACATCTGCAAGCAGTAATCCTTATGCCAACGCTAAAGTAAAAAGCTAATTCGTTAACCGCTAACTTGCGATAAACATAAAAAACCGGTGAACATTGTTCACCGGTTTTTTATTATTCATTGATAACCCAATTGAATCTCACGGATAGCAATTACACAAAATTGGGTTATCAGTTGTACGTTTTAAGCGATTCGTTTTAAGTGCAGCCGTTACATAAACCAAGCTCGGTAGCTACGGCCTTTTAACTTACCTTTACTGATAATGTTTAATGCTTGCTTAGACACATTACTTTTTACAGCAAAGTACGCACGAATGTCAGTCACTTTAATTTTACCGATATCGTTAAAATCTAACCCATTACCACCAGTTAATGCACCAACAATGTCACCTGGACGAATTTTTTGCTTTTTACCGGCTTCAATTTGAATTGTAACCATTTCAGCAGCAAGCGGTTGCTTGTTTAACGCACTCATTGGCGGTAAAGGCTCGCTGACCACGTCTTTATTCATGGCTTCTTCAATCATCGCCATTTTGTAACCATCTTCTTCACCAAAGAAAGTATAAGCGCTGCCCGAACTGCCTGCACGGCCAGTACGACCAATACGGTGAATATGCACTTCGGTATCGTAGGCAATATGATAATTAAATACCGCATCTAATTCATCAATGTCCAAACCACGTGCCGCGACGTCAGTGGCCACTAAAATGCGCGCACTACGATTAGCAAATTGGAGTAACATTTGATCACGATCCCGTTGCTCTAAGTCGCCATGCAATGCTAATACACTAAAGCCAAACTCATGCAATGAGTCAGCCACTTGTTGGGTTTCACGCTTGGTATTACAAAACACCACAGAGCTTTCTGGCTGCTTATCCAGTAACAATAAACGCAATGCTTCAAGACGACCTTGGCTATCTTCAATACGGTAGAAATGCTGATCAATCGTTAAGTTGTCGTGCTTAGCCTCAACTTTAACCATTACTGGGTTATACATAATTTGATCGGCAATCGACTTAATTTGATCAGGGAAAGTCGCGCTAAACAATAACGTTTGACGCTCACGCGGCGCGGCAGCAATAATTTGATCAATATGCTGTTGAAAACCCATTTCTAGCATGCGATCCGCTTCATCTAAAATCAGCGTATCCATGTTGCTTAAATCTAAACGGTTACGATCTAAATGATCGACAATCCGCCCCGGCGTGCCGACAATAATATGCGCGCCATGTTCTAGTGAACCCACTTGCGGCCCCATTGGAACACCACCGCAAAGCGTAAGCACTTTTACGTTATGAATACCACGAGCTAAGGTACGGATTTCTTTAGCGACTTGATCGGCTAATTCGCGTGTTGGACACAACACCATAGTTTGGATACGGAAGCGTTTTACATCCAACTTATTCAAAAGCCCTAAACCAAAAGCGGCAGTTTTACCCGAGCCAGTCATCGCTTGACCAATAACATCTTCACCAGCCAAAATCGGCGGTAAGCTCTCGGCTTGGATCTGAGTCATCGATTCAAAACCCATAGTTTGGAGGTTTTCAAGCAATTCAGGTTTTAAATTAAGTGATGCGAAAGCCGGGTTAACGACTTGTTCTGTAGACTGACTCAAGGCAAATATCCTCTGATATCGAAAGGTAAAAAGCAGACAAAAGCTGCAAAAAAATATACCAATACCATTACATAAATGAGCCATTATCATGCAAAAAATCCGTTAATAGCGAAACAAAATGAACCTATACAATGATGTATATGAAAAAATGCTTACTGCTATTTTTGAACGATTTATCTTGCCAGAAGGAACAGATAATAAATAAGATTGGTGTTAGCACAGGTATTAAAACAAACCCGAGCCAGATGTCAGCTATTGTAGCAATTTTATTGCTAGTTCGCAGACAAATATTTACCGAGAGCTCTACTTATGGTGCACCTAAGACTACACAATTTGGCCAAAATGACCTTGCTGATAATCGCGAACAGCTTGCTCTATCTCAGCTCGGGTATTCATTACGAACGGGCCCATCTGGACAATTTTTTCATTAATAGGCTTGCCCGCTAATATTAACAGCCCAGCACCAGTCGCCTCAGTTTGAAAACAGCACACTTCTTGTGCGTCCAACACTAACAACTGCCCTGCTCCTGCGGTTTCACGTAGACCTTGTGAATCAATATAGTTAAGTTCACCTGCATACACATAAACGCATACGGTTTGGTGCTCAGCAAGGCTCAAGGTGCCATGACCATATGCAGTTAAGGTTAAATCGGCAATGGCTCCTTGACCAGCTAACCCCTGAATAGCTGACGTAATCTTATGTGGTTGATTAATAAATCCCCAACGCCCCGCCAAGGCAACAAGTGATGCACCGTGTTCGTTATCTAAATGTGGGTTAGCCTGTTGGCTGGTGTCTTGATAAATCGGCGGGCGCATTTTGTGTTTTGCTGGCATATTGATCCAAATTTGGAACCCATGCAGCCCTTCTTTGGCATCGGCTAATGGCATTTCAGAATGCACCACGCCACTGCCAGTACTCATCCACTGAACGTCACCAGCACGAATAGGTTTAACATTGCCCATTTGATCGCGATGTTCAAAGCCACCTTTACGAATATAAGTAAAGGTTTCTACACCTCTGTGTGGATGCGGCGGAAAACCACCAATAAAATCTTGTTCATCATCAGACTTAATCTCATCAATCATTAAATATGGATCGAAACGAAGCTTGTCAAAGTCAGCAACACGATTGATGTTCACACCATCACCGTCCATTGCAGGCAAGGCGCTAATACGCTGTAATACTTTCATGAAAACCTCGGCGACTAAAAAATAATCTTTCAATCATAGCAGCCATCTAACTGAATAAATATTGCATAATAGTGTCGTTTCCTTTCTAAAAAATCGACTAATAAAAGAACTTATGTCTTTTGCTCAAACAAGATAAATTTATCCAAACACATTAATGAACTTTACTATCTATTAAAACCTTGAAGTCTCAGCATAACGCTCGAACTCGTTCACTACTGAATGATATTCGTCATAAGCTGTGTTGTTATGACGCTAAAAGTCATCTAGTTTAATAGTAGCGATTCGATTCAAGTAGATTTTCAATGAGTGACAGTCTTAGTTTGTCATAAGTGTCGCGTATAGGGCGTAGTAAGGTGACTTTGTATTGCGATTATTCTAAATGGACGTAAGTATCTAATATACAGGGAGTACTAAATGTGGAACGAAGCTGAAGCGACTTGGATGCAAAGAGGTCAAGTCGAGTACGGCATTTTCCAAATCGATGCAACTGATGAATGCCCAACATGGCGTCGACACTCACGTGGTCCACAGACCCAATTCCGTAGCGTACGAAATGGGCTGTTTGGAAAACAAGGAGCGCGCAAAGCTTGTCTCGGACAAGCATCATATCCGAAGGGGCGGTATTCTATTGGAAATGAATTATTTGTCCCATACGTCGCAACATGGCTACATGGATTTCATCATGCATACTTGGTGCGCCCGAGCGCAGGAGTACCAGAAGTAACGTTGGTGCCCGTATCGGCTCTGGAAGCACTAAACGAAGGCTCTGAGTCAGAGCTGTTGCGTGAACTAGCGATGATATTTGGTTTAGGAGCAGAAGCAAATGGTGTTCGTCGACTTCGCAGTGATTTCATCGAATCCATTTGAATTATGCAACAAAATAATTCTGTTGGCTCACAACTTCGAGCGGCTATCTAATGTGAAGCGCCAAGTGCACTAGGAGTTAATCAATGGAAAGTAAAAATGAAGCTTGTCATATTTGTAATGGAACGGGTAGTAACGAATCTAATTTTCAAAATCTTGATGAGAATGAACCAATTCACTATGAACCAATTGAATGCCCTAATTGAGGAGGTTCAGGTATCGAACCAGAATCCTAACATTTTCAATTTCATTCGGGTTATCTAAAAGGCATGAGAAGATGAGGATGTCTCACATTTACCAACCTGTGATGATATTATCTTTGTTACAGCAGCGTAGCGCGTGCTTGAGTCAGAGCATTACGTATATCCCTAGAGTCAATCATGGAAGAATTTAAAAGCCTA
This sequence comes from Shewanella sp. 5S214, assembly GCF_041439795.1. Classification (NCBI taxonomy): domain Bacteria; kingdom Pseudomonadati; phylum Pseudomonadota; class Gammaproteobacteria; order Alteromonadales; family Shewanellaceae; genus Shewanella; species Shewanella sp. 5S214. Next base: position 92,580 of record NZ_JBGOOV010000022.1, read on the forward strand.
GAAGAATTAACTGTGATGGATGAAAAGCATCGATTGATGGGGGCTATCTGTGGCTCTGTGCCTAGCTTAGAAGTAATGCATGAGTATCTTTCTAAGGAAGTTCTGAACGAAGAAGTTCCTAAAGAAATCCAAGGTCAATTTAATGTTGCTAAAAATATGGCGATGTACTCTTATTATTTCTATGCTTTAGCCCCTGAAGTTCACCTTAAAACGTACACAATCATTGAACACGCATTACGGTTTAAGACTAACCCCAAAAAGAAGATGATGTTCAAAGCACTAATGAATCATGCTGTATCGCAGCGCTGGATTAAAGATTCAGGGTTCCGTCATTTAGATAATCCAACCCCTGACAATGAATGGTGCAAATCAATGGTGGATGTAATGTCTGACCTTAGGAATTCTAAAGCTCATGGTTCATCAATGTTGGTTGGTGACTGCTTGCATCACATATCGTAATGTGCTGATTTCATCAATCAACTATTCCCGTCGCTTCAAACACGTAAAAATAAAGCAAAAAGGATGCGCTAACGTGTCGATTAATTGCTATAACTCGCGAAAACTGCACTTTAATAACTTTTAAAGTGCATTTCCTTTTCTCGTTAGTGCTATGAGAGGTGTGAGGTCATTATATGTTTTAACTTCATAAAGTTATGGCACCCCCATTCTAAAGCCCTCCCGTAACATGTCATTAGGTTCTCATTTGAGCTAATGGTTAACCCAGTTTACGTGAATTATCCGTTCTCGAGAGCCTGTGGAAGCTTTTAATACGATAGCATCTTCTCCATTTAAGATTTCATGTCCGCTATCTTTAACGACAATATTGAAGTACTCCTTGCTGGAACACATTTTCTCTGCTGCTTTCAAAAGAGATTATTCTGAGCCAGTTATAAGATATCTTGCTTCACATTTACCATGCTGTATACAACGTAAACCAAAACACTCATAAGTACTTGTACCAATTTGAATTTTCATAATTATTACCTTTTTAGTTACAATGCAAAAAGGTAATATAAACCTTAGGTTAGCTTCCCCACTAAAAAACAGGACTTTTAGGCTTTACTTGTTATGAAAAACATACAATTGTAGTGGCATAGTGAATTTGGCCACGCTGTTTGAGGCGTCGCCTCCTAGAAATTATCATCCTAAGCTCATTCAATATGGCCACACTGGTCTAACTCTCTTGTCTCTAATAGAGCAAGTAGAATGAGATGAGTCAGGATGTGATTATTTATGAAGTTTTGTGTGCAGAAGGGAAGTATATCGACTGAATCTAGCTGTTTGCTTCAAAACAGCTGAAATCTGCTATAAAACACACGATTGCTGTATGTTAATACATATTAAAGTGCATTTTTTCATATTCTCAAATTTAAACAATATCTCTTGTAGTTCTGCGGAGTTATCTGCAATAATCAATTTTCTTAAAACATATCAAGGAGTATGAGATGTCGTCTGCAGCACTAAAAATTGAAGAGTCGACCTTATTGGAGATTCGTAAAGGATTAGCTAAAGGACAGAGCACCAATCCAGCAATTCAGCGCCTGCGATTTCGCGTTATAACTGAATCGGATGCAAGCCAAATGATCACCAGCTACGACCGTATGCATCATCGCCACAATCGCTCTTGAGGTAATACCTTGGACGTCGCTAAGTTTTCATCGTTTTTATTAAAAGTAGCTTCGCGGTGTAATTTGGATTGCGATTATTGCTATATTTATCACCATGCGGATCAGAGTTGGCGTTCTATGCCTAAGATCTTGTCCGAAGAGCACCTTGATGCGTTCGCTCACCGTCTTCAGGAGTATGTTTTACAAAGCGGTCTTACTCACTGTGCGGTAATTTTCCATGGTGGTGAGCCCTTACTGGCTGGGGCACAATACCTTGCTGACTTCGCCAATCAACTGCGTAACGCATGTAGTATCCCCGTCGATGTTAGTATCCAAACTAATGGACTACTGCTGACCGATCAAGTTTTAGAACTTTTTGAGAAAGCGAATATTGGTGTTTCGCTAAGCTTAGATGGGCCAAAGTCTGCCAACGATAAGCATCGTTTGACTTTGAAAGGGCGCTCTAGTTTTTCGAAGGCTGAGCAGGCATTACTACGGCTTCAAAAGTATCCATCAATCTTTGCTGGCGTCATTGCAGTCATAGATGTGTCGACCAGCGCAGAAGATCTTTTCGGGTATTTCGAAAAGTTCAATATTCCTCGACTGGATTTCTTGCTTCCAGATGCCCATTGGCTTTGTCCTCCTCCAAGACGGAACCAAGATCCTAGTATTTACGAAGAGTGGTTAGTAAACGCATTTGATGTATGGTTTAACCAATATCCACATATTCCCCTGAGAACGTTCGAAGCATTACTTGATACTTGTGTTGGATTGCCTTCTCGCACAGATGCTTTTGGCTTTGGAGATGTGAGTCTCTTGTCAATCGAAACAGACGGCAGCTACCATGATCTTGATGTCTTAAAAGTTACTCAGGACGGCGCGACGAAGCTCAAGGGCAATGTGCACGATACTCCGATCGCCGAAGTGGCTCTTTCCTCTGCAATTGAGCAGCACCGTTGTTACTTGCGAAAAGAGGGGCTGGCTGAGGTCTGTCAAACGTGTAGTATTGTCGATATTTGTGGTGGGGGGTCTTTGCCTCACCGTTTTGGCAAAAACGGCTTCGTCAACCCTACAGTGTACTGCAATGAAATGAAACGGCTTGTTACCCACATCAAAAGTCGGCTTGAGGAGCATTTGTCCTCAGAAATAATTGAAGAGGTGTTTGTTCCTTTACCAGAGAAGTTCTCGCTTGAGAGTTTCGAACTTGCTGAGATATCTAAACCTCACCTTGACTGGCTACGTGAAGGAGCCAAAATCGAATCAATTGATCATTTGAAAGCCGCCTTGCAGCTCTATGCTAGTGACGCGATTTCAAAGCAGTTCAGATGTATGGAACCAGGTGATTTAGAGCGCGTAGCAATTAATCCAGGGGCCATTGCGTGGTCTAATGCAGTGCTGGCTCAGCATCGTGGACACTTGTTGGTCGCGGTTGATGGTCAGGAAATTACAGTATCGCCAGAATATTTAAATTTTCTGCTGTCAGTCGCTGCTGAAGGTAAAAGAATAGGTGTTTGGGATGTCGGTCGCAACGATTATTGGCTGCGAGCTCCATTTGGTAAAGCCATAGTTTTTGAAGGTGACGAGCTTTCGGGTGCTGGCCAGGAACTGGTCAAGCAAGCGATGGGAATTGTCAAAGAGTGGCGTCCTGCTCTTGCTGCCGAAATGCTTGAAACATGCTGCGCAGTACAATTTATTCGGGATCCAATGGCGGATCCTCAAAAAATTGTTTCATTCAGCGATAACTCAGTCCCCGGGGCACTTTACGTGTCGATATCCCAAGCTGACGGGTTAATTGATCCTTATGATCTCGCCGATTCACTCATCCATGAACATCGTCATCAAAAGCTATATCTGCTGGAGCGTTACGCCCCAACGGTACTGAGCACATCTACACAAGTCGTTTCTCCATGGCGTGAAGACTTGCGACCACCGTCGGGATTGTTGCACGCAGTTTTCGTTTTCGTTGAGCTGAGGCGTTTTTGGATTTATGTTCGTGAACATGGGCCAGCAAACTTGCACTCTCGTGCTGTAAAACAGATTACAGATACAGACCTTCATCTCAAGAAAGCATTTGTTACCCTAGAGCAGTGCCCATTAACACAGGTGGGGCAGAATTTAGTTGATATATTTAAGTACGCAGCCAAGGAGGTGAATCCAAATGAGTTCCTTGATCTCCATTCCACTGTGTAGGTTGTCGAATGATGCGCAGTGCAGACATGCACAGCTCCGGGAATACTTCTGTGATAAGGATGCTGTTGCCACTCAAACTGGGAAGCAGTGGTTGCTTAAACTTGAATGGTCAAACGATCCTTATCGTTATGTTGATCCACGCTTAGCCGAAGGACTTGCATGGTGGGGAGATAATTTGCAATTCCAACGCATGGCAGTGGAGCGTAAGCGTAAAGGGCGTGTGCTACTGTCCTTAAATGATACATGGACTTTGGAGAGCTGGAGTGAGTGGCTGGCGCGACGATCTGGAAGTGCTAACGTCGTAGTTCTTCATGTAGATGACCACAAAGACCTTGATGCACCGAGGATATTCCTAAGTCCTGAAGGGTGGATAGATCCTATAGAGGGGCGTGCTGTAGACCTTAGCGATCCTAATTCAGTGACCAGCGCAATCGAAAGCGGCGCATTTGGAATGGGAAGCTTTCTCACCCCCTTCCTTCACCACGTGCCATACGCTGATGTACGTCATCTTTGCCAAGGCCCTAAATGTACGGGCACCTTTGACTCGGCTATCAAGCTAGAAACGGCTTTTGACTCGTTGCTTGATTTGGATGCGATTAGGCCCACCGTTGAGCTGGAATTAACCTCACTTCTAAAGGGAGTCGCGCGCGGCCGATATCGTTATACAGATGATATGGATGCCTGGCTCGAAGGTCTTGATTGTCAGACGAGAATCAATGACACAACTTTTTTGCTTCATATCGACATGGATTATTTCTGCAATCGTTACGATGGAGACAGTGATGCAGTGGAACATCCACGTCCCCTTAATCTTTCGCTGCCTCAAGTATTAGCTCAGATAGATAAACTTACTGAAGCCCTGCGATGCCGCTCATTGCTAGAGTGTCTTGAAGACATAGTGATTGCCTTCTCACCAGGCTTTTTTCCAGCAGAGTACTGGGCCCCTAGTTGTGAGCGACTTCTAGAAGGTTTGGGAGAGTCTTAATGGCTCGGCCATTGAACGGTACACGGTCTAGACGAGTTCGGCATGCAACACCCAAACCTTTAGCAGTAAAAGCAAAGTCAAAGCTAGGTCCAGTCAGCGCAGAAGATGTTGAGTTTCTCCGTACCTCTGGTTCGCGACATAAAGGTGGCGGGCCCGGATGCGAAGCTTGGCTCGTAATGGTGAATGGTAAAAGAGCTGGTACCGCCTATATCAACTTGCTAGATGATCCTATTCGAGGACGTCATCCGTCATTTCATGTGTTCCTGAATCGTCCTAGCCAAGGTCGACAAATTGGGCGTGTCGTCTATAAAAGTTGCTGTTTACTCAGTCAATACGATGTTATCTATGCTCACATGCGAAAATCAAATACGGCTTCTCGCAAAGCCGCCGAACACGGGGGTTTTATCGATGTGACAGACCGAGGCGATGCACAACTTGTAATGGTTTGGTGCAGGAAAAATGATGTTAAATGATAAAAAGATTTTGAGCGATCCAATCTAGAACGATATTAATCGTAGAGTTTCGCTTCCAAGTAAGTACTTAAGTGAACTGACTTAACTCACAATAGTGATTCCTAAAACAGAGTATGAATACTATATGTAGCGGTCAAGTTAAATTGGCCACGGTTTTAGAGTCATTCCGATATAAACGTTCTGACT
>NZ_JBGOOV010000023.1:0-84578 GCF_041439795.1 Shewanella sp. 5S214
AACCGATGACCTATACCTTGGCAAGGTATCGCTCTACCAACTGAGCTAATGTCGCATTTGTATCTCTTTACCGCTCTATTTAAAACTAGAACGTTGCAGCAAGAGGATGTTTCCCCTGACTGCGGAATGGCATTCTACCGTTTTAGCTCTGATAGTCAATCAATAAAAACAGATTTATTGCAACAAAATGACTGTTTGATGCATAAATCATCATTCTGATTAAATATATTACAAGGCGGATAAAAAAGCATCTCCAAAGAGATGCTTTCAAGACTACATACCTGGGTAAGTACTCAATAAACAGCGATATTAACTTTGCAAACCTTGTTAAACATCCACTGTCAGCAAACTTGGTACTGATTAAATATTAGTTTTTAGGTAGTGATAATGTGGTTAAGCCAAGCATTTTTTGCATAACGCCAACAACCTGGCAGCTATAACCAAATTCGTTGTCGTACCATACGTACAAAATGGCACGTTTACCCTCTGCAATCGTTGCTTGTGAATCGACAACACCTGCATAACGTGAACCCACTAAGTCACTTGAAACAATTTCAGTCGATTCAGTAAAATCGATTTGATTTTGTAACCCAGATTGCAATGCGACATCTTTTAAGTATTCATTCAGTTCATCACGATTAGTTTCGTGTTGTAAATTAACACTGATGATAGCCATAGAGACGTTAGGCGTTGGAACGCGAATCGCGTTACCGGTTAGTTTACCCGCTAATATAGGCAATGCTTTAGCAACAGCTTTAGCCGCGCCTGTTTCGGTAATGACCATGTTAAGCGGAGCGCTACGTCCACGGCGATCTGCACTGTGATAGTTATCAATTAAATTTTGATCGTTGGTATATGAGTGAATCGTTTCTACGTGACCATTTTCAATCACATATTTGTCATTAACCGCTTTTAACACTGGTGTGATGGCATTAGTTGTACAACTTGCCGCTGACACTATGGTGTCTAAATCAAGGATATCGTTTTCATTAACGCCGTAAACGATATTTTTAATCGCACCTTTGGCTGGAGCTGTTAATAATACTTTTGCTGCTCCAGGGCTCTTAAGGTGTAAACCTAAACCAGCTTCATCTTTCCAAATACCTGTGTTATCAACAATTAACGCGTTGTTAATATCATACTTAGTGTAATCAACTTCATCTGGTGAGTTAGCGTAAATGACTTGAATGTAAGTTCCATTGGCAATAATTGCGTTGTTTTCTTCGTCAACTTCAACCGAACCATTAAATGGTCCGTGTACTGAGTCACGACGTAATAAACTGGCACGCTTTTCTAAATCACCTTTTTTACCACCACGCAATACAATGGCACGAAGGCGCATTTTATTACTTTTACCAGTACGCTCAATGAGTAATCGAGCTAACAAACGCCCTATTCGACCGAAGCCATAAAGTACAACATCACGAGCTGGGGTGTCATCACCATGATTAACAGCTTCTGACAACTCCTGTGCCATATAAGCTTCGATACCACTTGCATCCTTGTTATCACGCCAGTAATTAATCGCTAATTTACCAATATCGACTCGGCAATGCTTGATGGCTAATTTGCTAAGTGCTACAACAAATGGGAAACTTTCACGAAGACGTAATTTTTCACCGACATGACGACGTACTAAACGGTGTGACTTAATGATTTCGATGGTTGATGCATTGAGTAGTGGTTTACCATATACCATAACCTCAATACCTTGGTTACGATACAACTTGCCAAGCAACGGTTGCATTGCTTCTGCCATTTCGAAACGTTCTTGCCAGCTTTGTAAATGTTTATCTGCGCTCATGTAGGGATCCTTTATCTCACTTTTCTCGTTTTTTCAGAAAGGTTTGAGTAACAAAAAGAAAAGACCAATAATTTAGTATATTGTATGGGGGTGGCCCCCTGTTGGTCGCCGACATTGTAAAGAAATACAGCCGATTTCGCTAGTAACAAATTTTCGGTAAATGTGTAATTTTATTAGACAATTTACCGCTCGGAGACGCTTTTGAGCCATAATTTTGTATTAATTACATCATTTACAGTTATCGGGGCCTGTTTTGGCCTTTTTGGCTGCGATAATGACCGAAACAGCGACCTTATTTGTAAAAATAATCCTGAACTTTGTAGTGATTTACACAAAGATAGTTGGTGCCGATTTGAGAAAGGTGACCTGATCCGCCACAGATATGCGTTAAAACAGAGCTCATCGCCTACAGGTAAACAACTTTACCAGCAACTTATTTACTTAGAGAAATACAGTAAATGCATCGAATTGGCTGCTGGTGTACAACATAAAATTAATACTGACCGAACCCGTGATCGAGAACGCGCTTTTGCGGTAAGCACTCAGACACTCAGCGAACTTCAAGAAACCACCCGTGCAAATAACGAAGTGCATTTAGCATTTTATCGTTGGATGCGTTTTAACGATCAAGCAGGATTGGCGATTGTAGAAAACACTTATAAGCAAGGATTGCTTGTCGATAACGATATCATTACTCAACTAGCAGCCTATTATGTGAGAGTTTCGCCTAATGATGCCAAAACGCTTTATTTGCATTTGCTTGCTACCACCAAGCCAGCAGATATTGATCCTGACTGGTTTTTAGCTCTCGCTTCTATTTACCGCCAACAACAAGATAGTGAAAAAGAATACCTGTTGACCAGAGCCAACTTATTGATCAGTGAAAACCAAGCTGATGAACAACAGTTATTAGCTATCATTAAGGGGGATCAAGCGCTTGCATCGACATTAGACAGTCAAGCCATTGAACTCGTCTCAGTGGTAATGAGCGAACAATTTGCCAATAGTCACAGTGAAGCATTATTAAAATAAGCTAGGATTGTGAACTTTGAATCCATTTTGTGGCTTATTAAATTTATTATTACTTACAAAACTGTGCTTAAAATATCTTCAAAATGTGCTAAATGTAAAAAAAATACGAATATTATTGGCTTAATTCGGCATATTTGGGTGATTTAACTTGATTATTACGGCCAATTTGGTAATTTTACAACCAGGCGAATGATATGCCACCAAATTATTTTAACTTGAGGGATATGAGATGACTATCCGTGTAGCAATTAACGGCTATGGCCGTATCGGTAGAAACGTTCTACGTGCACTGTACGAAAGCGACAAAGATTACCCAATCGAAATCGTTGCGTTAAACGATTTAGGTGATGCTTCTATTAATGCTCATTTAACTAAGTACGATACTGTACATGGTCGTTTCAACGCGAAAGTTGATCATGACGATGAAGCTATCTATGTTAATGGCGACAAAATTTTAACTTTCCAAGAACGTGACCCATCAAAGTTACCTTGGGCAGAATTAAAAATTGATGTTGTCTTTGAATGTACGGGTATTTTCACATCTAAAGAATCTGTGCAACCACACCTTACTGCTGGTGCTAAGAAAGTTATTATTTCAGCTCCTGGTAAGAATGTTGATGCCACAATCGTATATGGTGTGAATAACGATATATTAACTTCAGACATGACAGTCATTTCTGGTGCATCATGTACCACTAACTGCCTTGCACCTATTGCTAAGCCGTTAAATGATGAAATTGGTATTGAGTCTGGTTTGATGACCACTATCCACTCTTACACCAATGATCAACGTCTATCTGATGTTTACCACACAGATTTACGCCGTGCTCGCGCTGCGGCAATGTCGATGATCCCAACTAAAACCGGTGCAGCTGCTGCAGTAGGTTTAGTGGTTCCTGAGCTTATGGGTAAATTTGACGGTTTAGCGGTACGAGTGCCAACAATCAACGTGTCTTTAGTTGATTTAACATTCTTAGCCTCTAGAGATACCACTGTTGAAGAAGTGAATGCCATCATTACCCGTGCTTCACTAACATCACCAATGTCTGAAGTATTAGCGATTAATGAAGAGCCATTAGTGTCTATCGACTTCAACCATAATCCTTTCTCTTCTAATTTCGACGCTACACAAACTCGTGTTAACGGTCGATTAGTGAAAGTAATGTCATGGTATGACAACGAATGGGGTTTCAGTAACCGCATGTTAGACAACGCTGTTGCGTTAATGAACGCTAAGTAATTAAACTATAAATTAGCTCGTTAAGATCTAATTTAAAGTAAACTTAATAGCCTCGCATTTGCGGGGCTTTTTTATTTATTAAAAAGTTAGTTCATCGCTCGGGGATCCAAATAATACTGCAATTTTCTATTATCATTAAATTCATCGCCTACAATTTTATCAACACGCTAAAATCATACATACACTGTTAGCTTTTATATCCTATTACCCAATATCTATTGCTTATAAGTGACGAAGTCGAGTAGTACTAAATAAAGTAAGACAGATTCGACTCCCCTTCTATTTCAATTCGTTCACTAGTCTATTAATCGTACAAAATGGAATGAGAGTAATGAAATGAATTTAATTATGAGTAAAGATAAGTTATTACAACATAGAGCACAAAATTCGACCAATAGAGCCTTGTTTATTTTCTGTTTATAGCTGATATTTTAAATCATTAAATATTATTCATTTACAAAAAGTCAAAGGAATTAAAAATGGCGAGCAAATTTAATTTAACTATCGGCAACCGTATTATCTTAGGTATTGCCATTGTATTGTTTTTAGTCATGGGTACCGTTATTCCTTTCGTACTATCTGAATTCTCAGCCACTATCGATAGCGCCGAGCAACGCGAGCTACACAAGCTATATGAAACGGCTACAGCTGATATTGAATCAACAGGGAAATTGGCTCAAGCTTTAGCAACTGTCATTGCTAGCGATAGAGAATTACAAAAGCTATTCAGTGAGGGCAATAGAAATGAATTAGCGGCTAGAACTATTCCGCTTTTCGACTCATTAAAAACTAGTTATGGCGTTCGTCAATTCCAGTTCCACTTACCTCCTGCGACGTCCTTTTTAAGGGTTCACAAGCCAGAGGAGTTTGGGGATGATTTATCCTCTTTTAGACAAACCATCGTTGTCGCAAATCGAGACAAAAAAGCGGTTAAAGGACTAGAAAAAGGAGTCGCTGGGATAGGCATTCGCGGAATTATGCCGATAAATTATCAAAACAAACATATTGGCTCTGTTGAGTTTGGTATGTCTTTTGGACAAACATTTTTTGACGAATTTAAAAAAGATTATAACGTCGATATTGCTCTCTACACTGAGAAAAATGGACGATTTGAAGCTTTTGGAACCACAACAAAACCTAATAGTTTTTCAAATAATGCCGATTTAACGCAAGCATTTAATGGTGAAGTGCTTAATAGCCAGTCAACATTAAACGACACCCCCTATGCTATATACTTACGTCAAATAAAAGATTTTTCTGGTCAACCTATTGGCGTCCTAGAAATCGCAATGGATCGTACTCATAATACGAGTGCACTAAAGACAGTATCTTTAACTATGATTTTTGTAGGTATTATTGCGTTATTATTAGGGATAGCCATTGCTTGGGTGGTAAGTAGAAGTATTACAAAGCCAATTAATACTACCACTAACACGATGAATAATATTGCAGATGGCGATGGCGACTTAACCCTGCGTTTAACCGTTATCGGCAACGATGAAATTACTCAGCTATCCAAAGCATTCAACCAATTTGCTACCAAGGTTCATAGCACAATTACCCAAGTGATGTCAGCTACTCAGCTGCTTAATAACTCTGCTGAACGCTTATCTAATATTACACTTGAAACACGAGCTGATACCGTACAACAGCAACAGGAAACTGAGCAGGTTGCGACCGCGATGAATGAAATGAGTGCAACCGTTCAAGAGGTTGCACAAAATGCTACTCAAGCAGCTGATGCTGCCCAAAAAGCCAATGAAGCAACAGAAACGGGAAAACTTGTCGTCAGCGCAGTGTCATCAGAAATTAATCAATTAGCATCAGAAATCAACATTGCGACAGAAACTGTTTCACATTTACAAAGCCAAACAACAGCCATTGATAGTGTACTGGAAGTAATCCGCAATATTTCTGATCAAACTAATTTGTTAGCTCTGAATGCCGCAATCGAAGCTGCTCGCGCTGGCGAACAAGGCAGAGGCTTTGCTGTTGTTGCAGATGAAGTTCGAACCTTAGCAAGCCGAACACAGGCCTCAACCCAAGACATTCAAGCCATGATAGAACAATTACAAAGTGGTGCAGCGAAAGCAGTTCAAGTCATGAAAGAAAGTAGTAAGGTCACAGATTCTTGTGTAGCACAGGCAAATAATGCCGACCGAGCGCTCGATGACATTTTTGCAGCGGTCAATACTATCACTGAGATGAATATTCAAATCGCCAGTGCAGCAAATGAACAATGTGCGGTATCAAATGAGATTAATAAAAACATCAATAACATCAACTATATCGTTACTAAGACTACGGATGGTGCAATGCAAACAGCCAAGGCAAGCGAGGACCTTGCTGATTTGTCTAAGCAACTTAATACCTTAGTTGGGCAATTTAAAATTTAACAGAATACCGCATCACAACAATAACAATTGAGAATAAAAAAACCGACATGGAGTCGGTTTTTATCAGGCTAGTCATTGATTCGCAAACTTAGCTATTTACTTATGCGTTGCCCTTCACTTTCATATTCAATTCTTTGGCAAAATCGAGCATGCGAGTTAGTGGGATGAGTGCTTTGATGCGCAGTTCATCATCAACAAATATTTCATGATTAGTTTTATCGCTATCAACTAGTGAAGCTTCGATAGCTTGCAAGCCGTTCATGGCCATCCACGGGCAATGGGCACAACTCTTACAGGTGGCACCGTTGCCGCCGGTTGGGGCTTCGAGCAAGGTTTTACCTGGAGCAGCCTGCTGCATTTTATAAAAAATACCGCGATCCGTGGCAACAATAAAGGTGTCGTTGGCCATGGTTTGCGCCGCTTTAATCAACTGACTGGTAGAACCTACAGCATCAGCAAGCTCAACCACACTAGCTGGTGACTCTGGGTGAACCAAAATGGCTGCACCAGGATGCTGCTTTTTAAGCTCGCGCAATGCTTTAGCTTGAAACTCATCATGCACAATACACTCGCCTTGCCATAACAACATGTCGGCGCCAGTTTGTGTATTGATGTAGGAGCCTAAGTGGCGATCGGGTGCCCAGATAATTTTTTTATCTTGGCTATCGAGATGCTCAACAATTTCTAAAGCAATGCTTGAGGTGACCACCCAATCTGCACGAGCTTTTACTGCTGCAGAGGTGTTGGCATACACCACAACAGTATGATCTGGATGGGCATCGCAAAACTCATTAAATTGCTCAATCGGACAACCTAGATCTAACGAACAGGTTGCTTCCAGAGTGGGCATTAAAATGGTTTTTTCAGGGCTTAAGATTTTAGCGGTTTCGCCCATAAACTTAACCCCAGCAACAATTAATGTCTTTGCTGGGTGATCGCGACCAAAGCGAGCCATTTCTAAAGAATCTGACACACAACCACCAGTTTCTTCAGCTAATGCTTGAATTTCAGGATCGGTATAATAATGGGCAACAAGGACTGCATTTTGATCAATCAATAACTGTTTGATACGTGCTTTATATTGTGCTTTTTCAGCGTCAGACAACACGGCAGGTTTTGGCGGAAACGGATATTCAATAGTTTCAATTTTAGGTGCCGACAGACTCATACAAAGTTCCAATCGATTTACATTGTTTGTGTATTATACGAAAAAGCCACTTAAAACAAAAGGACGCGTTAGCGTCCTTTTGCATAAGATAGCTTAATCATTATTAACGCATGGCTAAGAGCATTTCTTGTGGTTGCTCTAGGTAGTGTTTCCATAAATTACAGAAGCGAGCTATGGTGCCACCGTCAATAACGCGGTGATCGCCAGACCAGCTAACTTGCATAATCTTACGTGCTTCAACTTCACCTTTGGCGTTAAATCGAGGCAGTATCTGTAACTTACCTAATGCCACAATCGCCACTTCAGGTTTATTAATGATAGGTGTTGCTATCGTGCCGCCTAATGCACCGATATTAGAAATTGAAATAGTCCCATCTTTTAAATCAGCTGGTGACACACGGCCGCTGCGTGCAGCTGTGGTTAAGCGTGAAATGTCAGCGGCAATATCTAAAATAGACTTATTTTGCACATCTTTAACATTCGGAACCAATAAACCCACTTTTGAGTCAACTGCCATACCAATATTATGGCGCGACTTATATGTGAGTTCAGTGCAATCAGCGTTTACTTGACTGTTCAAGATCGGAAATTCATTGATAGCTAACGACATGGCCTTCATAAAGAATGGCATCATAGTGAGCTTCACTTCGTCGGTTGAGTAGCGCTGCTTCATACTTTCACGCAAAGCAACCAATTCAGTTAAATCAAATTCTTCGCAATAGGTAAAATGTGGAATTGTCGATACTGACTCAACCATCATTTTAGCCATAATAGCTTTGACGCCTTTGATAGGTTCAACACGATCACTTGCTGAAGCAGGGCTAACTAATTGACCACTGACAGGACTTGTAACTTGATCAGCAGACGATGAAGCAGCATTTGTATTTGCAGCGGGTTGAGAGGCACTTGCACCTTGCTGATGACGTTCAATATCTTCTTTGTAAACACGGCCATTTTTGCCCGTACCCACTACAGTTGCGATATTTATATCGAGTGTCCGCGCCATACGGCGAACAGCTGGGCTGGCTAACGCTTTACCTTGGGCAACGGGCTCTAGATTAACATGTGGTGCAGCGGCTTGAGCTTGTTGAACCACGTCAACGCTAGCAGATGCACTATCAGTATCGGCTTCGACTTCGATGGAAAATAGAGGCGAATGCACTTTAGCAAGCTGACCCTTACGGTAATGCAGTTTAACTATTTTTCCGGCTTTCATCGCCGGAATTTGCACTAACGCTTTATCTGTCATCACATCAGCAATCGGTTGGTCTTCGACCACCATATCGCCTTCTTCTACCAACCAGTCAACTAGTTCACATTCAACAATTCCTTCACCAATATCGGGTAGTAAGAATTCTTCAATATTTGATGAACTTTTTGTTGTTGCAGCGACAGAATTACCCCGGTCAACAGGAGCGTGATTAGCCGATGTATCGTTAACAGCTTCTTTAACCGGAGTGACAGCAGCTACAGGAGTCTCAGACACACTAGAGGTGTCATCACCGTCCATCTCAACCGCATATAATGGCTGATGCACTATGGCTATTTCGCCTTTAGCGTAATAAAGCTTAGTGATTTTTCCGGCATGTGGCGCAGGAATTTGTACTAAGGCTTTGTCAGTCATTACATCAGCAATCGGTTGGTCTTCGGTAACCATGTCACCTTCACTGACTAACCAATCGACTAATTCACATTCCACTACACCTTCGCCGATGTCAGGTAAAATAAAATCTTTAATCATATCTTACTCCTAATAAGCAACTGTGGCCTTGATAGCTTCGAAGGTCTTTAACTCATCTGGCATGTATTCTTTTTCATGCACTAATGGATAAGGCGTATCTAAGCCGCACACTCGACAAATTGGTGACTCAAGCGATAAGAAACATTCTTGTTGGATCGTTGCGGCAATCTCGCCAGCAAAACCACCGGTTAAAGGGGCTTCATGGTTAATCAGTAAACGACCGGTTTTGGTGACTGATTTAGCGATGGTTTCAACATCCCATGGTGCGATAGTACGTAAGTCGATAATTTCACATGAAATACCTTCTTTTTCCGCTCGCTCACAGGCTTTTTCAACGATTTCCATCTGTGCGCCCCAAGCCAGGACTGTAATATCACTGCCCTGCTTAACCACTTGTGCTTTACCTAATTCGATAACGTAGTCACCGGCTGGCACTTCGCCAACAGATGCGCGGTATAAACGCTTAGGTTCAAAGAAAATAACCGGGTTTGGATCGCGAATAGATGCCAACAACAATCCTTTTGCTTGTTCTGGATTGCGTGGAATCACCACTTTTAGGCCTGGTGTTTGGGTAAAATAGGCTTCAGGAGATTGTGAGTGATAATGACCACCTGCTATCCCACCGCCATAAGGGGTTCGGAAGGTTAATCCACCCACATCAAATTGATTACCACTACGGTATCTAAATTTTGCTGATTCATTAACAATTTGATCGAATGCTGGAAAAATATAATCAGCGAACTGAATTTCAGCAACCGCAGTCATACCATAAGATGCTAAGCCATTAGCAAAACCTGCAATGCCTTGCTCTGTTAGCGGTGTGTTGAAACAACGATCACGACCAAACTGTTCTTGCAGACCAGAAGTCGCACGAAAAACGCCACCGAAGTGACCCACATCTTCACCAAAAATCACCATGCGCTCATCGGCAGTCATGGCTATTGATAACGCCTCATTGATGGCGTGTAACATATTCATTTGAGCCACGATTTAGAGTCTCCCTGCGCTTTTTGGATAGGCTTTTGGATACTTAGCGATATGCTCTTTCAACTCTTTAAGCTGTTTTCTAAGCGCTGGAGTTGGTTTATCAAGCACATCTTCGATAATTTCGTCGAGTTTCGGCACCGGCAACTTTTCAGCCACTTTAACTGCCGCTAACACTTCTTCGCGATAACGTTCAAATAACTTGGCTTCATCGGCTTCAGTAAGCCAATCTTTGTTGATCATCCACAATTTAAAACGTTTGACTGGGTCGTGCTGTTGCCATTTTGCTTCTTCTTCTTTTGAACGATATCCAGATGGATCGTCTGATGAAGAATGCGCACCCAAACGATATGTCATCGCTTCAATCAATACCGGAGCATTGTGCTCTAATGCGTGAGCTCGAGCTTGTTGCGTAGCGGCTAGCACTGCGAGCATGTCGTTACCGTCTACACGTATGGTATGCATACCGTAACCTACGCCGCGACTGGCAATACCGTTACCGGCAAATTGCTCTTCAGTTGGGGTAGAAATAGCATAACCATTGTTGCGACAGAAAAAGATGGTAGGAGACTTGAGTACTGCGGCCATATTCAAACCAGCATGGAAGTCACCTTCTGATGCAGCGCCTTCACCAAAATAACAAATGGCAACATTACGCTTGCCTTGTAACTTCATTCCATAAGCAACACCAGTCGCCTGCGGAATTTGCGTTGCCAGTGGTGACGAAATGGTTTGGTAATTGAGTTCACGGCTGCCGTAATGGATCGGCATTTGGCGACCTTTACCTAAATCTTTCTCGTTACTGAACATTTGATTCATAAATTGTTCAGTACTAAATCCACGATAACGCAATGAGGCGTGTTCGCGATATTGAGCCAAAATGACGTCGTCTTTATCCAGCGCTGCTGTGCTGCCGATAATTGAGGCTTCTTCACCGGTACAGGTCATGTAAAAACTAATTCGTCCTTGACGTTGCGCACCCAACATACGCTCGTCTAATACTCGTGTAAAAACACAGGTATCAAATATTTTTTCGGCCAGAGCCTTGTCGATTACTGGTAAAACCGCATTTTCATATGTGGTGCCATCAGCTTGCAAAATACGCAAAATGGGGATGTGCAATGACGCTTTGTCTAAGAAGCTGACACGGTGCACTGTTTCATTGGTCAGTGGTGCGTTGCTCATATTATGCTCTTGTTATTGTTAAGCCATGTTCAACATAAACATGGCTTTATTTATACTATGCGAGTAGACATTACGTTAACGTAAACTACCTATCAATACTTACTCTCACTGTAAACGTATTTTACTCACGATTGACATGTATATATTGCTTTACGACTATAAGATTGACTCGTTCGGTGCAGGTACTAAACATAGCACTGTACGCTGTCCAATGGGTACATTTGCATTCGGAAATACAATGGCCTCTTGTGGCTGTTCGACGGTGATCGCTTTACCACCTTCTGTCGCTAACACAGCCCCCAGAGTAAAGGCACTGAAGTTTTCTGCATCACCAGCAAAGCTAAATTCAAAGTCATCGAAATGTTTATTAATCGACCTAGACACCTTATACAAGTTGACCTTACTTGCGTCAAACTCAACAGGCGCTAACTGAGGCTCAGTAATCAGTTTTTCAAGCATAGTATGAGTTTGGTCAAAACGACTCATGTCGTTTTGACCAAATGGCATCACTTTTCCTAATTCAACGGTAAATGCATCTGCTTGAAATTGCTCTGAGGAGTAGTAGCTAAACGTAGTTGTCGGTTCATGATGGAATAATATGGTATCAACACCACATGCCGCCAAAAACATAATTTGCTCGCCGCTAAAAGCACGACCTGGACGGTATGGGTAAATGGCAAACTTTTCATGCTTTGAAGCACGGATTGCAGTATGTAAGTCGTAATGAATGCGTTGATTGTCGCTATTGGCATTGAAAAAGTCAGCCACGTATTGCTCTAACGCTTTAGCTCGATGGCGCTCTGGGTGAGTTAAACCCTCGCCCTTTGAATGCGCACCGCTAAATAGGCGATTCATGTTTTCATCAATAAAACGGGTTTTATTAATGATCGCAGCGGGATTACCGATTAAAAACATTACACGCTGCTTGGCCACTATACGTTGAGTCAGCAAATCTTTAATCAGTTGATTGCATATTTCAATTGGCGCAGTTTCATTACCGTGCACGGCACATGACAACACTATGTCTTTAGCGGCAGTTGTTGGCGTAAATACAATCACCCCAGTATCTAATACATCAACCCGAGTATGTTGGGCTAACATAAAGTCATACGCTGCTGGTAGTCGAGTCGGATTGGCTAAGGTATAGGCTAAAAAATCGTGGTTTATCATCAGGTCAGATAACACTATCAACTCCTTGTCTCATTATTATATGGCGTAGTTAAACTTGACGTAAACGGCTGTTAACTAAGATGCCTATTGCCACAGATTCTATCATAGCCAAAGACTATTTTATTGCAGGCATATGTTAGTTTTATTTATTAATAAAAGTTTGCTTGCAAAACATCACAATATTCAACACAATTACAGCCATCTAGACTTCTATAATATATTTTAAGGGTATGTCATGGCGTTAGCAACATTTGGTGCAGGCTGTTTTTGGGGTGTTGAATATTTTTTCCGTGAAATTGACGGCGTCAGTAACGCAACGTGTGGCTACATGGGTGGTAAAGACACTGCAACAACTTATAAAGAAGTGAAGACGGGTTCCACTGGCCATGCTGAAGTTGTCCAAGTTGAATTTGATCCTGAAGTGATCAGTTTTAACGACCTACTGGATGTGTTTTGGAAAAACCATAACCCGACCATGTTAAACATGCAGGGTGGCGACATTGGCACTCAATATCGCAGTACGATATTTTTTCACGATAAAGAGCAAAAAGCCCAAGCTGAAACCTCAAAGCTGGCATTAGCACGCAGCGGTAAATGGGGACAGCGTCATATTGTGACTGAAATTGTACCGATACAAACATTCCACATAGCCGAGGAATATCACCAGAATTATTTAGAAAAAAATAACCTACCAACTTGTCACTTGGTTTACTAATAGCATCGAGACAAATAGTACTTTGCTTATTATGTGATCAATCAAAATCACTGATATTTTTGAGTTTACGACACATTGTTGAAATAAGAGGGATGTCCTTATTTCAACAATGAAACAAAAATACACTATTCGAACAACGGCAGAGGATAGATTTTTTTGTTAGCATGTACATAATATTACTCATCGATGTTAAATCAATAACCCAGTCACACTATTAACTCTTATAGATATATAAATAGTAAATAAATAATCCAAGAGTAAAAATACTGACCGAAGAAATAATGTAGAACCACGCAAGTATTTTGTCTTTGCTTCGACTAAAGCGTTTTGTTGCTTCAATATTAACAAGAGAAGCATGACGTTTGAGGTTAGGCCAAGCGATAACCCCAGCGTATGCAACCATTCGTACACCTATACCTTTATCCCAAGCTGGGAGCTCTATCCCTTCTTTCAACATTTCTTGCTCAAGATGTTTAATAGTAATGCGGCCAAATAAAAATATGGCAATACCCCATATAAGCAATACAATAAAAAATAATACCGCCATCCAGCTTTCTGTGGATAGTTCTGCCATGAGTCCCCCTCACCCCTCACTCTTAGTCCTACAAATTCAGTGCTTGCGGCATAATTTTAACCAATTGAATCAAATAATAAACTTTCGCAATTAAAGCTCAGATAAAATTTAGAAACTTAACCATCAGATGTTGTTAACAGAGCTATTGCTAATCAAGACAAATGGGAGCTAAATGGTTAACTGTTACTTAGCGTAGTATTTTGTCGGGTTCAAGAAATAAATAAAAAACTATTAATACAATAAAAAAGCTAGCCACGGAAATAATATACAACCATGCAAGTTTTTTATCTTTTTCCCGGGTAAAGCGTTTAGTTGCCTCTATATTAACAAGAGAAGCATGTCGCTTGAGGTTAGGGAAAGCAATTATCCCTGCATAAGCCACAATTCGCGAACCAATACCTTTATCCCATGTAGGTGGATCTATTCCTTCTTTTGCCATTGCACGTTCAATATGCTTAACAGTAATGCGGCCAAACAAGAATGTTGATATACCCGAGATAAAAATATTGAAACACCAATAATAGCCATCCAATTTTCAACAGAAAGTTCAGACATCAATATCTCACTTATAAATTATTCAACCATGAACCTATGCAGTCCATTGATCAAATTAATCACCACTTTAGCTGCAAGATATCCAGTAGTACCAGTAGTACAAGAATAATTTTCAAATTAGTCTTCTGAACCATATAGAAAATAGGCTGTAAACATAATAGTAAAAAAAATAGCGCTAGAAACCTGAACGAATACAGCCAAGTACCAATCAAGTTTTCGACTTAAACGTCTAGTCGCCTCGATGTCGACAGTGGAAGCGTTTCTTTTTGCATTAGGGCGCATAATGATACTGGCGTATGCAGGATATCTCATACCGATACCTTTATCCCATTCAGGAGGTAATATCCCCTCTTTCGCCATCTCGCGTTCAATATATTTAACGGTAATTTGACCAAATAATAATATGGCGATCCCCCATATAAGAAATGACAGTCCGCCAATAATAGCCATCAAACTTTCTGTGGATAGTTCATCCATGAAAACCTCGATTATAAACTGCTTAAACAGTCACCTATATGATAGGACTCATTGGCTCCGAATTTCCAAGCCATAACCCATTTAGCCCCCCTCCAACCTCAATGGATGAACCAATAATAATCACTCAATCAAATCGGCTAGCTATCAGAGATGTATGAATAATAGATTGTTACCCCAATAATAAAAATAATAGCACTGGAAGCAACGTATAATGATGCGAGTTTTTTATCCTTTTTCCGCGTATGTCGTCTAACAGCTTCAAAATCGATAATTATTGGATTCAACTTTGGGAACACCATAATTAAGGAGTAAGTAACGATAATAGTACCTATTCCTTTATCCCAAACAGGCAGTGCTATACCTTCTTTCGCCATTTCGCTCTGAATATGCTTAACGCTAATGCGGCCAAATAAAAAAGTTGTAATACACCATATACAAAGAGCAATAAAAAATAATATTGCCATCCAACTTTCAGTTGATAGTTCTAACATAAATCCCTCGCAATAGGCCATTTAACCTGTCACCTAAATTAAAGGCTTTATTAGCTCCGAATATCCCAATCCCATTACCAGCCTTAGTCACCACAATACCAATTGTTATCGTCGTATCTAAATATTAACGCAACCAATTTTGCTAGCTATCAGGGCCGTATAGATAAGCAACAGTGAACATAAGAGTAAAAAACACAACACTAGAAATCTGTACAAATACAGCCAAATACCAGTCGACTTTTCGACTAAAGCGCTTGGTAGCTTCTATGTCAACAATAGAAGCATGCCTTTTAGCGTTAGGGCGCATGATAATACTCGCATAAGCGGGGTATCTCATACCTATGCCTTTATCCCATTCTGCCGGCAATATGTCCTCTTTTGCCATTTCGCGCTCAATATGCTTAACGGTAATTCGGCCAAACAAAAGTACAGCAATACTCCACATACAGAAGGTAATAAAAAAAAATATACCCATCCAGTCTTCAGTTAATAGTTCTGACATGAATACCTCCTTTACAGGCTATTAAGCCAATCTCCGATATTATAGGCTTTATTGGCAGCCCATTTCCCAGCAATATCTCCACCTTTAGCCGCTTCAACTCCAACCGTTATGGCAGCAGCGATAATAATGACCCATCCAACTGGCGTAGCTAGCATAGCAACACCTAGGCCTGCCGCTACGACTTGACCTCCCCCCCATAAACCTGCTGCAGTACCCATACCAAAACCGGCTGTTTCAACCGCGGCACGTTTTTGCCAATTAGCTCCAGCTAAATAATCAACATGTACATTGCCCGCACGGATCCCAGCATCAAGCACAATTAATCCTTTACCGAGAAGATTTGCTCCCATTTCAAAAGCGCGTAAATTTTGAAAATCAACTGTAGAGGTAAATTGAATCGGTTTTATGGACCTACCGCTTTTTGCTTTATTGATACCACGATCAGCATTATTGTAAACAGTACCTCTTTTGCTTTTGACCCGACCAATGTATTTATTGATTTCTGTCTGGAATTTTTGATTGAAGTCTTTCCCAAGTTCCCTTGCGTTTTGTTCTAACATCATCATTTGGGCTTTAGGATATTTTGCTTGTGCGCCTATTCTAACTTTCTCTAATGCATCTTGAAGTTTATGAGCGGCTTTAGCAAAGCTACTTAATCTTGTATCTAAAGCTGTTGATGCTGCACCTATGGCTCCGATGCTTTCATTGCGCACCATAGGTGCTAATTCAGCTTGATAAAAATCAGCGAGGGCTTGTAGGTTTTCGCCTCCAAACATATCATCCATCAAAGCAAGATTTCGTTTTGCTTGTTGCGGTAAAGATTGTATTTGACTAAGCGTGCAAACTAATTCAGGGCGTTCTTTTCGCCAATTAGAACCATTGCTAGCGCCATTACGCATAATAAATGGGGTGCCCGCAGAGACAAAGGCACTAATAATATGTGGGTTGTCTTGTTGAAACGTAGCAAAAGCTGGCTCGTTATTTGGGTTTACTGGATAGGTATTACTTTTGCTATAGCATAGCTCTATATCATTTGACATAGTTTAGTCCTTTAAAAAATCAATCCTATTGAAGCTACGATGAATCGTTTGAACTTCATTCCGTGAGTAATGTTTATATTATCATTAAAAAAAAACGATGTATAATTCTTTAAGTAATATAAGGCCTTAGCTATTAGCAATGTCGTTTCATTGGAATAAATGTTATTTTTCTGTTCCAAGATATGCTTTAAGTACAGCAATTATTCAGGCGCTATTTCAAAAAACGATTTTTTGAACACCAGTTATAATTTGTTCATAATAAAAATTTTTCATATCACTTATATTATTCGTCATTACTCATTTGGTGTATTTTCTCGTTGTGGTTACTTCTACCTAAGCAAATTATAACGATTGATTATTATATCGAATGAAGTTCAACAGGTGCTGGGTAGTTTTGATTTATGTCAGGTAAGTTCGTTCACTTGAAACGGAATATTTACATAATAGATAACCCCAATCGATTTCCTACACTCAACTTCACTTTACCCGCCGCAGTAAATTCCATACAATCCCATGCAAATTGCTTAAGGCATGTTATCGGAGATCAAAATCATGAGTGAAGCTCGTCACGTTAACCTACTAATTTTAGGTTCTGGCCCTGCCGGCTATACCGCTGCTGTTTATGCTGCGCGTGCAAATTTAAATCCTGTGATGATCACAGGTATGCAACAAGGTGGCCAATTAACGACCACTACTGAAGTAGAAAATTGGCCAGGCGATGCGGAAGACTTAACTGGTCCAGCATTAATGGAACGCATGCAAAAGCACGCTGAAAAGTTTGATACTGAAATTATTTTCGATCATATCAATGAAGTGACCCTAACTGAGCGCCCTTTCCGCTTAAAAGGTGACAACGGCGAGTTTACTTGTGATGCATTAATTATTGCGACCGGTGCATCGGCTAAATATTTAGGCCTTCCGTCTGAAGAAGCGTTCATGGGCCGTGGTGTTTCTGCCTGCGCAACATGTGATGGTTTCTTCTACCGTAACCAAAAAGTTGCGGTTATCGGTGGCGGTAACACTGCTGTTGAAGAAGCACTTTATTTAAGCAACATCGCGTCTGAAGTTCACTTAATTCACCGTCGTGATAGTTTCCGTTCAGAAAAGATTTTGATTAACCGCTTAATGGATAAAGTCGCTAACGGTAATATCATTTTACACCTAGACCAAACACTGGAAGAAGTGACGGGTAATGACATGGGTGTGACAGGTCTTAAGAAAAAGAGCACTAAAGATGGTTCAGTTACCGACCTAGAAGTCGCTGGTGTGTTTGTTGCGATCGGCCACAGCCCAAATACTGGCATTTTTGCTGATCAGCTAGAAATGAATCACGGTTACTTAAAAGTTAACAGTGGCTTACAAGGCAATGCAACACAAACTAGCATCGAAGGTGTTTATGCATGTGGTGACGTAATGGATCAACATTATCGTCAAGCCATCACTTCTGCCGGAACGGGTTGTATGGCAGCACTTGATGCTGAACGTTACCTAGACGCAAAAAAGTAATTGATTGCATTTAATTAAAAAGAGCAGCTCAGGCTGCTCTTTTTTTATAGCTGTTATTAAAATGAATCGAATGAGTATTACACCATTTTTTGGTAGAACACCGCTTCGGTATCACCTAAAGGATCGCGGTGAATACTCTTATGCTGAAAAGTCATACCGAGTTTTTTCATTATTGCAATTGAAGCTAGATTGTCTTCTACTGCAATAGCACTGACATGGGTTACTTCAGCTGAGGCACTCACAGCCTCCATTACCGCTTTCGCTGCTTCGGTAGCATAGCCTTTACCCCAACTGATATGTTTAAACCGCCAACCTAATTCCAAGTTATGTGGCTGTGCTTGGGTAAAAAAGTGCATCGGTCTAACTAATACCCAGCCTAAATACTCACCGCTTAAGCCGTGTTGCTCATTTTCAGGACAATCAAGCGCATGGACTTTCCATAACCCCCAACCTTTAGCAGGATGTAAATATTGAGCTAATCTTGGCATCATCACCGTATCAATCTGCTGCTGTGTGGTTTTAATTCCACCATTGAGAAAATGCATGACTCGCTCGTCCTGGTCGAGTTCAAATAATAATGCACTGTCATCAAGGGTTATTAATGATAATTGTAATCTAGATGTATTGGCGACTTGCATTGTTTTCTCCTTGGGTTGACACACAAGTTTACACAATGAAACACCAAAGATTAAACATTTCGATTAACATATAAATGACAAAAAAGACTATTGGCAGTATTGACTTGGCTTACTGCAAAAATAACGCATTATTTTATAAGGAAAGATCGTGGCAACTAAAAAACAAATCATACTACCGATAATAGTATTAGCAATTGGAATAGCTGGTTTAGTTGGGATTTCTGCGTTAAAAAAGCCCCCAGAGGAAAAGCCTGTCGTTGATACTACTCCTCTGGTATCAGTGGAAGCCATCGAGTACAAACCCATGACCTTTTCGGTCAGTTCATACGGTGTCGTCGCAGCCAAGTACGATACCGAATTGGTTGCACAAGTCAGTGGTGAAATCATTTATCTAGCGGATAAATTCGTCAAAGGTGGCTTTGTTAAAAAAGGCGATATTTTAGCTAAGATTGATCCCAGTGATTACGAAGCTGGCTTATTAGATTCTCAGGCTAATGTGGCATCAGCAAAAGCTAACATGGTTCAAGAACGCGCTAATGGTGAAGTTGCCTTACGTGAATGGGCAGAAATTACCAATAGTAAGCCTACCGCTCTCAGTTTGCGTAAACCACAACTCGCTCAAGAATTAGCTAAGCTAAAAAGTGCAGAAGCCGATTTACTCCGATCACATCGAGATCTAGAACGGACTGTGATCCGCGCCCCTTATGATGCACTTATTTCTAGCCGTGAAATTGGTTTAGGTGCTTATGTCACCACAGGAAGTAAAATCGGACACATTTATAATACCGATACGGCTGAAATCCGCTTACCTCTCGCCGATAAAGAAATGCAATATTTGGATCAAAAAGGCACTCATTCTGAAGTGACATTAATGGGTAACTTCGCCGGAAGTAAACAACAGTGGCAAGGGAAAATAGTTCGCAGTGAAGGAGTTGTTGACAGTAAAAGTCGCATGACCTATCTGGTTGCTGAAATCGAAGACCCATATGGACTGAAAACCGATAAAAATGAATTACGTTTCGGCACCTATGTTACTGCAAACATACAAGGTAGTAATGCTGGCAATGTCGCCGTTATTCCACGTCATTTAATTGTAAATGGCTTAGTCGCAATAATGGATAGCGACAACACCTTACGCTATAAACCCGTAAAGATTATTCGCCAAGAAGGCGCCAATGTGGTTATTTCTGAAGGTCTGGATCCTGGAATGGAAGTCATCACATCAGCGCTTGATTACCCATTAGAAGGCATGAAGCTGGCGTTACCAGCAGATAAAATCCTTCAAGACGAGCCGATAGAAACCGATAAAACTGAAATCGCTATGGAAGGTAAATAAACATCATGGACGATACGAATAAAGGAATCATCGCTTGGTTTGCCCGTAATAGTGTCGCGGCAAACTTGCTGATGATCATTATTTTACTCGGCGGTCTGTTGACTGCTAATACTATCCGCAAGCAATTCTTCCCAGCGGTTGAAATTAACTGGATCCAATTCAGCGCAGTCTACCCAGGCACTGCACCACAAGAAGTGGAAGAAGGCATTACCATTAAAATTGAACAAGCTTTAGAGAGTGTTCAAGGATTAAAACGGGTCATTACCTATTCAAACCGTAATATGGCTCAAGGGTATTTTCAAGTTGAGGAATCATATGATCCTCAAGTAGTACTTGAAGAAGTTAAAGCCGAAATTGGCTCTATTTCAACCTTTCCAGGTGGTATGGAACCACCTAAAGTTGAACGGATTAAATTCAGACAAGAGGTGATGTATTTAAGTCTGTATGGCGATTTAGACCAAATACAGCTCAAAGATTTAGGCGAGCGAATTAACGATGAGATAATGCAACTGCCTGGTGTCAATATTAGCGAATACTATAGCGGTCTTGGATATGAAATCGGTATTGAAGTCAGCAAAGATCGCTTACGTGAATATGGTTTAACCTTTGACGATGTTGCTAGTGCGGTGCGTGGTTATTCACGAAATATGTCTGCAGGACAAATTAAAGCAGAAAATGGTTACATTAATTTACGAGTCCAGAACCAAGCCTATGTAGGTTATGAGTTTGAACAGCTACCATTATTAACATTAGATGATGGCACTAAGATCTTATTGGGTGATATCGCCACCGTCAATGATGGCTTTCAAGAAGGTATTCAATACTCAAAATTTAATGGCAAGAATTCGGTTACCTTCTTTATTGGTGCGGCTAAAAATCAGAGTATTACCGATGTAGCGAAAACTATTAATAATTTTGTCGAAAAACAGCAAAAAATATTACCCCAAGGAGTTAAGCTTGAGCCTTGGGTTGACATGACTTACTACTTAGATGGGCGTTTACAGCTGATGCTCGACAGTATGAAAAGTGGTGCCGTACTAGTATTTATTATGCTAGCGCTATTCTTAAGGGTGCGATTAGCATTTTGGGTAATGATGGGACTACCAGTATGCTTCTTAGGTACCCTACTGTTTATGCCAATGGCATTTATTGATGTCACCATCAACGTTATTAGCTTGTTTGCGTTTATCTTGGTGCTGGGGATCGTGGTCGACGATGCGATTGTCATGGGCGAAAGTGCCCACAGCGAATCTGAAGAACACGGCCAAAGTATCGACAGTGTTATCCGTGGGGTCAAAAAAGTTGCCATGCCAGCAACCTTTGGGGTACTGACGACTATTGCTGCTTTCCTCCCCATCACTATGGACGATGGCCCGTCATCAGCATTTGGTCAGGCTATTGGTTATATCGTTATTTTATGTTTGTTGTTTTCATTAATAGAATCAAAGCTGATTTTACCCGCGCATTTGGCGCACATGAAAAAACCTAAAATCGTTAAACCCGGTTCAAAAAATCCATTAGATTGGTTGCGTAACGGGGTCAATTTTATTCAAGGCAAAATTGATCGTGGCTTGAATATATTCATTACTTCTATGTATCGCCCTTCGCTTGAATTAGCGGTTCAGTATCGCTATGCCGTGATCATGTTGTTCATCAGCTTGATCCTGATCTGTGTTGGTCTGTATATGGGTGGTTTGGTGCGCTTTATTGGTCAACCCAAAATACCTCATGACTTCCCTAGAGTCACAGTTGAAATGAACGTAGATGCCTCAGAGAAGTCGACACTTGCGGCGGCATTGGCGATTGAGCAAACCTTATACGATGTCGATAAAAAAATAGAGCGACAATACGGCCAAAAAATGATTTCTGATATGCAGGTTGATCTTAAAGATCAAACGACTGCAGAAGTGATGACTAAACTAGTCGATCCGTCACTCAGACCAATGGATACATTTGCTTTAGCTGATTTATGGCGTAAAGCGATGCCGCAAATTCCTGGGGTAAAATCATTTAGCATTCAAGACAGTTTAATGGGTGGCGGTCGTGAAGACGGCGACATTAGCTTTAGACTTGAGGGAAAAGATGAGAGCCAATTAGTTGCTGCATCACTAGAGCTTAAACAAAAGCTTAATTCACTTAAGGGTGTCAGTGACGTTAATGACAGTCGCCAATCAAGTGTTAAAGAAGTGCAATTCCAATTAAAACCGTTAGCCAATGCATTAGGCTTAACACTGGCCAATATTGCCTCGCAAGTGGGTAACAGTTTTTACGGTTTAGAAGCACAGCGAATTATTCGAAATGGTGAAGAAATTAAAGTAATGCTTCGCTATCCAGAAGAACAGCGAAATTCTATTGCACTGGTACAAGATGTGATGATTAACACTCCACAAGGGACAGAGTTACCTTTATCCGAAGTGGCAGACATTAAAGTGGTTCAAGGGGTTAACAGCATCCGCCGTGAAAATGGAAACCGTACGATTAACGTATGGGCCAGTGTGGATGCCGATCAAACTGAACCCTTTAAATTGGCTAAAGATATCCGTGATAACTTTATGCCAGAGTTGCTAATTAAGTATCCGCGGGTGCACAGTGAAGTATCAGGTAGTATTCAAGAGCAATTAGACAGCGCAGATACTCAAATGCGTGACTTTATTTTATCGTTATTACTGATTTATAGCTTATTGGCAATTCCACTACGCTCATACATTCAACCGATTATGATCATGTCTGTGATCCCGTTTGGTGTCATTGGATCGGTAATGGGACACATTATCCTGGGTATCGATTTAAGTGTGCTATCGATGTTTGGTATTATCGCTGCTGCGGGTGTGGTTGTGAATGATTCGTTAGTGATGGTCGATTATGTCAATACTTCGCGAAAATCAGGGGTGCCAATAAAAGAGGCTGTCTTAAATGCAGGTTGCCGCCGCTTTAGAGCCATCATGCTAACCTCGCTGACTACATTCATTGGTTTAGTACCGATTATGGCCGAGACCAGTATGCAAGCTCAAATGGTGATCCCAATGGCGGTATCATTGGCCTTTGGGGTACTGTTCGCAACTGTGGTGACCTTGTGTCTCATCCCTTGCTTATACATTGCAATTGAAGACGGTAAAGACATGATGCGCAAGCTTATCAATATTTATGCACCTAAATCCTCGTCTGCAACAACAGTCACCGAGCAACACTAGTCACGGGCAACTTCGACTTGCAATGATGAGTATCAACCATAAAAAAGGGCCTTAATGGCCCTTTTACTTTGATGCATTACAGAGCCTTGTCTATTATTCATTCAACATTGATTTTTAGTCTAAAGTGTAAGCCAGTATACAATTTTAAGATGTGACAATTAATTGTCAAAAAACTTTCTGAGTAATTGGTTTTATTCATAAAATATCTCATCAAGTAAAATAGATTGTTTATCGTTATTTGATAAAAGTTTATGCTAATCTAAGCATAATCACAGTGTTTATTGCCAGCCAGCTAAGGTCAAATTCTATGAGTCAACGCAGCATTAATGCGCTATTTAAGCCCACGTCAGTGGCGGTTATCGGCGCATCTAACGGCAATAAACGTGCAGGAAAAGCGGTGATGAAGAACCTACTTTCGGGTGGTTTTTCGGGCCCAATTATGCCGGTAACACCTAAATATACCGCAGTGATGGGAGTCTTAGCTTACCCGAACATTGAAGCCTTACCCATCAAACCTGATTTAGCCATTATATGCACCAATGCGCTAAAGGTTCCCAGTATTGTCGAACGCTTAGCTCAATTTGGCTGCAAAGTGGCGATTATTATGGCCTCTGGGATGGCATCGCAAACCGACGAGCAAGGTAACAATTTACTCGAAATTACCAAGCAATATGCTAAACGCTACGGCATGCGTTTGTTAGGCCCTAACAGCCTAGGGATGATATTACCGCCAATGGGATTGAATGCCAGCTTAGCGCATGCAGGAGCTAACATAGGTAAAATTGCTTTTGTATCGCAATCAGCTGCAATTTGTACCACGGTTCTTGATTGGGCGAACAACAAGGGAATTGGCTTTTCATCGTTTATTTCACTAGGTGATGCCACCGATATCGATTTTGATGAATTACTCGATTACTTAGGCCGTGACAGTAAAACCAGCGCTATTATGTTGTACATTGATTCCATTAATGAAAAGCGCCATTTTTTGTCTGCCGCCCGAGCGGCCTCAAGAAACAAACCTATCTTTGTGATCAAATCAGGCCGCAGCCGAGAAGGCATTCAAGCGGCAATGCTGCATACTGGCGGAATTGGTGGCAATGATGCCGTTTATGAAGCCGCTTTTAGACGTGCAGGTATGCTTAGGGTAAATGATCTCATTGAATTATTTGCTGCAGTTGAAAGTCTGGCGCATTCCACTCCGCTTAAAGGGGAACGTTTAGTGATAATGAGCAATGGCGGCGGTCCTGCGGTACTGGCTGCGGATGAGTTAATTATCAAAGGCGGTAAACTAGCTCAATTATCCGAAAAAACAGTCACACAACTTAACGCTATTTTACCCAGTACCTGGTCGAAACAAAATCCTATTGACATGATTGGTGATGCCGACAGTCAACGCTACGCTGATACATTAAAAGTGCTTATGAGCAGTAACGACACTGACACTATTTTAGTGCTGCATTCGCCGTCTATATTGGGTGAAAGTGTCGAAATTGCCAATAGTATTATTGATACGGTTAACCAACATCCCAACCGACATCGAATTAATATGCTCACCAATTGGAGCGGTGAAGATTCAGCCTACCTCGGTCGTAAACGCTTTACCACGGCGGGTCTTCCGACCTATCGAACCCCAGAAGGTGCTGTAAGAGCCTTTATGCACATGGTTGAGTTTCGACGTAACCAAAAGCTACTCCAAGAAGTACCACAATCAATACCTGATAACATCCCCACTGACAGCAAGGCAGCACGGGCATTATTGCAACGCAGCTTAGAAAACGGTCAAACGGTACTGGAAACTCATCAAGCGGTTGATATTTTAAGGGCTTACGGGTTAAACACCATTGAAACTTGGTTTGTAAAAGATGTTGATGAAGCGGTTAATGTCGCGAATCAAGCAGGTTATCCGGTTGCGCTGAAAGTGCAATCACCCGACATACTTTACAAATCAGATGTACATGGCGTGGTATTAAATTTAACCTCAGACGAAGAAGTTAGCCATGCAGCCCACTCTATTATTGAACGGGTTCATCAAATTAATCCTACAGCCAAAATAGACGGATTAATCATTCAAAAAATGGCCTTAACGGCAGGCGCACAAGAAATTAGAGTCTCGGTGATTAATGACCCAGTATTTGGCCCTGCGATCTGTTTAGGTGAAGGTGGTTCTGAATGGGATCCCACTCGCGATGCTGCTGTGGCACTGCCACCATTAAATATGGCGTTGGCACGCTATATGGTCATTCAAGCACTTAAAACGCATAAATTGCGTGACCGTCATTTACCCCTAGGGCTAGACATGAATGCCTTGTGTGTGATGCTGACTCAAATTTCACACTTAATTATAGATTGTCCAGAAATCGCCGAAATCGATATAAACCCCGTGTTGGCTGCGGGCGAAAGAATCACCTTATTAGACGTCAATATCCGTCTGCATGACACCCCACAAGATAATCTTAACAGATTAGCTATTTTGCCCTACCCTAAGGAATTAGAACAAACCACCACCTTAAAAAATGGTCTACACGTCATGTTGCGACCTATTTTGCCAGAAGATGAACCCAGGCATTTAGAGTTTGATAATTCATTAAGTGATGAAGACAGATATAAACGCTATTTTGGGGTGCGCTCGCGCATGACCCACGAAGAGATGGCGGTATTAACTCAAATTGATTATTCGCGAGAAATGGCGTTTATTGCAACCACAATGACTGCAGACGGTGAAGAGCTCACCTTAGGCGCCGTCAGAGCCTCTATAGACCCAGATAATACCGAAGCTGAGTTTGCAATGGCTGTGCGCAGTAACTATCAAGGGATAGGTTTAGGGAAGTTATTACTCGAAAAACTGATTGCCTATTACAAAACCAATAACACGCCTTTCTTAATGGGCTTTACCATGTTTGAAAACCGTAACATGGCCAACTTGGCTAAATCACTTGGATTTACTGTGTCATTTGATATGGAAGAACACCTGATAAAAATGCACATGGATTTACGCACTAAGGCTGAAGATAAATAACATTCTAATGATTAAAGGGTAATGATTAACGGCAGCTAAACACAACCTAAAGTAATTCATGATAATTTGAGTACTAGGCTAAAAGCGTATAGCCATAAATCAGGGAATAAATATATTCGAGAATAAAGCGGTTTGGCATTAACCGAACTTAACGCAATTTTTGCCTGCTGCTTTAGCCTTGTAAAGTTGTTCATCTGCTCGCGATAATAAAGTATCAACATCATCGCCAGTGTTAATGGTTGCCACACCAATAGAAACGGTAATATGGCCCAGATTTTGTTTTTTCTCTTTACCGATAGAAAGCTGCTTTAATGAAATTCGCTCGCGGATTTTTTCGGCGACTTTCACAGCATCATTAAGTTTGGCATTAGGTAACATCACGACAAACTCTTCACCGCCATACCGAGCGACTAAATCGTCACCTTTAACCGTATTCTTCATTGCTAAAGCGACATAGGCCAACACTTTATCGCCAATTAAATGACCAAAGGTGTCATTAAATTGCTTAAAATCATCTATATCAATCATTAACAGACTGCATACGGTTTGAGTATCAACAAACTTAGTCACCTGCTCTGCAGCAAACAGCTCATATGAACGGCGATTTTTTAATGAGGTGAGTTCATCCATCATGGCGACTTTACTTAAGTTGTCCATTTCATCTTTAAGATGAAGGATCTCTGTCGACAACGACTCTAGACTCGCCGACATTTGCCGGTTTTTGGCAATGACTTGTTCAACTTCAGCCGCTATACTCATCACAATAAGATTAAGATCATCGACATTAGGGTTGGTTTGCAGTTTTTCACCGTACTGATTGAGATTACTTGAGAATTTTTCTGTACCTTCATTAAGCTGCTCTATCTTACTCAGCAAACTATTGATCAAAATATGCGTTTCAATTTGCACATTTTCAATAATTTCTGGAGAGCGCTCTTCGATAAAGCGATTATATAAGCCTAAATTAACTTCGGGTGTGAATTTAACACCATTAGCAATTAAGCCATCAATAGAGCGCTTTAAATTAAGGTTCGTCTCAGCAAAATATTCAAACCAAATAGCATAATTTTCTGGCGTTACAGGAATAGCTAAAGACGCCATTTTAGGTAACGCTAAATTCAGAATATGCGCAGTTTGCTCAAGATTTTGGGTATTATGCATCGACGACGATACCTTTTTGATAAATACAATGTGTTAAAGGTTATCAGTATGTTATGTCATACTTATGAACTAAACTCAATTATTGTTCGTTATGTTAACCATTAAACATGGGAAAATTATCTTTATTTATTTAACCCTTTTTCAGTTACAGCACGTTTAATGTAAATAGATAAGCCAACCAGCCAGTCATTATTGGCAATATTTACTCCATAAGGAAACAAGATGAACCAGCAAACATTTGCTTATGCAAAGAAAATATCCCTCACACTTACCGTTGTCATAGCGAGTGCATTATCATTTAGCTCTTGTGCGACCAACCCAGTTGACAACAATCACTTAAACGGCATAAACATCAGTAGCAGCGTGATGGATACCCGTGACTATCAAGCGCAAGAGTCCACAAAAATGTATCCAGCACCCACTTCTGGAATGGTGCAACATATCCTGACATTGCCTGCTCTGACAAATGAACAAGATTACATGCTTGAAGTGCAAATAGGCCAAAATAAAGTCGTTGACTGTAATAAAACTCAACTGATGGGCGATATTAACACCCTATCATTACCTGGTTGGGGATATGTCTATTATCAAGTCGATCAGGTCATGCAGGGGCCGACGACCAGAATGATGTGTACTGAAGCGAAAAAAGCCAAATTTATTGTTCTCAATCAAGCCCTGACACTCAGCTATGACAGTCGTCAACCAAAGGTGTTTTATTTGCCGCAAGGAACAGAATTACGCTATAGATTATGGAAAACCGCGAACGAGTTTGTGTTTAGTGGTCAGTAAGCTCTTGGTATAAAGGACTTAAGTAATTCTTGAGTCTTTAATCATCGACTATTGATTGACTTTGTGGGGGGCATCTCATTCAAGCAGCCAATAACGCTGCAGATAGAGATGATAAACATACTGGGGGGTTCAAGTTCTCAAGCTGTCTGATATTGCGCTCAGCACACCGAAAGCTTGGTGAGCTGAGCTTAATATAGGTTTTAGTAACGGCGCACCCTTACTACTTGCATTATTTCAATTTCAAAGCCGCCAATGACCTCTTTCGATGGGTAATAAATCAAATTGACTTTATGATCTAATAAGCTCTTGAAACGTTGAGGTCGCTTGTATTTAAATGGCACATCACAATCTTTAATCATTAACGTCTGTACCACCCAGTCTCCAACTTGACGTTGAATATGGGACACGACTGTCACACCTTCACTTTGTATTAACTCACCGTGTCGCTCTAACAATATTTTAGGAACCGGTTTCATGAATTTACCTTCTTAACAGTATCCAGGATATCTTGATATCGATAAGCACTAAAACGTCCAAAGCCCTCTAATTGTTTAACTTTCAAACGACTAAACATTGGCATTATCATACCAGCAAGGAATTTAGCTTGCGTAGCAATGGTTGGAGTGGGTAACGATTTTGCTTGAGCCACTGAGATTAACGGTTCAAGCAATGTTGTCACTGTGGCCGAGTCTGGTAACGGAGCCACAGCTTGTTTGGATAAGATGGCAATTTGCCCACGACAAACGCTGCAGTGACCGCAATTTTGTGGCACTGAGTGGTCATCAAAATATTGAGCTAAATTCGCACTTAAACAACGATCAAGTTCAAAAAATTCGACTAGCTTACCAATCCGCACAATCTCTTTATGTTCATTGTCACTAAAATATTGACCCAGTTGCTGAGTCAAATGGTGCAATTGTTGCGGTGTCGCTAATGCCTGCTCTTGTACATCATACACTTGAGTGATTTTTTTTGTCTCAAGAATAATCAAATTTTGCTCTGCTAAATAATCTAGTGCAGCCACAATACGCTGCCGTTCACAGCCATGTTGTTGATATAAAGTATCAAAATCCAACTGTCCCCAAATCTTTTTAAACTGTGTATGAGCAAACACTTGGCGAAGAAACTGCTGACGTTGTTGGTTAAATCGGCTGAGAATGGCTTCCTGCTCTTCAACAAAGCGGTATTTAAATTCTGCAAAATAAGCATAACTTGGACGGATCACGCCCAATAGCTCTAATTGGACAAATAAAGTTTTTAGCGGCAATGAGCGAATATTGCATGCGGTTGATAAAGGGTATTCTTGTACTTCCCAGCGACCATTGTCAGTTTCTGAGGCAATAGTCTCTAATAACTGGCCAATGCTTTGAAGTTCAGGAGTATCACCGTAAACGAAATTTTCAACAGTATTTAAGCCGTCTAAGTTAGCGAGTGTCACACAATGGGATAATTTACCATCACGCCCTGCTCGGCCAATTTCCTGACTGTAGTTTTCAATCGATTTAGGCAAATCAAAATGGATAACGAAACGAATATCGGATTTATCAATGCCCATGCCAAAGGCAATGGTTGCCACAATTACTTGGATTTGATTATCCATAAATTGCTGTTGAATTTGTTGACGTCGTATTTGATCCATTCCAGCATGATAAGCCGCGGCATTGATACCCTCAGCGATTAGGTGCTGGGCTACATCTTCAGCAGTTTGCTGCAAGGTGACATAAACAATACCGCTACCGGAATAGTCTTTTACGGTACGTGTAAGCTGAGTAAGTTTTTGTTGCTGACTCACTGCAACAACTGCCAAATCTAAATTGGCTCGGTAAAACCCGGTTTGTACTATGTGTTGCGCGGACAAACCAAAACGCTTAGCCATATCTAATTTAACTTGTTCAGTGGCTGTCGCGGTTAATAATAAACTTTGTGGTATGGAAAACTCTTGGCAGTACTGAGGGATTTTCAGATAATCGGGGCGAAAATTATGTCCCCACTCCGAAATACAATGCGCCTCATCAACCACCAGCAAAGAAATGGGAACCGACTTGAGAAATTGCCTAAAGCGCTCATTTTTAAAACGCTCAACCGATACCATCAAAATCCGCGTACGTTGCTCACGAATATCGCGCATCACTTGCTGAGTTTGATCATAAGTTAAACTTGAATCAATACTCGCTGCAGCTATGCCTTTACTCGCTAAAAAGGCCAATTGATCTTTCATTAACGCTAATAACGGTGAAATAACCAAAGTCAGCTTAGGTAACTGTTGAGCGCAAAATTGATAACACAAGGATTTACCCGAACCGGTAGGAAATATGGCTAGCGCAGAATGGCCCGCTAAAATGGTTTCGATAACCGCCTGTTGGCCTTCTCTGAACTGAGTAAAACCAAATTGCTGTTGTAATTGTTGGTGCAATATCTGAGTTTCGGAAGATGTTGGGCTGGCTTCAGCGGCGGCTGAATCTATAAAGGGAGTCATAATAAATCCTATTATTAACCCCAAATAACATAGGATTAAACTGTTAACGATATGAGATCGAGCATCAGTCGCATGGAGGAAAAGCTAAAGCACGCCATGCTCAATCTAACGTTTACGGGCGATATACTGATTGATCAATTGAGTCAGTTTATCTTCAAAGCGTTCTTCTATGACATCAAGGTCTTGTTCAAAAGAGCTGATAAACTTAATTGCTTTATCACGAGATAAGACTTTTCCTGCAAGGCTGTATTGTATTTCAATCAAACTTTTATCTAAGCGAGGCGCAAGACACCAATGACATATATCGGCATTAAAATTCACTAATGCACGTTCTGCAACTTGGCAAAAAGCGTCAATATGATCGATGCCATCAGGGCCTAAACAACCCGGTTCAAGACGACACAACACAACCAATTTCTTCGCATTTAGCGCTTTAGCACTGTTGATCAACTCTTCCATAACGTATAAAACAGTCCTTAATGAAAACCTGACATTAGCGTAAAGCCTTAGCTTCGCTCATTTGTTAGCAATATATCTCAAGTAATAAACGTCTGTTAGCATCTCGTAATTAGTCACAATATGCAACCGTTTGGCGTCGATTAAGCCGCCTAAATACTGCGTTTTATGTGCTCATGACTGAC
Source organism: Shewanella sp. 5S214 (assembly GCF_041439795.1). Classification (NCBI taxonomy): domain Bacteria; kingdom Pseudomonadati; phylum Pseudomonadota; class Gammaproteobacteria; order Alteromonadales; family Shewanellaceae; genus Shewanella; species Shewanella sp. 5S214. Next base: position 31,829 of record NZ_JBGOOV010000023.1, read on the forward strand.
TTTTAATGCGAGTTTGAACGCATCAATATACACAGCAATTGGGGTTAAGGTTTCTTTTGCGCGGCGATTACGCCCCAGCAATGAAGATTCTACGAATAAATCAAACCAGGTCGATAGTGCCAAACCATTTTGAGGCTCTTGAGCAGCGCTTAATGCCAGCGCCGCAACTTCAGCTGTGCCTAACTGAAAATCATGACTGCCTTTACGTAGTGCATAAGTCGCTAAGGTTTCTGGCGCAAATGATAATACCGGCATTTGATGTAAATACGGGCTTTTACGATACATTTTGATTGCTTCGCGCCAACTGCCATCAAGCATTACCAACAAAGGAATTTTAGCTTGCCCCTGCTCCGAAGTTAGCAAGGCTGGGGTTATTTGCTCAACAATAATTTGCTCACTCTGCACATATTGTTGTGGAAACACTAAAAAGGGTTGGTATTGAGGATTATCGAGTAAGGCTAACATTGCGCAGTCGGTATCTGTTCGAGTCCATAAAAATGCATGGGTATCTGGAATTAAATCTGCAATTAACCTGCCGCTATTAGTGGGCTTTAAGACTTCGTCGTTATACATCACCAACATAAAGCTAACGTTAGTGGTTAAATATTGCCGATGTTCACAGGTACAAAATAATTCACCTAAGAGACAAAGATTACACCTAATCAGCTTCTTACCGCGGGCACCAAACGGCTTAGTCGATAATGACTTTCGGTATTCATGTAAGCGATGGACTGCATGAATAGGCGGTTTAATTGATTTTATTGATAACTCTGACATTAAAGAACTCTGAGGTGAAAAAAATTCATCACCAAATTTGGTGATGAACGGATATGACACTGATGAGGTAATTATAAGATACGCCGCAATAAAAAGTCTGCTTTTAAACGGCGAATTCGATTCATAATTTTTTTCACTGGTTTTGGGTACTTCTGCAAGGTATCAATTTGGCTATAATGAAATAATCGTTCAGTGTGGAGTAAAATATAGTGCTGCTCTTTGATGAACGACTCTTTCCAACTCCCCGACTCATCATGCAACAATAAACCATTTTCTAAATCTAACGCCCAAGCTCGCGGGTTTAAGTTAGAGCCGGTGATCAGATGCTTGCGATTATCGGCACTAATGCCTTTCAAATGAAAGCTGTTAATCCCATCTTTCCATAAATGAATATTAAGTTGTCCATTCTCGATCGCCCACTGCTGGTTCTTGGCAAATTTACGCAGTGATTGTTCATACATGTAAGGCAATGCACCAATGGTTGAAAAATCCTGATCCGGTGGAATATAAAAGTCATTGGCGGTTTTATCACCCACAACGATGTCTATTTTCTTCCCTTCACGCAGGTGTCTAGCTAATGCGCGAGTCAAAATCGTTGGTGGATTGAAATAAGGGGTACAAATAAACAGCTCTTTTGTAGAGGAATCGACCAGGTTTATCACAGTGTCGTTTAATTGGTTGTTCTTTCTGCCAAGGCCAACTAACGGTGTAATACGGTTACCGACTGTGGTTGACTTGTACTGATAGCGCACCTGAGATAAACGATGTTTAAAACTTTTGATGTCGTTCTTTTCAGGGTTTTCTTCAATATCGCCAGATTGACTTAATATGCTTACAGCAGGATCACTGACGATATCTTGTTTGATCATGTCACGCATGCTGCGAGCAAGCTCTGGACAGTCAATAACATGATATCTATCGAAACGGTATTTTTCTTGTTGCTGTAAATAAATATTGTTAATGCTCGCGCCACTGTAAATCACGGCGTCGTCAATAATAAAACCTTTAAGATGCAACACGCCCATAAATTCTCGCGACTTTACTGGCACGCCCACTATATCAAATGGGTGTGACGCTTCAGCCATTAATTTACGGTATAAAATATAGTTGCCACTGTCGCCCTTTTGACCAATTAAGCCGCGGCGTGCACGGTGGTAATCAACTAATACCTTAATATCTATTTGTGGATTTTGGGCTTTGACGTCTAATAACGCCTGCAATACTTCACGACCTGCTTCATCATCTTCAACATATAATGCCGCGATGTAAATTGAAGATGTTGCCGCTGCGATTTTAGTTAGCAAGGCTTGCTTAAAATCTTTCGGGTTAAGCAACCAAGACACAGCATCTGCATTTAGGGCAATACCACCTAGCTTATCCAGCAAGGCATCCTCCTTAAAATGGGTGACCATTACGCTTATCAGTAATGGGATCAAATTCAAAAACATCACAGCGATATATTGTAATTGTGAGTACGCTGTTCAATTGTTTAACAATCATAAGGTTGCATGTTTAAGCACACGCTATGTTTGCCTCGACATAAAGGCCGTTTTTATAACCAACCTCAACTGATGATGTTTCTTACAACGCGATTGCGATAATATTGACAAAATAACATCTCAGTAAAAACAATACTGTTTAACGATAAATTATCGCCAGTCTATCAAACTCAAATCTGCTTTTGCTAAGACACAATATGCAATCAAATACTGCTGTTGCAGCACTGTAGCATTGATATTTGGCAGATAGTTGAGATTGGCGTCCTCTTAAGCTGATAGAAATTACCGATTAACAAGGTGATGAGCAAGATTTTTCTTACTTAGCAGCCGTTTTAGTGTGTTTTTTTGCCGATAATTAATACTTTAATGCCATATTGCTTGCGAACTAGCCAGCCTATGGTCAGCTGTAGAAACATGATAATCACACTAAAGGGATAAGCATGTCATCAAAAAGGACGAAACATTATCAAATTCGTATCAGCCAAGGTTAGCATCAGCTACCATAACCTATCGTTAGTGATACCTAGATGTAGACTTATATGACTTCAATACTATTCCATCTCCCACGGCCACAATCATCTCATAGGCAACAACCTTTATGGCTGAGGCGTGCTTTATCTCTATTAGGGTCTTTGATGATCATCTGCCTGAATACCGTCAGCGCGGTCGAGCCGCTTACTCAACCAGCGGTGGTGCAACCACAGATACCTTCTTCACCCCTAGAGAATATTAATCAACAACCCACAGCCCTGTATCTGGATAATATGTTGCAACTATTAAAGCCGATACATTCACAACTGGGCATTACCGTGTGGGATATGACCAGTCAAAAAACAGTATTTCAATATAATAATCAATCATTAATGCAACCTGCTAGTGTTCAAAAACTGTTAACCGCATTGGCAGCAACCAAGCAACTCGGTAAACAATTTAGCTATCAAACCCAACTCATAACCTTAGCCGAACAACCGCTGGATAAAACTCAGATTAGCAATGGGGTTTATTCTGGTGACATTTATATCGAATTCAGTGGCGATCCAACCTTAACATTCCAAGATTTACATCAACTTCTTGGATCCTTAAGCACGTTGGGGATCACAAAACTTACCGGGAATATTATGTTGGCGAGCGAACAAGACAGCCAATTACAGGCTCCTGGCTGGGTATGGGACGATTTAGGGATTTGCTACGCTGCGCCAATCTCACCTTTTATCATTAATAAAAATTGCGTCTATGGTCGATTATCCACCAATGGTTACAATAAAGTGGCGAAAATCACCATGATGGGAAACCGCCCAATTGACATCACTAATGACGCATATTTTGTTTCACCTACCATAGACAACCCAGTGGTAAAGCCCGCCGTTACATTACCAGTGGCCAATACTCTGCCTGCATACCTCACTGAGTCAGTACCCCAGTGTCAGTTAACCTTAAGTCGTTTCGATAATAATCGCTATCACCTAAGCGGTTGTCATGTCGGAGCTAAGTCATTACCTTTAGCAATAGCCATTAGCGATCCGCAAATTTACGCTCAGCACATCATAGCTAAACAACTCGAATCTTTAGGAATTAGCTATAACCACCCCATTACGACAATTAAGATGAACAAGCAGCCCAAGTTTATGGCTCAACGACAAGTTATTGCCAGCCATCAATCTGATGCTTTACCGCAATTGCTAGAAACCATGTTACTCGAATCGGATAATTTAATTGCCGACAGTTTATTAAAAAAACTCGGTGAGGTGTATTATCAAACCCCAAGCGACTTTTCTCGCAGTGGCCAGGCATTGAAAACCATTCTGTACTCGATAGGTATCGACTTATCGACGGCAAACATTGCCGATGGTTCAGGTTTATCACGCTATAACTTGCTCACACCAGAACACGTATTAAGTGTACTCACCGTCATATATCAACAACCAGAATACCGATTCTTGCTCGATTTACTTCCAGAGTCAGGTGTCAGTGGCACCTTACGCTACAAACGTTATTTTAATAAATCACCACTCAAACATCATGTATTTGCAAAAACCGGCAGTATGCTAGGAATTGCAAACTTGGCCGGTAGAGTGAATGTGAGTAATGGTCATAACTATTTATTTGTGTTGTTTGAAAATGGCTTAAGTCCTCAAATTAAAAAACAGCAAAAAGCCCCCTTTTCTGCGGTATTTTTACAAACCATGATGGATGTACCTAGATAATAAAGTTATAAAGCCGCAACGTGTATGGTTGCGGCAATCATGCTATTAACGCGCTCCTCACGGTTGACGATGATCAAAAGTGTCGCAATAAACATCTATAAGCTATTCAAAAAGGTTAAATTATTAATTTATCGCCACAAATATCCTTTCAGCACTAGCGGATATTTTAACTTGCTATAACATTGTTAGCAGTAATCTTAAGATACCAATGTTTTATCGTGTGGAGATATTATGGATAAGCAAGTCAGTTCCCGTGGCACAAAAGAAAAAGCTCTTCGTTTAAACCTAGACGAGAAAAAGTACGGCACTATAGTTGAAATTGGTGCAGGACAAGAAGTCGCACGTAACTTTTTTGTCGCTGGTGCTGCTGCGGGTACGATAGCGAAAACCATGTCGGCCTATGATATGAAATTTTCTGACGCTATTTACGGTGTTCAAGAAGATGGTCGTTATGTCAGTAAAGCACGCGTATTGGCAATGATGGAGCAAGAATTTGATCTCGTTGTTGACCGTGTAGGAGCTATTCGCTCTAAGTCTTCGCGTTATTTTACCTACGCAGCAACTGTCTCAGCCAAGAGCTTTAATCGTAAAAATGAATGTCATGCATGGTGTGGTGTGCGAATTCAAATGTACCCGGGGGCAGAGCCGTCTAATATTGTTGTTCATGTGCGTATGTTTGACGATACCGCTGAAGCACAACAACAAGCATTAGGGATTTTAGGGGTCAACCTCATTTACGCCAGTTATTACTATTTTGAAGATCCTAAAATGATTATCGATTCATTAACCGATAACATGAAAGCTAATCGAATTGAGATTGATTGTATCGACTTTCAAGGGCCCTACTTTGAAGATGTCGACAATCAAGCCAAGAATATTCATCTTATTCGCAGTTGGAAAACGCGCGCCATTATGTTTAAAGCGGATGGCAGTGTCGCAGTTCCTGCTGACATGCTTTACAAAAAGAACGTATTAACCATTCGAGGTTCATTTAAGCCAGTAACAAAACTTAATGTCGATATGATCGAACAAGGCTATAAAGCCTTTTCCTTACTCGATGGTGTAACAGATAAAAGTACCGTATTGATTGCTGAAATATCCTTAAATGACTTGAGCGGTAAAGATGCCAACATGTCTGAAAAAGACATTATGGAACGGGTCAAGTTACTTAATTTACTCGGCTACAATGTCATGGTGTCCGACTATACCCGATATTTCTCGTTACGAGCCTATTTCCGCCAATACACCCAATTACAAATCGGCATTGTGGTCGGTATGGTTAATATTAAACAAATTTTTGATGAAGAATATTATCGCGGTATGGAAGGCGGAATACTCGAAGCATTCGGTAAATTATTCCCCGATAACACGCGCTTATTCGTTTACCCTGAACGAGATGAAAAAGGTGATCTGAATAACTTAACGACCATTAGTGTCCCCAATAATCTGCGCTATTTATTCCGTCATGTTCTCGATAATGGCTTTATCACCAGTATTGAGTCGAGCAACCCTGATTTATTTAATATTTTCTCGCGAGAAATTTTACAACAAATTTGCCGCGGTCAAGGCGATTGGATTAACGCCGTTCCGGAAGCCGTAAGCAAAGCAATCATGGAACAAAAATTATTTGGTTATCGTGGATAAAATCCTACCAAAAGTCACCCTTAAGTATTTGATTTAAAGATTATTGATCACTCTAAAGCAACAACCTTTTGGCACAACTGCTATAGTGTATTATCGCTTCAATGGCTAACCTGTATTGGGTTAGCCATTTTTATGTGTATCACCTAGACAATGCGCTAGCCGTTAATAAAACTCATCTATTTTTACTTCCTCAATGCAATAAGAACTGGTTCTACATCCAGATAGTTGCCTCAACAATGCTTATCGTTAAGGCTAATGATGTATTTAAACCTAACCCGCTAAATGGCATTGGCATAAAACATGTCAGTCACAGCGGCTTTAAAAGGTTAATGGTGTTGAATCTTGGCTCTCATTAGGGCCTGTTGATAAACAGTGTAAACATTATGACTTGGCAAAACCGACGGTATATTTCCATCATGATGTTATTTACTGGCGCATTTATGGTATTGATAACTAGACTGAGTTTATTACGTTAGCGCAAACTTGAATCAACGGCTTACTTTTATGTATCAATAAAAGCGATTAACTGAACCGGAAAAAGTCGCTTTAATTAGTAACCACAGTCAGTTAGCCTGAGCTTGTCATCCAATGATATATCAAAATTAAGCTACTCTAGTGATAAAGGGAAATCTCATGGACAAAGTACAACATAGTCAAGGTAAGTGCCCTGTTATGCATGGCAGCAATACTTCAAACGATAGCCATAACATGGATTGGTGGCCTAAAGCGATCAATCTCGATATTCTCCATCAGCATGACAAAAAGACGGATCCAATGGATCCGACGTTTAATTACAGCGAAGCATTCAAAAGCCTCGATCTCGCTGCTGTAAAACACGATTTAACCACTTTAATGACAGACAGTAAGGATTGGTGGCCAGCAGATTGGGGCCATTATGGTGGATTAATGATCCGCATGGCTTGGCATTCTGCAGGCACATATCGAATTGCTGATGGTCGCGGTGGCGCAGGGACTGGCAATCAACGCTTTGCACCAATCAATAGCTGGCCTGATAACGTTAACCTCGATAAAGCGCGCAGACTACTTTGGCCGATCAAAAAGAAATATGGCAATAAACTCTCTTGGGCTGATTTGATCATTTTATCCGGTAACGTAGCTTATGAGTCGATGGGGCTAAAAACATTTGGTTTTGCTGGCGGCCGCGCCGATATATGGCATCCAGAAACAGATATTTATTGGGGATCTGAAAAAAAATGGCTTGCCCCAAGCGGTTCAGAGCACAGCCGCTATTCTGGTGAAAGAGATCTTGAAAATCCATTAGCAGCCGTAATGATGGGATTAATTTACGTCAACCCTGAAGGTGTTGATGGTAATCCTGATCCATTAAAAACCGCCCATGATATTCGCACTACTTTTGAACGTATGGCAATGAATGACGAAGAAACCGTCGCATTAACCGCTGGTGGACATACTGTTGGTAAATGTCACGGTAATGGCAATGTCGACAATTTACAAGCCGAACCTGAAGGTGCTGAATTAGAAGACCAAGGCTTTGGTTGGTTAAATAAAACCAGTCGAGGCATAGGCCGAGATACCGTTTCCAGTGGAATCGAAGGTGCCTGGACAACCCATCCTACTCAATGGGATAACGGCTACTTTGAATTACTGCTTAACTACGAGTGGGAACTGAAAAAGAGTCCGGCTGGTGCATGGCAATGGCAACCTATCGACATCAAGGAAGAACATAAACCGGTTGATGTTGAAGACCCATCTATTCGCTTAAGTCCAATTATGACCGATGCTGATATGGCGATGAAAATGGATCCTGAATATCGCAAAATTTCAGACCGTTTTTATCAAGACCCTGCCTATTTCTCAGAGGTGTTTGCCCGCGCGTGGTTTAAACTGACTCACCGTGATTTAGGTCCTAAAAGTCGTTACCTTGGAACTGATGTGCCTGCGGAAGATCTTATTTGGCAAGACCCTATTCCACAAGTCGATTACAGCTTAAGTGAACAAGAAATCACTGAGCTTAAAGCTAAAATTTTATCCAGTGAATTAAGCATTGCTGAACTCGTGGCGACAGCTTGGGACAGTGCCCGAACTTTCCGAGGTTCAGATTATCGCGGTGGAGCCAATGGGGCGCGTATTCGTTTAGCGCCGCAAAAAGACTGGCAAGGCAATGAACCCACAAGATTAAATAAAGTGTTAGATACCCTAACTGACATTCAAGCTGGACTAACAAAACCTGTGAGTATGGCCGACTTAATCGTCCTAGGCGGAACCGCTGCGGTTGAAAAAGCAGCTCACGCAGCAGGGGTTAAGATTACTGTGCCATTTGCTCCTGGTCGTGGTGACGCCACTGCAGAGCAAACCGATATTGAGTCGTTTGAAGTGTTAGAGCCATTACACGATGCTTATCGTAATTGGCAAAAGAAGGACTACATTGTTCAGCCTGAAGAAATGATGCTCGATCGTACTCAATTAATGGGCCTAACCGCTCATGAAATGACGGTCTTGGTCGGCGGTATGCGAGTACTAGGTACTAACTATGACAATACTAAACACGGCGTATTTACCGATAATGTAGGCGTATTATCGAATGACTTTTTTGTAAATTTAACCGATATGTCATACACATGGAAACCTGCCGACGATAACCTGTATTACATCATCGATCGCAAAACAGGCAAGATGAAGTGGTCTGCGACGCGTGTTGATTTGGTCTTCGGCTCAAACTCTATTTTACGCTCTTATGCAGAAGTCTATGCTCAAGATGACGCAAAAGAAAAGTTTGTTAAAGACTTTGTTAAAGCATGGACTAAAGTCATGAATGCTGATCGATTTGACTTAGCGTAGTGACTATCGTCAGTAATAATGTTTAGTTTGTAAAATAACAACAGGGCAGAATGTATTATTCTGCCCTGTTGTTATTTTGGGTTAAATCGCTCAATACAGGTTAAGTAACCTCAAGATCAATTCATTCGCTTTACTTCAAAATCCATTTTCACTTTCACTGGTACTCGCTTAATATTCGATGCCGCTGGCACATACTGACAAAAAAACGCATCAATAGAAGCAAAAAAAGCACTGAAAATCAGTGCTTTTTATATTTATTAAACAACTAACAGTAAACTTAGCCTTTTAAGGCTTGGTCAATCATAGTCTGTGCTTGAGTAATAATGTCATCCAAATGCTGCTGACTAATAAAGCTTTCGGCGTAGATTTTAAACAAGGCTTCAGTACCTGATGGACGCGCAGCAAACCAGCCATTTTCGGTAGTGACTTTAATGCCACCAATGGCGGCATTATTGCCAGGTGCGTGGCTTAAAATAGCCGTAATGGGTTCACCCGCTAATTGAGTGTCAGTGAAACTATCACGATTTAATTGCTCAAACTTGGCCTTTTTCTTAAGGCTAATAGGGCTATCAATACGAGTATAAAAACTCTCGCCAAACTTGGTCGTTAACTCTTGATAACGCTGAGCGGGTGTTTTACCGGTTACTGCTAAAATCTCCGCCGCAAGCAAGGCTAAAATAAAACCATCTTTATCGGTACACCAAGTACTGCCATCACGCTTTAAAAAAGCGGCACCGGCACTTTCTTCACCGCCAAATGCTATGGTGCTTTGGGCTAAGCCATCAACAAACCATTTAAAACCAACTGGTACTTCTAAACAATGACGGCCTAAGGCATTACAAACCCTGTCGATCATCGCGCTTGATACTAAGGTTTTACCAACAGCTAACGACTCTGACCATTGCGGACGATGGGTCATTAAATAATCTATCGCAACAGCTAGGTAATGATTCGGGTTCATCAAACCAAATCCCGGGCACACAATACCGTGGCGGTCATAATCTGGGTCATTACCAACACATAAATCATAATCTTCGCTGAAGGCTAATAAGCCTGCCATCGCATAAGGAGAGGAGCAATCCATGCGGATTTTGCCGTCTTTATCTAATGGCATAAAGCCAAAAGTAGGATCAACTTTGTCATTAACTAAGGTGATATCAAGACCATATTGTGTCGCAATGTGTTGCCAATAATAAATACCTGACCCACCTAAAGGATCAACACCTATTCGAATGTTGGCTTTTTTAATCGCCTCCATATCAATCACTTCAGCAAGAGATTCAACATAAGGTGCAATAAAATCGACTTCATCAATCCAGCCGGATTTAACCGCGACACCGTAATTGACTTTTTTAACGCCTGACAGCTGATTGGCTAGATATTCATTAGCTTTTGTTTCGATGATTTTAGTAATTTCACCTTCAGCAGGTCCACCATGAGGTGGATTGTACTTAATGCCACCATCTTGTGGAGGATTGTGCGAAGGTGTAATGATTAAGCCATCGATTAAGGCAGCAGGTGCAGACGAATTGGCACGAACAATTGCTTGAGATACGACAGGTGTCGGGGTAAAACCGTCATCTTGTTGAATTAATACTTTGACTTGGTTAGCCGTTAATACTTCAATGACGGACATAAACGCCGCATAAGACAGTGCATGAGTGTCAAAACCAACAATCATTGGCCCGGTAATATTGGCTGAAATACGATAATCAACCACAGCTTGGGTGATAGCCCATATGTGGTTTTGATTAAAACTAGCGGTATAGGCACAACCACGATGGCCTGAAGTGCCAAACGTCACTTTTTGCTGCACGTCTTCCACGTTTGGAATAATGCGATAATAATGACTCATTAATTTAGGAATATTCACTAAATCCGTTTGTAAAGCTTGCTGCCCTGCGCGTGTGTGAATGGCCACGAATGGTCTCCTGTTAGTAAATGAAAAATATAATTCTCAACAAAATTCAAACATTAAATGTGTTCAGCGATACTCTTGGCTCGTTCACTATCGCAACCTAAATGCTCTAATACTTCAGTTAATATCGTTTGTTTTTTGGCAGTATTGTTATTGGTTGTCACCCAGAACCCGCTAGCAGCGATTTCTTTTGGATTAGAAGATTGACTAGAATTGAGTAGCGCTTGTTTAGAACGAGCAAAATACAAGCGCCCTTTCCCTTGTACATTCAGTACTTTATCAAAGTCACTGCGAGCTGTGGTTTCAAGACTGGCTAATAAGTGCATAAAACGCCCTACTGCACCTTTTTGCTGGCTCAACAAATGCTGACTAACAATAGCATCAAAATCAATCGTTGCTGGCGACGATGTTTGTTCATCTGCAAGATTGTATTGGCCAGTGCTATTTTGTTCAGCAATGATTTTTTCAACAGCAGCTTTTGCTTGGTTAAAAACCGGATGATGACTAGCTGCTGATTCAGATTCTAAACTAGGCTGACTGATGGAAGCGGGTAAACTTATATCGACATTTTCAACTGACAAGTTCAGTAAACGACGTAAAATATCCGAAGCGCTTTCGCCAATGCGTTCAGTCTTACTGGCAATAAAGCGATAAAGTTCTTCGTCAATCTCAATGTATTTCATCAGAGTCATCCTTTTTCTATCGGTCTTTGTACTACTGTCGCCATTATTTGACTGGCGCTTGGTAATTCGGGAGCGCAGATCGCCTATTACTAATGCGATCAAAAATTATGGCTTCAGTGTAAGCCAAGCTTAACCAACTAATAAAGTCACAAAATCATTAAATGGCCTATATTCTTAAAAATTTATCAAAAGGCGGGTAAAATATCATCAACAATGGTCACTATCGTTATGATGACTTGATTTGATTGGCTCATTACAGCAAAATCTGCCGTACAAATTGTCCCAATGAGCTTATTGCGTTATGCATTTCGTATCTTCTGGTCAAGGTGAAGCCGTCCTACTTATTCACGGGCTATTTGGCAATCTTGATAATCTAAAAAATCTCGGTAGTGTACTTGAACAACAACATCAAGTTATTCGGGTTGACGTCCCCAATCATGGCTTAAGTGAGCATTGGGATCAGATGGACTACCCACAGTTGGCTGATGCCATGATAGATGTTCTCGATGAATTACATCTTACACAAGCCCATGTGGTTGGCCACTCAATGGGTGGTAAAATTGCCATGGCAATGGCACTGCTACATCCTGAGCGAGTTATAAGCTTGGTTGTTGCCGATATCGCACCTGTTGCTTACAGCCCAAGACATCAAATCGTGTTTGCAGGCCTAACCAGTTTAGAATTAAACGCCAATACCACGCGCAAATCTGCCTTAGTACATTTAACGTCTGCCGGTATTGATGAACCAACATCGCAGTTTCTACTTAAGAATCTGCAACGCACTGATAGCGGTTTTGAATGGAAAATGAATTTAACTGGGCTAATTGAATCTTATGATCGTATTATTGGCTGGACATTACCGTTAACAGACGACAATCATTTCGATAAACCTGCATTATTTATCCGTGGCGGTGAGTCAAATTATGTCACGGCTGAACATCGCGATGAGATCATGCGTCAATTTCCACATGCCAGCGCGAAAACATTAAATGGCACAGGTCATTGGTTACATGCTCAAAAGCCAGAGATATTTAACCGTATCGTGTCTGAGTTTATTGAACAAAACCAAGGGTAAATTTTTAATATTTCCCTTTTTGTACATAGCCGATCGTATCCTGATGTGATATATTCGCGCCCTCTTTTCGCCAGACACTTAATCGCGAAGGTAGAAGTATGTTAAACCAATACATGGATCAAATTGAAGCGGTTGGCTTAAACCTGTTTTTTGCATCGATATTCTTTTTTATCGGCATGGCTATCCATGATGTGCTTAAACAGGGTGACGTCCCCAAATTTGGTCGATATATTGTTTGGGCAGTGTTATTCCTCGGCTGCGCCGGGTTTATTGCAAAAGGTATTATTCAGATGACCTGGGAAGGCTCTGGGATCGGTTAAAGAGTACAATGGCAAAAGAAACAACAGATAGAACGACTATTGACCTTTTTGCCGCAGAAACTCGCCGTGGGCGTCCGAGAAGTAACCCACTGTCTCGTGAGCAGCAATTAAAGATCAATAAGCGTAACCAAATTCAGCGTGATCGCGCTAACGGTTTAAAACGAATAGAGTTAAAGGTGTCACAAGATTTATATGATGCCTTGAACCAACAAGCTTTGAACAGTAACATCAGCCGTAGCCAGTTAATCGAATTTATTCTGCAACAGCAACTCGACAACTGAGACGTTTTTAGAACATCGCACAACGCGAACTAGATATTTAAAGGATAGACAATGGCAACTGTAGGTCTTTTTTTCGGTAGCGACACTGGCAACACCGAAGCTGTAGCCAAAATGATCCAGAAAAAACTGGGTAAAAGCATGTTAGATGTCAAAGACATCGCCAAGAGTACTAAAGAGCAAATTGCTGAATACGATTTGCTTATGTTTGGTATTCCAACTTGGTATTACGGCGAAGCACAGTGTGATTGGGATGATTTTTTCCCGGAACTTGAGCAAATCGACTTCACCGATAAACTAGTCGCTATTTTTGGTTGTGGTGACCAAGAAGATTATGCTGAATACTTCCTTGATGCTATGGGCATGATACGAGACATCGTTGAAGCTCGTGGTGGCATTATTATTGGTAATTGGCCATCAGAAAGTTATAACTTTGAAGCATCTAAAGGCATGGCTGATGACAAGCACTTTGTTGGTTTAGGGATTGACGAGGATCGTCAGCCAGAACTTACCGAAGAACGTGTTGACGGTTGGGTTAAGCAGATATATGAAGAAATGTGTTTAGCTGAGTTAGAAGACTAACCCACATCATCAGATTAGTTTTGTGATTGAAAGCGGCTTTATTGCCGCTTTTTTATGCCTATAGTTTAGGTTTAACGATTAAGTAACTATTAATATGTCAGTCCATCATTCAAACCCATTACCCCCTCATTGGGATATCTTTTGTACCGTGGTTGATAACTACGGCGACATAGGTGTAACTTGGCGTTTAGCTAAACAATTGGCAAGCGAATATGGCATACCCATTAATTTATGGGTCGACGATCTATTGAGTTTTTCTCATATTTTACCCTTGCTCAATCCTGCAAAAAGCCAGCAAGAATTTAATGGTGTGAATATTTTTCACTGGGAAACTCCAATTAAAATAGAGTATGAAGCTGGTGCTGTGATAATAGAAGCCTTTGCTTGTGAATTACCATCACAGGTTAAATCTATTATTGGCCAGTTACATATTCAGCCAGATACTCAGATGCCTATTTGGTTAAACCTTGAATATTTAAGCGCTGAAAAATGGGTTGATGGCTGTCATGGACTACCATCAACACAGCCCAATGGTGTTAAGAAGTGGTTTTACTTTCCAGGATTTAGCCCTAAAACTGGCGGACTGATTTGTGAAACACAATTGTTCAAGCAACGAGATCAATGGCAAGCCGATCCGAAACATAAATTAGCATTATTCGAGCAACTAGGTTTGCAGGGTATTAATGCTCAAGATAGGGTAATCAGTGTTTTCAGTTATGAAACTCCCGCGTTAACTGCGCTGTGTGAATTATGGCAAGCATCGCCAACACCCATCCATGCGCTTATCCCTAAAGGCCGTAGTTTATATAGTTTATCCAGTTTATTGCCTTGCGCCATTGCAGATTTGATGCCCGGTCAACAATTTACTCTTGGCAACCTAACCATACATATATTGCCTATGACAGATCAAAATGACTTTGATCGCTTGCTATGGAGCTGTGATTTTAATATTGTGCGGGGTGAAGATTCGTTTTTACGTGCTCAATGGGCCGCAAAACCCTTTATATGGCACATTTATCCTCAAGAAGATGATTATCACCTGGTAAAATTACAAGCTTTTATGCAAATTTACTGCGATAATCTTGCTCCAGAAATTGCTACCACTTGGTCTGAGGTGAATTCGGCCTTCAACTGTGGTGATACAAACTCGGTAGTAATGCACTGGCAACAGTTAAATTCTGTTAGTTTGCCTTTAACGCACCATGCGATTAAATGGCCAATTAACGCGTTAAATGATGCAGATCTTGCGAGTCGACTCGTTCAATTCGTTAACAATTGCTAAGATACTGCTCTATAAATAAAAAAAGTCCAAATATATAGGAAATAGTGAAATGAAAACTGCTCATGAAATCCGTCCTGGTAACGTGATCATGTTAGATGGCAGCCCATGGGTTGTTCAGAAGACTGAAACAACTCGTTCTGGCCGTAACGCTGCAATCGTTAAGTTAAAATTAAAGAACGTATTGCTAGATTCTGGTACTGAACAAACCTTTAAAGGTGAAGACAAGTTAGACGATATCATTTTAGAACGTCTTGATTGTACTTACTCTTACTTTGCTGACCCTATGTATGTATTCATGGATGAAGAATACAACCAGTATGATGTAGAAGCTGATAACTTAGGTGATGCTGCTGACTATATCATTGATGGTATGGAAGACGTTTGCCAAGTGACTTTCTACAACGAGAAAGCAATTTCTGTTGAATTACCAGTTCACATTGTACGTGAAGTTATCTACACCGAGCCTTCTGCTCGTGGCGACACTTCAGGCAAAGTAATGAAGCCAGCTACCATCACTGGTGGTGGTACTATTACGGTAGCTGACTTTGTTAAAGTGGGTGACAAGATCGAAATTGATACTCGTACAGGCGAGTTCAAAAAGCGCGTTTAATCGCCAGTTAACTTGGGTTATTAGTAAAATAGTAATAACACAAGTCAACTCATTAAAAGCCAGCACTACGTGCTGGCTTTTTTGTTATTAAACCCTATATCACCGCTAAAAACAGCGTCATAAACAGCACAAAACACTGAAGCAAAGCCTAATTTAGCCCAAAAAACAGTATTTTTGACTGATATTATTATCATTTTTACCCATTTGCCCCTTTCACAATAACGATAAATTCGTTATGGTTCGCTAACTTAAGCCGTATTTAGTTATTGAGAGTAGTATGCGACCCATTATCAAATCCAATAAACTTGACTCTGTTTGCTACGATATCCGTGGACCAGTGCACAAAGAAGCCCGCCGTTTAGAAGACGAAGGTCATCGTATCTTAAAGCTTAATATCGGTAACCCGGCCCCGTTTGGATTTGAAGCGCCAGAAGAAATTGTGCGTGACGTTATTTTAAATCTGCCAAGTGCTCAAGGATATTGTGAGTCAAAAGGCTTATTTTCTGCCCGCAAAGCAATTGTGCAACATTATCAAGCACAGGGTATTTTTGGGGTTGATATTGAAGATATCTATATTGGTAATGGTGTGTCAGAACTTATCGTCATGGCTATGCAAGGATTGCTCAATACTGATGATGAAGTCCTTATCCCCTCACCTGATTACCCGTTATGGACAGCAGCTGCAAACCTCGCTGGCGGCAAAGCAGTGCATTATCGGTGTGATGAGGAAGCGGATTGGTTTCCTGACTTAGATGACATTAATAGTAAAATTAGTAGTCGCACCCGCGCGATAGTATTAATCAATCCAAACAACCCTACTGGTGCTGTGTACAGTAAAGAGTTGTTGTTGCAAGTTATTGAGCTATGTCGCCAGCACGATTTGATTTTATTTGCTGATGAAATTTACGATAAAATTCTCTATGACGAAGCTAAACATATTCCTGCAGCAGGCTTGTCTGATGATATTTTAACCATCACCTTTAATGGCTTATCGAAAGCATATCGCGCCGCAGGCTTTCGTGTGGGTTGGATGATGTTATCGGGTAATTTAAAAGCCGCTAAAAGCTACATTGAAGGTTTAGAAATGCTTGCTTCAATGCGCTTGTGCGCCAACGTACCCAATCAACATGCGATTCAAACCGCATTGGGCGGCTATCAGTCCATTAATGAGCTGATATTACCTAATGGCCGTTTAACGATTCAACGTGATGCTGTGTATGAATTGCTTAACCAAATTCCTGGTGTCAGTTGCAAAAAGCCTCAAGGTGCCTTGTACGCATTCCCGAAATTAGACATGAAAAAGTTTAATTTACGCGATGACGAACGCTTGGTATTAGATTTACTCAGAAATAAAAAGATTTTGCTAGTTCAAGGCACAGCCTTTAATTGGCCAGAGCCGGATCATTTACGCGTGGTTTTTTTACCGTATAAAGAAGATCTAACTAAAGCAATGACTGAATTTGGCAATTTCTTAGAAGATTATCGTCAATAGACACAATATCTCTGCCATAAAATACTAAGCGACTGAACAGTCGCTTTTTTTTATCGATAAGCTGCTGTAAGCTGAGACAAACTATTGAGCGCAGTAAGGAGTCTCATGAGTCATTTATTTGCCCATTTATCACGGATGAAACTGATCCAACGTTGGCCGTTAATGCATAACGTGCGCCGTGAAAACGTTCAAGAGCATTCGCTACAAGTGGCGATGGTCGCTCACGCTTTAGTGATCATCAGTAATAAAAAATTCGCCACTGACTTAGATGCTAATAGAGCGGCTGCGATTGCCATTTATCATGATGCCAGCGAAATTTTGACCGGCGACTTACCGACACCAGTAAAGTACTTCAATAAAGAAATCGAAGCTGAATATAAAAAAATAGAAGCTATAGCAGAACAGCGTATGCTGGAAATGGTCCCGGTTGAGTTTAGAGAAGATTATCGTAGTCTGTTTATCAGTGAAGAAGCCGACCCACAATATAAGGCCATTGTAAAAGCGGCGGATACACTTTGCGCATATTTAAAGTGCCTAGAAGAACAAAAAGCCGGTAATAGTGAATTTAATAGTGCCCGTAAACGTTTAGAACAAATGTTAGACGACAACCCTAACCCTGCTGTAGGTTATTTCCGTGAGTGTTTTATTCCAAGTTTCACATTGAATTTAGACGAAATTAATCAAATGCTGTAAAGGAATTTTATGCCTGATAACACCATCGAGTCCAGTGATACACAACAGAGCAGCCGTTGGCTACAGCGTTTACTCGGTGAAGATAAACAACGCCGAAATGATCATCGTAGTCCATTTCAGCGTGATCGCGCCCGTATTCTGCATTCAGCTGCATTTCGTCGGCTTCAAGCCAAAACACAAGTGCTTGGCGTTGGTATGAATGACTTTTATCGCACTCGGCTGACACATTCATTAGAAGTGTCACAAATTGGTACCGGCATTACTGCTCAACTACGGCGGAAATATCCAGAACTACGGTATTTGCTCAATTCAATGAGCCTTATTGAATCAATTTGTTTAGCCCATGACATAGGCCATCCTCCTTTCGGACATGGCGGTGAAGTGGCATTAAATTACATGATGCGCCATCATGGTGGCTTTGAAGGCAACGGGCAAACCTTTCGGATTTTAACTCGTTTAGAACCCTACACGCCTTCATGGGGAATGAACCTGACCCGCCGAACGTTACTCGGGGTAATGAAATATCCCGCAACTCATGGGCAGTTATTTGTGGATCAACAACGACCAGATATCGTTAATCACCGTCAATTAAAACCCTCAGAATGGCCGCCGGTGAAAGGATTGTTTAATGATGACAAGCCCATTATTGATTGGGTATTAGCGCCATTATCCGAGTCTGACAGGCAATTATTTATCAGCAGTGAACAAAGCCATACGCACCTTGATTATCCCCATTTAAAAACACGCTATAAATCATTTGATTGCTCGATTATGGAGTTGGCTGATGACATAGCTTACGCAGTACACGATCTCGAAGATGCCATTGTCATGGGGATTGTCAACCAACGTCAGTGGCAACGCGATGTGGTCGATCAATTAACTGAAATCAAAGATCAATGGCTGATATCGGAAATGGCTAGCATTGGTGGCAAACTGTTTTCCCATGAGCATCATTTACGTAAAGATGCTATCGGTACCTTAGTCAACGGTTTCGTCACCGCGATTGGTATTAGTGCCAATCCGCAGTTTGACGAAGACTTATTAAAATATAATGCCGAATTGGAGCCAGACTTTGCTGCAACATTACATGTACTGAAACAATTAGTATTCAAGTACGTTATTCGTAAACCGGAAATTCAAATGCTGGAATACAAAGGCCAACAAATTGTGATGGAATTATTTGAAGCGTTTGCCTCAGATCCTGAACGCCTTTTACCCGTCAATACTCGTGAGCGATGGTTAGCGGAGCTCAATGAAGGGAATAATTCAATGCGAGTGATTGCCGATTATATTTCTGGCATGACAGATGGATTTGCAAGTCGCTTACATCAGCAACTATTTGGTTCAAAAGCAGCGGGTATTATGGAGTTAAGCAGCGAGCAATAAAATTAATTGCCGCCGTTAAGTTTCCATAAAAAAGCGCTTGGTCATTACGACCAAGCGCTAACGGGTTAGATAAGGGGAAATAACCCACACTTCTCACACTTCACACAAAAAAACATCGGACTGTTTACTTTGGGTACATAAACGCTTGGATTTGATTTAACGTCAGCTGTGGCGTAGCCCCATGAGACTGAGCAACCATAGCACCCACTGCACAAGCAAAATCAATCGCATACTGTGGATTAGTATCAGTGCACAGTTGATACAGTAACGACCCTAAAAAAGAATCTCCGGCGCCAACGGTATCAACTACATTGACTAAATAACCTGAATTATAATACTTCTTCCCAGCAATACTCAGTAATGCACCATGACTGCCTTTGGTGACACATAAATAATCGGTATGGGTTTGGACAGCAATAAACTCGAGATTTTGCTCAAATGAGTTAAATGGCGAGCCCATGGCTTTAGCGATTTCGTAGAGTTCATCATCATTGAGCTTAATAAAATCTGCTTGCTTCATTAACTCGACAATACTCTCAAGTTGATAATGTGGCGCACGAAGATTGACATCAAACACACTAAATGTGGCTAAATCTACCAGCGCCGTTAATGTACCAAGTGACACCGCACTTCGACCGATTAAACTGCCAAATACCAACACATCTGAACAATGAACAAGATCGATGATAGCGTCAGTTAATGCGATATTGTCCCACGCAGTATCCGCGACGATGTCATAAGACGCCGAACCACTTTTATCTAAGCTCACTTGCACTGTACTGGTACTTTTTACGGTATCAATGGCGATACAATTCCGATTAACGCCGCGTTCATCAATGAAAGCCAATAATTCATGACCCAATTGATCGTCGCCAACCGCACTGATCATTGCCCCTTTAATCCCCAAGGCGTTGAGTCTGACACAGACATTTAACGGCGCGCCGCCAACGCGTTTACCGTCAGGAAAACAGTCCCATAATACCTCACCAAAACAGCTGATATTGATATCTTCGGTGGCTTTATGATTGATTAATATACTGTTCATCACTGTTCCTTAGCGTCTAATCTTGCTTGCATAATGGTTTTAATCTCACTTTCTGGTGCATATAAGGCCGCAATCGCTTGGCGATAATCTTGGCAAAAGCTTGCTTGATGACAAAGATCACCAAATAAATCGCTTAACTGTAAAAAAGCCAACGGATCTTGCGCCGTCTTGCTGGCAAAATCGTGTAATTGCGGTGCCATTTGGTCACTAATCGCTAATGTTTGCCCTTGCTGATCGACGCGCTTATCACTGTATAAACACCATGCCGCAATCACTAAAGTCGCCAATGAGCTATCGCGGCCTAAGGCGATATTTTCATTAATCGATGCAATGATAAATTTAGGCAATTTTGCCGAACTTTCTGAGCAAATACGCGCCAAACTGTCTTTAATGTTCGGATTGGCAAAACGTTCAATTAAGGTGTCTTTGTATTGGGTTAAATCAATCCCTTCAAGTTGTTCAATTAACGGCGTGACTTCATCGTCCATAAAGCGGCGTAAGTAGCCTGCAAATAGTGGATCAGATACTGACTCATCAATGGTGGCAAAGCCTTGGATAGATCCTAATAAACCTAATACTGAATGGCCAGCATTTAATAAGCGGATCTTCATTTTTTCAAACGGAGTAACATCAGCAACAAATTGTGCACCGACATTATCTAACGGCGGACGACCATCACTAAAATTATCTTCAATGACCCATTGGCTAAACGCTTCACACGTGATCGGCCATTGATCATTAATACCTAAGGTACTGGCAACATAATCAATGTCGGCTTTGGTGGTCACTGGGGTGATACGATCTACCATCGCATTAGGAAACGAGACATTATCTGCTATCCATTTGCCTAATTGAGTATCGTTTTTATTCACAAAGGCCAACAGCATTTTACGAGTCATATCACCGTTATGCTGAATATTGTCACAAGACTGCACCGTAAAAGGTTTCATCCCTTTGATTTTACGTTGCTTCAATGCGGCAGTTAGATAACCAAATGCGGTAATAGGATCTTCTGGATGACTCATGTCATGAATAATATCTGGGTTAGAGTAATCAAACTCACCCGTAGCAGGGTTAAAGTTATAGCCCCCTTCAGTAATTGTCAGTGATACAATTTTAGTATGTTGATGTATCAATCGATCAATCACGGCTTGCTTATTTTCTGGTGCGAACAGAAAATCAATCATAGCACCAATCACTTGATGATCAATCTGACCATTCGGATGACGCACGGTTAAACTGTATAAGTAGTCTTGTTTAACCAACACATCACGTAAACTACGATTGGCTTCTAATAAACCAACGCCACAAATAGCCCAAGATTCAGAGCCCGGCTGTTTTAATAACTCATTAATGTATACCGCTTGATGAGCACGGTGGAAACCGCCAACACCAATGTGAACGATACCTGCTGTTAACTTACTACGATCGTACCTAGGTACATCTACATCACTAGGTAAAGTGGATAAACATTGTTGATTTAAGGTCTTAAGTGGAACGTTTACTTGTTGAGCGTGATGCATATACATGCCTCATAAAATAATAAATGATGGAACTGAATGTTATTTCAATTAAATAACACTTCAGACTAAGACTCATTTGCCGTTGTTCGTATAAGTCTTGGTTCAGCAGTATGATAATTTAATTTTTTATGTCTTCTTAATGCGACATAAGAACAACTAAAATAAATAACAGTACAAACCAGGCAGATGGTTTCAAACAGTGATTTATTAACGGCATAGATCTCCATCGTTGGGCTATAAAACATCACTCTTGCCGCCAAAATGCTAATCATAACTAATGAGAAAAATGCAAAACCATTGAGTAATTTTGTTAATTTACTATTGTCTTCAACGTGAGGATTATCACCTTTGGCCATAGTATCCTGATACTGTGCAATTTGCTTTTGCTCTATTTCATCAGCTTTAATATGTTCAGAATAATCCAAACCTGCACCATATTTATTAGCTAATAAAGTATAAATAATAATGGTGAATATCCACGTAGGAATAAACAAATAATAAAATGAAATAATATCAAGCGTATTTAGGCCAAAACCAAACACGAGTGCTAATGCCCAAGATGTAATTGCCGGAGTGCTCTTGGTTAAATTTTGATATTTAGCCCAATAACGGGTTAAACCAATCTTAGGAAATAGCACGTGTTCAGCAAACACTATGCCTCCCACTGGAACGACTAATAAACCAGCGTAAGTCAATAAGGGTAACATCTGAGTAAATACAAACGGGAAACAGGCAATCACCATGGTCACAAGACCGACTATCGCAGTAGTACGTTCACGAGATTGTTTAACAAATATCGACTGTGCAGCTAATCCTGCGCGATAGAGATTGGCGTTAGCAGTAGTCCAACCGGCAATAATAATAATCACAAAGCCAGAAAAACCTAGAGCTTGATATGCCACATCACCGGGATCGAGTTGGCTAATAGTGGTCTTAAGTATGACGGCAGTCCCCGCCCCCATAATACCTGCGGAGATCCACGCTAAGTAATGACCAAAGAACATCCCGACACCTGATAACAAACCATAACTTTTACGTTTAGCGAAACGAAAAATTGCCATATCAATCAAACCAAAATGAGTAATTGAATTGGCGGCCCATGCAAAACCAATCACTTCGAGCAAGCCAATACCAGGCTCGCCTTTATCATTTAAGCCGGTCCAGATTGAACTATCACCTATCGTCATAAAATCTTGCCAGCTATTGAGAGTGGTGCTACCAATCACATGATTTGATAACGCTGGAAATAACGAAAAAGAACCCGCGATGAAGATAACAAATAACCAAGGCGCACAGATTTTAGAAAAATCTGCCACAGTCGAGAAACCATACATGGCGACCACAACAACAATTGAGCCAACGGCTAATACAATCATCACAAACCATAGACTACTGGGATACCAATTTAACTGTGCGGGAATATCAAACAAGAAGCGAACTGCAGTGGATGATACAGTGATCATTGCTGCCGATATCACCGAAAAGATCACCACGTTTGCCCAATTATAAAGCTTAGTCATCGAATCGCCGGCAATTTTATTTAAGTAATTATATAAACTTAAACGCGTTTCGACCGCAATTGGTGCAGTTAATAGCCACCATGAACACATGGCTAGTAGGTTACCAATAAGTAAGCCTAAAAGAATATCAATGGTCGATGCACCTAAAGCGACAAACGTTGCCCCAATAACAAATTCAGTTGCGGCAACATGCTCCCCAGCATACAAACCTGCAAAATGTTTCCAACCGTGCAATTTATTTTTGGCAACGGGAAGTTGCTCTTCATTCATCAGTTTGAATGAAGCCTCATGTTGACTTATTGTCATTATTTTTATTTCCTGTTTAGGAGATAAGTAAAACCCTCACCTAAAAACGATGATAAAGTGATACTGTATAACCTTTACTGACTATTTATTATTTCGCTTGAGTAGAAATAATAACCCCATTTATATTTTTATCGTCCTTATTAATGACTAAAGCATTAGTATTAGTATTAGTATTAGTAAGATTATAGATACTAACTTACTCGCTGAGTATTATTTAAATCTCAATATAAGTATTTTTATATTTTTTATAATTACTTTAGCTTAGCCAATAATCTTTCAGCAGTATATTCATTGGTAATTAATGAATTAATTAATCGGCCTTGTAATGCTGCAAATATCGCATCCACTTTTTGCTGCCCTGCCGCGATACCATAGACAGGATTGGTTAAGTCAATATTTAACGGTGAGCTCATCACCAGTTGATTGATTGAGTTATCAAGTAATTGTCCTTGTTGGTTATAAACCCAACTGATGATTTCACCGATAGCATCATTATTAACTAATGCATCTAACTGAGACTGATTAATGAAACCGTCAAGTAGTAATGGTGGCTCTATGCCCATGTGGCCTATTCCGACAAAAGTCGCATCAGCTTGTCTGACTAATTCAAAAATACTTTTTACCGGCGCCAAGTCATGCAAAAGCTGTTTCTCAGCTACCGAGCTGGCAATAACGGGCAACGGCATTGGGTAGTGCTTAGCTTGTACTCTATTGGCCATACTCACTACGATATCAAAAGCAGATGCTGAACCGTCGAGCATCATATTGCCCAATAACGATACTATTTTATGCTGTGGGCACTGCATTGAAGGTAACTCATCGATACACGCTTTAAGTGCGCGGCCTGTGCCAAAAGCTAACGTTTTTGGCTGTTCGGACTTTAAATAACGCTCTAATACACTCGCGCCACCTTGTGCTAATCCATGAACCGAACTGCTGTCAGCGGGATCGCTTGGTACAATTTCGCATTCTAGCAAGTTAAAGGCCTGAGTCAGTTGATGTCCCAATTCCATGCATTTAGCAATTGGATGGTCTAAACGGACTTGAATTAGGCCCTCACTCACGGCTAAAGCAACTAAACGCTGTGCAGACTGTCTTGATACTTCTAATTTTTGAGCGATTTCATCTTGAGTATTTTTAGCAACATAATATAGCCAGGCAGCACGTGCAGCTTGCTCTAGTCTTGCGAGTTCAGAGTTTGATTTGGTATCCATGCTATCCCTTTTATGCACTATCAACGCACTAATGCTGGCATTAAACGATCAAAATTCTGCCAATGACTTAATACTGGCACTGTTGGAAATACTTGTGATACTCGGTGTAATTCATTATCAAGGCGATCGATAATATGACCACCACCAACATAATGAATCACGTTCATATTGGCTGTAATTGCAGCACTTACACCAAAATAACTGTCTTCTATGACTAAACAATGCTGAGGCTCTACGCCCATTGCGTCTGCTGCAAATAAAAATAAATCGGGAGCAGGTTTGCCTTGTTTAACTTGGCTTGCAGTAAAGATATGACTGCCAAACACCTCGGTTAATCCCACCACCTGTAATGCTCTCGTTGTTCGGGGTAAACTGCTACTGGTTGCAATACAATATGGTACTTTCAAGCTAGACAATACTGATTTGATGCCATCTGTTACCGTTAAATTTTTTTCAAATTCTACAAGTAATTGCTGTCGATACTCTTCCTCAAAATGTTGAGGTAAGCTGGTAGACAATAAACGCTTCACCTTGTCTGCTACAGTTGTAAATTGACAACCTAAAAAGTGTTCTTGTACAAACGCCATGTCAATGGTGCAGCCCAACTCGGCGAGTTTGTCGATTAACACTTTGGCACTAATGACTTCACTGTCGATAATCACGCCATCACAGTCAAAAATAATCAATTGTGTATCAGTGTTCATATAACCGCCTTAACGCTATAAATCAGAACTATAAATCCATTTTACAGCTTGTTGGACATCAAATAACAATCATTTATCCAATATCGCCATAGTTGATAGGCCCACTAATGCTACATAAGGCGTGTATAGATCACTAAAGCTATTCAATTGCTCTAAAAACACCAAGTCGAGCAAATGCCCTTCTGTTGAGCATATTCCCTTTTATAAATATTGATGTCAATCACAAATCTTTAATTAAATAAGCTAAACAAACTTTAGGCATTGCTTATGTAAGCTAGCAAGGAATAAAATATTATTAAATTTCAATGCTGTATTTTTATATTGGTTAATAATTTGCTTCAGAGTCACTTATAAAAGTGAACAAGAAACATACCGTTTTAAATATAAAACAATGATTAATGCTTCAATACCAACCGATTTCACTTAACTAAGGCCTGCTCATTCATTATGTAAACAAGGCTTTCATGCTGTAATTAACATAAACAACCATAGTATTGTGTACTAGAGTGTTTTAAGTGATAGTGAAATCAAAGCCTTATTAAGATGCGATATTACTGATTTAAAAACACCTAAACCGTAATAAAATTACCAAATATTACGATTTTGTGGTCATCATCACAACAAACTGCCCCTAGAAGATGTAATTTTATTTACAAAGAATGTTTTGCAAAACTGCTTTGTTGAATGTTTTTAAAGGAAACCACTATGACAGTCACCAATACACAAGAACTTGATTTATTAGTAGAACGCGTTGCCAAGGCTCAGGCTGAATTTGCAAACTTTAGCCAAGAAAAAGTAGATGCCATTTTTAGAGCCGCTGCTTTTGCTGCTGCAGATGCGCGTATTTCATTGGCTAAAATGGCGGTAATCGAAACGGGTATGGGTGTATTAGAAGATAAAGTGATTAAAAACCACTTCGCATCTGAATATATTTATAACAAGTATAAAGATGAAAAAACCTGCGGAATTCTTTCCGAAGATATCACCTTTGGTACCATCACCATTGCCGAACCTGTCGGCATTATTTGCGGTATTGTGCCAACCACTAATCCAACATCGACCGCTATTTTTAAAGCGCTTATTAGTTTAAAAACTCGTAATGGGATTATTTTTTCTCCACATCCAAGAGCCAAAAACTCAACGACTACCGCTGCGAGAATAGTATTAGATGCAGCTGTAGCGGCTGGTGCGCCTAAGGATATTATTGGCTGGATAGATCAACCCAGTGTTGCATTATCAAACCAATTAATGACCCACGCAAAAGTTAATTTAATTTTAGCCACTGGTGGTCCAGGCATGGTTAAAGCCGCCTACTCATCTGGTAAACCTGCTATCGGCGTTGGTGCGGGTAACACTCCCATCGTGATCGACGAAACCGCTGATATTAAACGTGCTGTTAGCTCTATTTTAATGTCAAAAACCTTCGACAACGGTGTTGTATGTGCGTCTGAACAAGCCGTGATTGTAGTAGACAGTATATATAAGCAAGTTAAAGAACGTTTTGCTCATTACGGTGGTCATATTTTATCTAAAGCTGAAACTGCGGCGATGCAAAATGTCATTCTTAAAAATGGTGGCCTTAATGCTGATATCGTTGGTCAAAGTGCGGTAGCTATTGCGGCCATGGCAGGCTTTGAAGTCCCAAGCAATACTAAAGTACTAATTGGGGAAGTTAACGATATTGATGATGCGGAAGCATTTGCCCACGAGAAATTGTCTCCGTTGTTAGGTATGTATAAAGCCAAAGACTTTAACGAAGCAATGGATAAAGCAGAGGCCTTAGTCACCTTAGGCGGTATCGGTCATACCTCAGGCTTGTATACCGATCAAGACACTCAGACAGAACGTGTTAAAACCTTTGGTTTTAGAATGAAAACTGCACGTATTTTGATTAACACCCCTGCTTCTCAAGGTGGTATTGGTGATTTATACAACTTCAAATTAGCACCGTCATTAACCCTAGGCTGTGGTTCATGGGGCGGTAACTCAATTTCTGAAAATGTTGGCCCGAGCCACTTAATTAATAAAAAAATGGTCGCTAAGAGGGCTGAAAACATGTTGTGGCATAAGCTTCCATCATCAATTTACTTCCGTCGTGGTAGCTTACCAATCGCATTAGAAGAATTAAGCGACAAAAAACGTGCATTAATTATTACTGATAAGTTTTTATTTAATAACGGCTATTGCAACGAGACATTAAAAATCCTTAAAGCACAGGGCCTAGAAACCGAAGTGTTTTATGAAGTAGAAGCAGACCCAACCTTAGCCATTGTGCGCCAAGGCGCTAAAGTGGCACAAAGTTTCCAACCTGATGTAATTATTGCATTAGGTGGTGGTTCACCAATGGATGCGGCTAAAATTATTTGGGTAATGTACGAACACCCTAATGTCGACTTTGCTGATTTAGCATTGCGATTCATGGACATCCGTAAACGTATTTATAAGTTCCCAAAAATGGGACTTAAAGCCCAAATGGTAGCGATACCTACCACATCGGGTACCGGTTCTGAAGTGACTCCGTTTGCAGTAGTTACCGATGAGATCACTGGCAAAAAATACCCTATTGCAGATTATGAATTAACACCTAATATCGCGATTATTGATCCTAACCTTGTGATGAACATGCCCAAGTCATTAACCGCTTTTGGTGGTATTGATGCGATAACTCACGCGTTAGAAGCTTATGTCAGTGTAATGGCAAACGAATACAGCGATGGCCAAGCATTGCAAGCGCTCGATTTATTGGTGAAATACTTGCCTGATGCCTATGAGTTAGGTGCCAAAGCCCCTGTCGCTCGTGAAAAAGTACACAATGGTGCGACAATAGCGGGGATTGCTTTTGCCAATGCATTCTTAGGAGTTTGTCACTCAATGGCGCACAAACTGGGTGCTGAGTTCCACTTGGCTCATGGTTTAGCTAATGCATTATTAATCTCTAACGTTATCCGCTTTAACGCGACAGATATGCCAACTAAACAAGCGGCATTCAGTCAATACGACCGCCCTAAAGCATTATGCCGTTATGCTGCAATTGCAGATCATTTAAAGCTAGGCGGTAAAACGGATCAGCAAAAAGTAGACAAACTAATAGATAAAATCGAAGAGCTGAAAAAGATCATTGGTATTCCTGCATCGATTCAAGAAGCCGGTGTTAATGAAGCAGATTTTATTGCAAAACTGGATCTACTTGCAGAAGACGCGTTTGATGATCAATGTACAGGTGCTAACCCTCGTTACCCATTAATCAGCGAGATTAAGCAAGTGTTACTCGATAGCTTCTATGGCCGTGCTTACAAAGACTAACCAAAAGCGCCATTAGAAATGATAAACGCCTTACACTAGACTAGTGTAAGGCGTTTTTTTATCTATCGATATTAAACGAGGCAACCGATACTAGCTTTCGAACATTATCGGTTATTAGGTCTCATCATGATTATCTAAAGCCAACTTCACAGCACTATTAGCGTGTATTAGCGTCGTGTCATACAAAGGCACTGGGGTATGTTGTTGCTGCACCAATAATGCAATCTCGGTACAGCCTAAAATAACCGCCTCTGCCCCTTGCGCAAACAACTTATCAATAATCATTAAATAAGCCTGACGAGACTGTTCATTAATCTGCCCTAAACATAACTCTTGATAAATTACATCATGAACAATGGTCTGATCTGCCGTATTCGGCACCATAACCTCAATAGGATAATTGTCGCTAATACGGTGTTTATAAAAGTCTTGCTCCATAGTAAAACGGGTGCCGAGCAAGCCCACTTTGCTAATACCATCGGCAAGTAGCGCATTGGCTGTGGCATCTGCAATATGCAAAATTGGGATGCCTATTTCGGCTTGTATCTCATCGGCAACCTTGTGCATGGTATTGGTGCAAATTAACAAAAAGTCAGCACCACCTGCCTCAACCGCTTTAGCGGCCTCGGTCAATAACAATGCTGTTTGTTGCCACAAACCTTGATGTTGTAAGGTTTCAATTTCAGCAAAATCGACACTGTATAAACACACTTTCGCTGAATGTAAGCCACCTAACGCGGACTTTACTCCTTGATTAATGGCTTTGTAGTAATTGAGTGTCGACTCCCAACTCATGCCGCCGATCATGCCAATAGTTTTCATGTGCTAATACCTTAAAACAGTCGATGTATTCAAATTATTCATTTTGACTCGTTTTCCACAACGCAGTGAGCTGTTCAACAAATTGACTGTCTTTGTTTTTAGAATTGGAAACAACCAGCCTAAATGCTTCGCCTTGCAAAGGCTCTATCATGATGGTGGATAATTGATCCTTTTGTTGATTTAACTCAGTGGTGATATCTTTGATATCAGCAATTGCCACTGAATACGAGATAAACTTGCCATTTTCAGTCCAATATGAAAACACCTTCGTGGCACTAAAACCATTTCCTTCAACTTGATTATTAAGCCAATGATGACTGTAAAATAATACCGGTAGCTCTTGTTCACTGATCAATTGATGTTGGCGTAAAAATGCAATATCTCGGCTCCACAACTGTTGTCCTTCAATGACCTCATCTTGACTAGACAAGCCAATAGTTGACGCAATACTCACCAAATAGAGTGGTAAAACACACAGCCCTATGACGAGATGACGCAGTCGCCAGCGAGAGTTATGTTGATATGCGGCTCCTGCTTTGTCATTAATCCGGTTAATGTATAACGCTAACGGCAAAAAAGTAACAATAAGGATCAACACATCTACATAAAAGTCATCACGCATTGAATAGGTTATCGACACAATCACATAAACAACGAATAAACTAATGGCGGTAGTTTCTGAGATCAGCTTTTTGGGCTGCTCTCTAGCATCATTGTTTGCTTTTAACTTAGCAAACAATGGGAAATACCAGACTACGTTAAAAAAGGCTCTTGCCCTCGGCCAAATTGACGATTGCTCTAGCGTGCGAATATATTGCCAGTTTTTATAACACCAATAATAAATATACACACCAAGAGTCATAAAGATCATCACAGACATTTTGGTGGTGGATACTGGGTAGAACTGGGCATCATCAGCAGGAGCTTTCTCTCGCAGCCAGGAAACTAAACAAAACGAAGTACCGATAAAAAAGCAAAAAACATAGCTGAGTAAAATACGTGAATCTGTGTCTAAATCATCAATAAAATCATTATCTGAGGCCGTCGTGGAATAAGCAGTACCATAATCAACCAGACCAAAACTGCCCACATCAGAGACATTTCGTAATGCTGCAACATATTGATCAACATCATTGGCTTCGACACGGTCAACTTTCGATTGATAATGATATGCTAATGTCAGCTCATTTATAGAGTCATCGAATGTCACTTTGTAATTAAAATCAAAAAAGGGGTTCGTTTCGTTCAAAACTTCTTTATCAAATGTCCATTTCTGATCCAATAATTTAAGCTTAATATCACCCGATAAAGTAATGGGATGACTCAAAGACAACACTCTTGGTCCATGACTTTCTGGCATGGAAATGTAGGGGGAGACTTGGCTTTCGTAAACGCTAAGACCAAAACTACCATTGTCAGCTTTTATCCAAGGTTGTTTGATTACGTAGTGTTCTTTAAAAATTGTCGTGCCGGTTTCAGTATTTTGGCTTACTGACATAGGCGTAGCAACTTCAAGATCATTAAACGAATTTTTGTAATAATTTTGATAATTGTCTGACAGAGACTGTAAGCCAATATCAGCTAATCTTCCACGAATACGAGTACCTTGCTCTCCTTGATAAGTGGTTGTGACATGTAAACTCCCCTCACCATGAACTCCTTGTGTAAAATCATACACTTCATGAAATTCTACAAGAGAACCACTTGCTGCTGAATCCATTAATTCAAGTTGTTGAGTATTGTCTCCAACCACAAGGGCGAAGCCATAATTGGGTTGAAACACAACCGGTAAAGCAACATTTTGATTCAGCAGTGTAGGGTCTAACCAGTAAAATTTATTATCTAAGCTGACTTTGACTATCATGTGATTAAATGCTGATGCTCGAGGTAAGGAGTCTTGTAAGATTTTGCCCTCTTTGGTATTAACCAAAACAGGTGATGCTTGAATGCCTAATCCTCTAAGTAGCGCAATTAATAACACAGATTTATCTTTACAGTCGCCATATCGCTTGGCCAATGTATCGCTCGCCTTAGCGGGTAAATGGCTGTTGGCTCCAATTTCAATACCCAAATAACGAATATCTTGTTGAACAAAATTCAATGCAAGCATGATTTGTTCGGCTTGGGTATCAGCACTTCGGAATTGATTAACCAATTCTTGAATTGCTTGATTTTGATCTATTTGTGGCGCAAAGAGCGCCTGAGCCCACTCTCTAACCTGTTGCCAAGAATCCATCTCAGACCAATAAGCGCGAGCATAAGGATGGAACCAACTGGCAGCGTCTGAATAATACTTACTCACGGGCATGTCTTTTAACATCAGCTGATAATCAATTTCATTGCCTAATTGCGTTTGCGTAAATTTCATCTCAGTATTATTAACAGAAAAATTAAGCGGTTGCTTTTTCCCCCAAATAATACGTAAAAATTGTTGATGTACGGGAACATCCCATTGTAAACGTCGAGAATCTGAATAGATCCCTTGGTAAACAGGATTAGTGCCAACAATACTGTATTGATAATCAACAATATCGCCGACACGAATATCATGTAAAAACCAGCTCGCCGTTTTAGAGGCATCGTAAATTAATCGCTGCCCACTTTCGACTTGTTGTAAATTAAATTCACTGTCTGCTTTTTTATCAATGACCGCCCCATCCCGAATAACATTCATCTTATGGAAAATAATTTTCTGATAAGCGGGATCAAACGTAATGCTAATTTGCGAGACAGCTTCTAAGCCTTTGGGCGTTATTGCTTTGGTCGTATAATGATTAAACTGAATTAGACTGCCATCGGCGGTGACTTTAGACTGCTCATCAATAAGCAAGTAATACACCCCATCGGCAAGCTCTGAAGATGGAACCTTATCTGGTAAATCATACGCTATTGGCGTAACCCAATTAGGCACATTGTCAACCAATAGGCCTTGGTTTTGATGATCCCCAAGGTGCCATTGAGAATTGAAAGATTGTCTCGGTAATTCAGCATGGATTGGGCTAGCAGCTACAAGGGGGGAGTAAAAAGTAATAAAATAAATACTGCATAACGCCAATACTGCTGACAACAACAAACGATGACCATGGGCCATATGATCTAAAAAGCGCACCATAAAAATATCCTTGTGCTAACAAAAGTCATTTAACGGGCTGTTCCGCCCATTTTTAAGTAGCGCTATGTTATTACAAGTTACTTACAATTAACAATTTTTAGTCGTTCAACTCGTCTATATCACCTACAAACTAACCCCTGCCAAATTTAAGACATAAAAAAACCAGCATAAGCTGGTTTTTCAACGGTAAACTCATTGGTAAAGATTAAAGCGCTGCTAAAGCATCTTTACACAGTTGGGTAATGCGATCCCAATCTTCATTTTCAACTGCATCTGTCGGGGCAATCCAGCTACCGCCAATGCAATCTACATTCGACAGTGCAAGGTAGTCTTTATACGTCGCAGGGCTAATGCCACCTGTTGGACAAAAACGAATACCCGACAGTGGACCAGAGAAAGATTTAAGTGCATTAATGCCACCAGAAGCTTCAGCAGGGAAGAATTTGAAATGAGTATAACCCAACTCCATTCCCACCATAACTTCTGAAATACTAACGATACCAGGAATTAATGGCACCGTGCCTTTTTTAGCAGCTTTTAGCAAATCAACTGTTGCACCTGGAGTGATAATAAATTGTGAACCAGCATCAATTGCTTGTTGTAATTGGGTCTGATTTAAAATAGTTCCCGCACCCACTAGAGCTTCTGGCACTTCTTTAGCTATTTTAGCAATGGCTTCAAGCGCACAAGGTGTTCGAAGTGTTACTTCAAGTACGCTAATACCGCCAGCAACTAAGGCTCTAGCCAAAGGCACTGCATGCTCTATTTTATTAATCACCATCACAGGAACAATCGGGCTGCGTTTAAATACATCTTGTGGCTGGAGTAACCAGTTATTAGGCTCAATCATAATACCGACTTCCTTTATTTTTAATATAATTCATCAAGAGCATGTGTACTGCGGGCACCTGTTTCAGGGCTGCTTAAGCTACTGCGTAATGCACCAAATAATTCACGGCCCATGCCATAACTTGAATGGTGTAAATCGACCACGCCTGCTGTTCTGCTTGCCAGTGTTTTCTCATCAACAAACAGGGTTAACTCACCTGTTGAAGCATCAACCCGGATCAGATCGCCATTTTCAACTTTGGCTATCAAACCACCGTCAAGCGCTTCTGGAGTTAAATGAATTGCTGCAGGAACTTTACCTGAGGCACCAGACATACGGCCGTCGGTCACTAATGCAACTTTAAAACCTTTGTCTTGAAGAGTGCCAAGATATGGTGTGAGCTTGTGCAGCTCTGGCATACCGTTAGCTTTAGGGCCTTGGCCTCTGACGACAACAACACAGTCTCGATCAAGCTCACCGGCCTGGAATAGCGCATCAAGCTTGTTTTGATCATCAATGACAATCGCAGGTCCTTCTACCACACGATTTTTATCGGGTACTGCAGACACTTTAATCACTGCGCGGCCAAGATTACCTTTGAGTAATTTCAAGCCACCGTTCTGTTGGAATGGGGTATCAAGATGCGTTAACACTTCTTTGTCTAAGCTTTCTGTCACGCCATCAACCCATTTAAGTTGACCATCAAGTAAGCGAGGTTCTTGGGTGTAACGACGTAGGCCCTGACCGGCGACAGTATTCACATCTTCATGCAATAGACCACCATCGAGTAGCTCTTTGATTAATAACGCCATACCACCTGCGGCGTGGAAGTGGTTAATATCAGCATGACCATTAGGATACACGCGCGCTAACAGAGGCACGGCATCAGATAAGTCAGAAAAGTCGTCCCAGTTTACAATTATGCCTGCGGCGCGAGCAGCTGCCACTATGTGCATAGTCAGGTTCGTTGAACCACCTGTCGCAAGAATTCCCACAATTCCGTTAACTACTGATTTCTCAGAAACGATTTCACCTATTGGTGTATATTGTGTGCCCATAGATGTTAAACGGCACACTTGTTTCGCGGCCATTTTGCTTAATTCATCGCGTAATGGATCGTCAGGATTAACAAACGATGAGCCTGGTAGCTGTAAGCCCATTATTTCAAGCATTAGCTGGTTAGAGTTAGCCGTACCGTAGAAGGTACAAGTACCAGCACTATGATATGACTTAGCTTCTGCTTCAAGTAGCGCCGCGCGATCAACCTGACCTTGAGCAAATTGCTGACGAATACGGGCTTTTTCTTTATTCGGAATACCAGACTTCATTGGACCAGCAGGCACAAATAGCATAGGTAAATGGCCGAAACTTAAGGCACCGATTAATAGTCCCGGTACAATTTTGTCACAAATACCCAGTAGTAGCGCACCATCAAACATATTATGCGATAAGCCGATCGCGGTAGACATAGCAATAACTTCACGGCTCAGTAAACTTAACTCCATGCCTGGTTGACCCTGAGTCACACCATCACACATAGCAGGTACACCTGCAGCAACCTGTGCAACACTGCCGACATCCATACACGCTTGTTTAAGCATATTTGGGTAGGTTTCGTAAGGTTGGTGTGCTGATAACATGTCATTAAAAGCGGTGACAATACCAATATTGGCTTTCGTTAGTTGACGTAAAGAGTCTTTGTCCGCTGGCTGACAGGCCGCGAATCCATGAGCCAAATTGCCACAACTTAGGGCGCTACGATGAACACCTTTTGCTTTGGCATCATTTAAGGCCGTTAAATACGTTGAACGAGACTGTTTACTGCGTGCAATAATTCTATCGGTGACGGCTTGTACTACTGAGTGCATGGTAAAACTCCTTACGCGCTATAGAACACATCAACGGGCGTTTTACGCTGCGCTAATACGGCTCTAATGGGCATTTGGGTAACATCATCATTCTCAAGAGCCTGATGATAAACAGTTAGCTTTGGTTCTCCGACGAGATGCAAATAAATCTGACGGCTATTTAAAATGGCATCTTTAGACAAACTAATACGTGCATGAGGAGCAGTTGTCGGATTGACTGCAACGCATAAATCTTTGGTAGTTAATGCATTATCGAGTTCAGCACTGCAAGGAAACCAAGAGCATGTATGCCCATCAGTGCCCATGCCTAATATCACCACATCAAAGGGACGCGGGAAATTAGCTAACGACTCGCTGGTCATATCACAACCCGCTTCAGGGGTTGCAAACATATTTTTTAAGCCGCGAAATTTGGCACTCGAAGCTCGATTCTGCAGTAAATGCTGGCGAACCAACCTTTCGTTTGAATCTTTTTCATCAGCGTTAACCCAGCGTTCATCAGCCAAAGTGACATAAACGTCAGCCCAATCGACTACTTTATGGCTAAGTAAATCAAATAATTTCAATGGTGTGGAACCGCCAGAAACCACTAAACTGGCTTTGCCTCGAGTATCCACAGCATTTTGTAGTTGCTGGGCAATTTTCTCAGCTAGTTTGGCTTCTAAATCAGCTGGATTGTCGAAGGATTTA
The DNA here is from genome assembly GCF_041439795.1 of Shewanella sp. 5S214. Taxonomy (NCBI): domain Bacteria; kingdom Pseudomonadati; phylum Pseudomonadota; class Gammaproteobacteria; order Alteromonadales; family Shewanellaceae; genus Shewanella; species Shewanella sp. 5S214. The sequence continues at coordinate 68,028 of NZ_JBGOOV010000023.1, forward strand.
AATACAGTATCTTTAATCATGTCAGCTCCCTACTCGTCCCAAGAACGGCCATCTTTGGTTATTAATGCGACCGATGCCACAGGTCCCCATGTGCCAGCAGGATAAGATTTAGGCTTTTCACCACTTTGTTCCCATGACTGAATGATGCCATCAACCCATTTCCAGGCTTGCTCAACTTCATCACGACGAACGAATAGTGCTTGGTTTCCGAGCATGGCTTCTAACAACAAACGTTCATACGCATCTGCAATACGTTCGTTTTTAAAGGTATCACTGAAGCTTAAATCGAGCTTAGTCGTTTGTAGACGCTGCTTTTGCTCAAGCCCTGGAACCTTGTTCATCATCTGAATTTCAACCCCTTCATGAGGTTGTAAACGAATGGTTAGCTTGTTCGGTGGCAGATTGCGGTAACTTGCACGATACAAGTTATGAGGTGGATTTTTAAAGTACACCACAATTTCGCTACTCTTAAAGGGCATACGCTTACCGCTGCGTAAATAGAATGGCACTCCAGCCCAACGCCAGTTATCAATATCAACACGGATAGCAACAAAGGTCTCTGTGTGGGATTGAGTGTTGGCATCCTCTTCTTCAAGATAGCCAGGAACAGGTGAACCTTTTAAGAAACCAGCACTGTATTGACCACGAACGGTATTTTCATACACATTGTCTTGGTTAATTGGCCGCAGTGACTTAAGCACTTTCACTTTCTCGTCACGAATACTGTCAGCATCTAAATTGACGGGAGGATCCATGGCAACCAAGGTCAGCACTTGTAATAAGTGGTTTTGGATCATGTCGCGCATTTGACCCGCACCGTCAAAGTAACCCCAACGACCTTCAATACCCACTTCTTCAGCAACCGTGATCTGGACATGATCTATGGTGCGGTTATCCCATTTAGAAGAGAATAAAGAGTTAGCAAAACGCAGGGCAATGAGATTTTGAACGGTTTCTTTACCAAGATAATGATCGATTCGGTAAACCTGATTCTCGTTAAAGAACTCGGCAACCTGGTCATTAATCACATGCGATGATTCTAAATCAGTACCGATTGGCTTTTCGAGCACAACACGGGTATCAGATTGAATAAGGTCTTGCTCGTGTAAACAACGGCAGATAGCACCAAAAATAGAAGGAGGAGTTGCGAAATAATTCACCATGACGCGTTTACTTGGTTCAAGTAAATCGTGGAAGGCACTATAACCTTCAGGATCTGTAAAATTAGTACCGATATAATGACAACGACTCAGGAAGCGCGCTAACGTGGTGGGGCAAAGTTCGTCTTTAACAAATGTATTTAATGCTTTAGTAACTAGGGCAACAAACTCTTCTTGAGTGAATGCGTCTTTTGCTACTCCGATTACCTTGGTTTCTTTATCAAGCAATCCTGCTTTATCTAACTGATATAGAGAAGGTAATAATTTACGCCTAGCTAAATCGCCTTTAGTACCGAAAAGTACGAAGTCGCAAGCCTTAGCTCCAATTGATTTGCCCATTGCTGAAAGCTCTCCTAATTATATGTGTGTGTCATGTTCGAATTCGGTAGATGAATAAAAGCACACTTTTGTTGTAATATAACAACAGAATTTGAATATTGCATCTTTAATTTGCAATTTTTGTATTGTTGTTAACCTAGTCACAAGTATCTATTATCTGCTATGATTTTCCACCAACACCAAGGCTTACAAATCATTTAATCGTGATCGATGTCGTGAAAAATAACTACAGTTGATAATCAACGGTAAATAAATAACTTAATTCACGTAATTCCTGTAAGTTATGATATAAAATTACATTACCTACTTTTTAGCTACTTTCTAGCGGATGCTTGCTTATGAATACCCTTGAAAAGGTTCAAAAAAGCCTTACCCAATTTAGTAAATCTGAACGTAAAGTTGCCGAAGTCATATTAGCCTCACCGCAAACAGCGATACATTCAAGTATTGCCACCTTAGCAAAGATGGCCGATGTTAGTGAACCTACGGTCAATCGATTTTGTCGTCGATTAGACACTAAGGGATTCCCTGATTTTAAGTTACATTTAGCTCAAAGTCTTGCTAACGGCACACCTTATGTTAGTCGACACGTTGAAGAAGATGACACTCCAGAGTCATACACAACAAAAATCTTCGAATCTTCAATGGCATCGCTGGATACGGCTCGTCAGAGTTTAGACACTTCGGCAATTAATAAAGCGGTTGATATTCTCACTCAAGCCAAGACTATTTCGTTTTTTGGCCTTGGTGCCTCTGCTTCTGTGGCCCATGATGCGCAAAACAAGTTCTTTCGTTTCAACGTGCCAGTGATTTGTTTTGATGATGTATTAATGCAACGAATGAGCTGCATTAACTGTAATGAAGGCGATGTAGTGGTATTAATTTCGCATACTGGCCGAACTAAATCACTGATTGAAATAGCGCGTATTGCTCGAGAAAACGGCGCTGCAGTCATCGGCATTACGGCACGTAACTCGCCACTGTCTTTTGAATGTACATTGCCTGTCACTATGGAAGTACCAGAAGACACTGACATGTACTTACCTATGGCATCACGCTTAGCGCAATTGGTTACCATAGATGTACTCGCGACAGGGTTTACCTTACGCCGTGGTCCGCGTTTCCGTGATAATTTAAAACGCGTAAAAGAAGTATTGAAAGAATCTCGGGTAAACAAGGATATGACTATCTAAATTGATGGGTTGTTAAATTAACACTCATGTACAGCCGTGATTTTTATGCTCGATTTAACAACAATAACCACCTTTTAAACTGACTTTTGCACCAAGATTACCAAAGAACTGGTAAATAATTACACAATTAAGTTCTATTTGATCGTGTAAATGCTCATAAATAGCCATCAATTATTGTTCACTAGGCCAAACACTTTATTCTGTTTGGCCTTTTTTATTGTAAAAACCGCGAAACTGTCACATAAATTACACATTAAAAACGATCTTTTTGTTGGTAACTTTACTACATTTACTGAGAATGTCTGTTAATATAGTGACATCATTTTAGTGCCAAGATCACAAGAGCACTTTAATAACCGAATTCTATTTAACACAAAATCTTTCTTATCATTAACGGAGTATCTCATGTTCCGCAGAACTAAAATCGTTACAACACTTGGGCCAGCAACTGACCGCGATGACAATTTACGAAAAATTATCGCAGCAGGCGCTAACGTCGTTAGACTTAACTTCTCACACGGTTCACCAGAAGATCATCTAAAGCGTGCTACGGATACTCGTAGAATTGCTAAAGAATTGGGTAAACATGTCGCTATTTTAGGAGACTTACAAGGTCCTAAAATTCGCATTTCTACCTTTAAAGATAACAAAAAAATCAAACTTAACTTGGGTGATAACTTTATCCTCGATGCTGACTTAGCTAAAGGCGAAGGCGATCAGGATCAAGTGGGTATTGATTATAAGCAACTGCCTGATGATGTTGTCATTGGCGATATCTTAATGCTTGATGATGGTCGTGTGCAGCTGAAAGTTGACCGTGTTGAAGGCCATAAAGTCTTTACTACTGTTACTGTTGCTGGCCCGTTATCGAACAACAAAGGCATCAACAAAAAAGGTGGCGGCTTAACCGCTCCTGCCCTTACCGAAAAAGACATGGCAGACATTAAAACGGCTGCATTGATCAATGTTGATTTCCTTGCTGTGTCATTCCCTCGTACAGGTGCTGATTTAGACTTAGCACGTAAGCTTGCACAAGAAGCCGGTAGCTACGCATTAATCGTTGCTAAGGTTGAACGTGCTGAAGCGGTTGAAACTGACGAAGCAATGGATGATGTTATCCGCGCTTCAGATGTTGTCATGGTTGCTCGTGGTGATTTAGGTGTTGAAATTGGTGATGCTGCACTTGTTGCTGTGCAAAAACGCTTAATTGAGCGTTCTCGCCAACTAAACAAAGCCGTGATCACTGCTACACAAATGATGGAATCGATGATTTCAAGCCCGATGCCAACACGAGCTGAAGTCATGGACGTGGCGAATGCTGTGTTAGACGGAACCGATGCGGTAATGCTGTCAGCGGAAACCGCTGCTGGTGACTTCCCTGAAGAAACGGTTATGGCAATGGCGAACGTTTGTTTAGGTGCAGAATTACATCCAAGTGTTAATGTGTCTAAGCACCGTATGGATCAGCGTTTCTCTTCAGTTGAAGAAACTATCGCGCTTTCAACCATGTATGCGGCTAACCACTTGCCTGGCGTTAAAGCCATTATTTCGTTAACTGAATCTGGCGCGACAGCAAAATTAATGTCACGTATCAGCTCTGGTTTACCAATTTTTGCTTTATCTCGTCATCAAAAGACATTGGCCAGCATGGCAATGTACCGTGGTGTACAGCCAATTGAGTTTGACTCAACAGCATATCCTGCAGATGAGCTTGCTAAAGAAGCATTAAACTGTATGGTTAGCAGAGGTTATTTGGTCAGTGGTGATATGGTCCTGATGACTAAAGGTGACGCGATGGAAACCATTGGTGGCACTAACACTTGCAAAGTATTGATCGTTGCTTAATTGATATTGCATGTCATGAGGCATACTCAATAGCAGGTATATTGCAGTAGACTCGACACTTTAAAGCCAATCTCCGGATTGGCTTTTTTATGGGTGTATTTTAAGATATTCTGCTTTATGCACTTTGATATTTCCCTTCTCAGACCGATAACTTGTTAATTTAGTTTGCCATAGTAAAAAAAGCCCCCGACAGAGTCAGGGCTATTTACACAAAGGTTTTATAAAACCATTAAAGGGTTTTATTAATTCTGATTAAATCTTATCAAAATCATCAACATTTATAGCCGCTAAACGCAATACATCTGCCTCAACAAGCTGTTTATGTTCCGCTTTGGTGATAATGTCTTTTTCTAGTGCTTGCTCAAATAACTCAAGCATTGGCAGCTTAGATTTTAAATGACCACTACGTTGCGCTTTCTTTAGCTTCTTATACAAATCTTTCGCAGCATATTTTGCCAAGAAAGCCTGCTCTACTTCAGCGATACCACTTTCATCACCTTCAACATCACTGCATAGGAAGGTAATACGGTCACGAGCAGGTCCAGGTTTGAGCATACCAGTAACTAAATCAACCGCATATTTATCACTTGGTGCATTGAAATGATTTCCTAATGGGAATATCAATACTCGTAGCAATACCGCAGCGATTTTGCTCGGGAAGTTACGAATAGCATCATTGAGTGCTTTTGCCGCTAGATGTAAACGCTCTGTCATCACATAATGTACAGCAGGTAAATCATCTTGCTGACGGCCATTATCTTCAAACAATTTCAATGTCGCAGATGCTAGGTATAACTGGCTTAATACATCACCCATTCGCGCAGAAATCATTTCTTTACGTTTAAGATCGCCACCCATAATCAACATCGATAAATCAGTCATTATCGCAAGCGATGAAGAGATCCGCGTCATATCACGATAATATTGTTGAGTCGGACCACTCACTGGTGCACTGCCTAAACGACTTCCGGTTAATGCATAACCAAATGAGCGTAATGCATTGCCAATGGCATAACCAATATGACCCAGTAACAATGAATCGAAACGATCTAAAGCTGATGTCTCATCTTCCATTGCTGCGGCTTCCATTTCCGCCAAAACATATGGATGACAGCGCGTTGCTCCTTGACCAAAAATCATCAATGAACGAGTCAGGATATTTGCACCTTCTACCGTAATTGAAATAGGTGTGGCGATATACGCATGACCTAGGTAGTTTTTAGGTCCTAATTGGATACCTTTACCAGACTGAACATCCATCGCGTCCTCTAATACATCACGGCCTAACTCGGTCATGTGGTATTTAGCAATCGCGGTCACCACAGAAGGTTTCACTTTTAAGTCGATACCTTGAGTAGTTAAACGACGAGCAGCTTCAAGTTGGTAAGTATTAGCGATAATTCGCGCTGTAGCTTCTTGTACGCCTTCAAAATGTCCGATTGGCATACCGAACTGTTGACGAACATAACTATAAGCAGTGGTCGTTTTAGTCGCCACATGGCCAGATGCCGTAGCGAGTGCAGGTAATGAGATACCACGCCCAGCAGACAAACATTCAACCAGCATACGCCAACCTTTGCCGGCAAACTGTGGTCCACCAATAATCCAATCCAATGGAATGAATACATCTTCACCACTGGTTGTCCCGTTCATAAACGCCATCATTAATGGGTTATGACGACGACCGATTTCAACACCTTGATGATCTGTTGGGATAAGCGCACAGGTGATCCCTATATTTTTAACATCACCTAACAATCCGTCAGGATCGCGCATTTGAAAGGCCAATCCCAAAACCGTCGCGACAGGAGCCAAAGTAATGTAACGCTTGTTCCAGGTTAAACTTAAGCCCAATGTTTCTTCGCCTTCAAACTCACGGCGACACACAATACCGACATCAGGAATAGCACCAGCATCACTGCCCGCTTCTGGGCCTGTTAATGCGAAACATGGAATATCTTTACCCACAGCCAGTGAAGGTAACCAACGTTCTTTTTGTTCTTTAGTACCATAATGCGTCAGTAACTCACCAGGGCCTAAAGAATTAGGCACCATAACGGTAACCGCCGCACTGACACTGCGCGTAGCAATTTTTGCTACTATGGTTGAGTTTGCATAAGCAGAAAACTCACGACCACCGAATTTTTTAGGAATAATTAACGCAAAAAAACCTTGCTCTTTAAAGTACTGCCACAACTCTGGCGGTAAATCTTTGCGATTATGAACAATATCAAAATCGTCGATCATGGTTAATGCGGTTTGAACTTGATTATTTATAAAGTCCTGCTCTTCAGCACTTAACGTTGGCTTACCGTAACCGTGTAAGGTGTTCCAGTTTGGCTTACCACGGAATAACTCACCTTCCCACCAAACATCACCCGCTTCCATTGCTTCCTTCTCGGTACTCGACAAAGGAGGTAACACTTTTTTGAAGAACGAAAATACTGGACGCGTAATAAATTGCATCCTGATATTACGTACGCCAAAGAGGACAATGATCGCTACAACTAGCAATATGACGATACTCATTTTATACCTTCTTAGTTTGTTAACACAGGAACAGCAACACCTGCTGCCATGTAGGGGATGACTTTACGAAGAATCGCTTCAATGTTGTTATGTTCACCATACTCAGCGGCGGCAATTTCATTTAACGCATCTGCAGAAGCCATGGTAAATACTATCGTCCCGAGGGTGAAATGCAAACGCCAAAACATTTCAGCTGCGGGAATATGCGGTGCACTGGCCGATACGGCTTGCACAAAAGTCGCTAAGTGTTCGCCATAATGCGTGGTGATAAACCAACGTAAATGCCCTTGGCTTTCAATGTAACCACGACCCAACAGCTGCAAGAAAATAATCGTGCCGCCATTGCGCACTTTGTTAAGCTCGAGTAATGGCTTAATTAAAGCAGAAAAAATTTCATTTAGTGACGCATCTTCAGGCGCATGATGTATGCGTTTAATTTCTATCGCAGCGCTTGGCATAAATACATCTAAGTATCTTGCGAGTACTGCGCGAATTAATTCTTTTTTCGAACCGAAATGGTAATTGACCGATGCCAAATTGACTTCAGCTTTACTGGTGATCAGTCGCAACGACGTTTCAGAAAAACCTCTTTCAGCAAACAACTTTTCAGCTGCGTCGAGTATTCTTGTTTTTGTATCAGTACGACTTGCCATTCCAAGACCCAAGTTAATTTAAACACCCGTTTAAATTAATCATTGAGCGAACAGATGTCAATCGAAATTGTTAGCTTTCTTTAACAACATCAACATCACAAACAGCAATAAACCTGCCAAATTGTTAACTATTATACAAAGTTTGCTATTTTGTGGTTGGCAGATATCAACAGTTAGAAAGGACACACACTAGATACACTTGCCTTTAAAACGACCGTCTCAAATTGATCCTGCGCCTTTATGACATGAGAATTCGGTCACTGTAATTACACAAATGGATTTACTTTTAAAAAACGCCACCATAGACAGTGTTAATCAAGCCATTATTGCACTTTCTAATACCACTATGTACTGACAGATAATGGGCTTACTCTAAACGCTGCCCACTACGTCAAAGACATTGGCTTATGATGAAAACGATTAGAAATGACATTGCCTTAGGCCTGTGAGTTTATTGATAGCTCTATTGCACAGACAAGTATTCACCGATACCACTAAACCGTAGAAATAAAACCAAGATTGCTGGGATCTAGAAGAAAAGCATCGAGGTGTTAAAGAACCAACGGAGCAGTGTGCAGGAGAGATTAATGCCAACGCAGAGCCTATGTAACGCTTAGTTTTACATTGCCGTTATACAAACCTAGTGTGATATTGCCAATACTCTAGCCCATTCATTACGTTAGTATTTATAGAAATAAAGACGCTTGAGGCAAACACAAGTATGTGTTCAAAATGGCTGCCTGTTAACCTTGGCCTGAAGCATTCAGTGGTGACAGGTGAGATAACATGACTGCAAAAGCTTAACGATATGGCTTTGCTCCACTACAAATATCACTAGGTATGCAAAACGCACGAAGCAAGCCAACAGCGAAACTGGTAATGCTGACTTGAGCGACTAAGAGTATGAATAAAAAATATCGTCAAAATACAAATGTTAGCGCTAATTAGTGCTTAGTTAAAAAAGTTATTTGCCATCAAATTTTTTCAACCAAACAACATCGGCAGTTAAATTTTTGGGATTATTTTTTGCTTTTATAATATGACTGGCTTTTTCGATGCAACATACACCCGATAAAACCTACCTAAAACCACGACCCTTTCTATTCAGTTCACTATTTTCAATTCTTTTTTGCGGTGATTTTTTTAGCATGATAAATACCGCACCTACTCCACCACATTCTTTTGTGGCCGAATGATACGCGGTAACGGGTTCAATAAATCTTAGCCAATGGCATACCGCTGATTTCATTAACCCTGAATAAGGTTTACTTTTATAACCCTTGCCATGAATAACCAAAATATTACGTTCACCGCGTTCATAAGCACCTAGCACGCAACTAAGTAAACTTTCACGGGCCTGCGGGAGCCTATATTGATGTAAATCCAACACGGTATTGAATCGGTATTTACCAAGGCGCAGTTGGGTAAATACTTCATCTTGAATCCCATCCATTTTATAGCTCACTACATCATCGGGCTCAACCGCTGTAAATAAATAAGGATCGGTAGGCAATAACTGTAACAACTCATGTTGTTCCGCTGCTGCTCGCTTTGCCAATTGAGCATCTGTTACACTTAACGGATTAAGCCATCTTGGGTCTGTATGCGACTGATGTTCTTGCTTAAGAGGACTAACATCGGCCATTTCTTGTAAAAATAATTCGTCATCACTTAACGACATGTGCCACCTCCAACATACTTTGTAAAGATTCTATGCTTTAGCAAAGTGGATGATTAATTTATAGTTATCGTTACGGTATCGCTTGCCATTATTGATTTACACTAGATAAAAAAGAGAACCATTCCTTGAAAAGAATATTGTCCTTAATGAATACGCTCAGGTTATTGATATTGCTAACCGTTAGTGTGTGCCTAAGCACCATGAACGTTTATGCAACAGAATCTATACCCCATAAAACGTTGAATGCTAATTTTACAAAATTGACGCAGGCATTTGAACAATTAGATCTTGCCGCGATAGAACAAATATATACCGACGATGCTGTATATATCTCTGAAACACAAGACCGAGGTATCATTAGCGGTAAAGAAAATATTCTTAGCCTGTACAGCCAATTTTTTAACAAAATTAAACGAAAAAATGCCAAACTTGAAGTCGACTTCAGAGTACTGGTACGACACAACGAGCCCAATAGCGCAACTGATGTGGGTTATTATTTAGTGCGTTTTCATCCAGGAAAAGATTCAGGAGAACCTGTCAGTGAATTTGCTGGTAAATTTGTGACTGTTTTTAGTAAAGATAACAAACAGCAATGGAAAATTAGTGTTGATTCGAACACCCATGCTGCGCCCCATTTTTACTATGATGCCAAACCCGTTCCCAATCTTTATTACGGTCGCCAATTTATTACCGCTGCAAAAGAATAAACTCAATGAACCATAATGATTTAATAGACACTAACAGCACGTATTGCCCTTGTGGCAGCGCCGTCGACTATGCTCAATGTTGTCAGCCATTTCATCTGAATCAGGCTGTGGCTGACACACCAGAGCGATTAATGCGCTCTCGTTATAGCGCCTTTGTGTTAAAGCAATTTCATTATTTAATTGTGACTCATCATGCGGATCATTTACAGGGATTAACCGAGAAGCAGCTGGCACAATTTAAAACGCAGTGGTTGGGATTAGAAGTGCTTTCTTCGACACGATGCGCTGAAAAAGGTGAAGTGATTTTTAAAGCATGGTTTATCGAAGATAAAAAGATCGATGCGATATATGAGCGTTCATCGTTTATCCAACAAGATGGCCATTGGCTTTATACTAGTGGAACACAAATGCACAATCGTTTACCCGGTCGAAATGATGCTTGTATTTGCCATAGCGGCAAAAAGTTTAAACAGTGCTGTGCCAAGCTCATGAGTTAAAACAGCAAAACCAATAATGCCGCTTAATTATCACTGTGCCATATCATCAGCTAAAAGTGCATAGATGCACTTTTTAGCTGATCAATAACCTGATCTATTTGTTCAAGATGTAACCAATATGGCAGAAATGACCTCGCCTTCATACTCAATAAATCTTATCTGATCACGCTTGTCTTTTCGTCATCAACTCAGTTTAAAAAGTCTAATTGATTATCGGTCAAGCAACGTCGATCTGATTTTGTTAACAATATGTTAACCACCTCTCATATATAAATTTAATTAATGTGTAATATTCATTTTATTTATCTTATTTATATTGAGCACACTAGGTTGTGTCGAAAATAAAGGATATTTTATGACATCATTATCTGGCCAACAGCCTAGCCAAGATTCAAGCCAAGCTAAACCATCCAAGTTTACTGAAAAACTGCAATCAGTTAGTGCTCGCTTGACGTTGAGCATGTTAATCACTTTAGGCGCACTATTATTTTTAGCATATCAAGGTATATCAGGTATGCAACAAGCCACAAACTCAATTGATGACCTATACTCGCAGGGCATGCAACATACCATTCGAGCCGGCAAAGTATTAGATGAGTTAGGCAATGCAAGAAGTGCCTTGTTGTTATCCTTGCAGCATGATCCCTCATCAGAATTTGCCAAACTCCATGATCACCCAACTGACATACACATTAATGATATTAATCAATCGTTGAAAATACTCCATGATATTATTGATAATGAAATTCTAAGCTCCAATTTAAATACCGATGAAAGAGCCCAAGTTAACAGATTGGTTCATCAACTTGATGTCATCACAGATAACGGTTTTAATCGGGCATTGGTAGAATTAAATGCGGGCAAATTCAGACAAGCAAATATGATTCTATTAAAGGATATTAATCCTGTTTTCAAATTAGTCTCTGCAGAGGCCCAAGGCTTTCTGGATATACAAATTGCTGAAGCAAAAGCTAATTTTGAACAATCAGAGAAGAATATTAGTGCGTTCCGGATAAAGGTAATCATAGCAGTGCTGTTGAGTATGATAATTATCACCTTTTTATCCTTAGTGATTATTAAACGCATCAAATTAGCATCACAGCATTTAGAAGATAGCGCGAATAAAATTTCCTTGGGTGATTTGACCCAACGGATCCATTTGACGGGGAACGATGAATTTACCCACATAGCTACTTACGTAAATCAGATTGTTTATAGTTTTCAAAGTATCGTTAAATCAATGCACCAATCTACATTCTTGTTGGCAAGCGCATCAGAAGAAAACTCGGCAGTTGCGGCGCAAACAAAACTAAATATTCTCGAACAGCAACAACAAACTCAGAGTATTGCTAGCGCTATCCATCAGTTTTCCGCAACGGTACATGATGTGGCCCAGAGTGCCAGTTCGGCTGCTCAAGCCTCTGAACATACAGATAATGCTGCGTCTAAAGGGCAACAGGTGGTTAAAGAGAGTATTGCCAGAATTGAACGCTTATCGATTGAAATGCAAGAGTCAGTCTCAGCAATGAAATCAGTGGCACAACATGCTGAAGATATTGGCAGTGTTGTCGACGTGATCCAAGCCATCTCTGAACAGACGAATTTATTAGCATTAAATGCGGCCATAGAAGCGGCTCGTGCTGGTGAGCAGGGTCGAGGATTCGCTGTGGTAGCAGATGAAGTTAGAACCTTGGCCAGTCGTACACAACAGTCTACCCAAGAAATACAGAAAACGATTCAAAACTTACAAAAAGCTAGCCGAGATGCGACTCAACGTTTAGTGCAAGGGGCTGAAAATGCACAACAAACGGCAACGGAAGCACAAAAAGCGGGTGATGCATTAGCTGAAATAACTGACAGTGTTGATCAAATTAATGCCATGAATTCACAAATTGCCACTGCAGCGGAAGAACAAAGTTCGGTGACAGAAGAGATAAACCGCAACATTACGAGTATCAGTGATATTTCCAATCAAACCGCTGCCGGAGCGGAACAAAGCAGTGCCGCCAGTAATGAATTAGCTAAGTTAGCCGAAACGATGAAAGCAGAAATTGAAAAATTTAGACTTTAAGGCTTAACGACTCAGTTAAATAACAGGAAGTTAGATGCATGACTTCCTTTTTTAATTCATGCAAATCGTTCACCGCTTTAGTTCAAACATCGCTTGGAACCGCCCTAGTGTATAAGTAAAAAGACGCTATCCAACTTACCTTACATGTGTTTCTGAACTAGAGAATGTCTTAATGTCACATGAAAGATAAACACTAACAAAATCTCAAAACTAAGCGATAAATGATTCAGGTTGCATGTTAACTGTAGTCGCAGACTGGTGGTTATTAATGAATAAACCAAAATCATTCACCCGTATTGCAGGGCTATACAAAAATCCTTGGGCTTGATGACAACCGCTTAGGGTTAAAAAGGCTTCTTGCTCTGTCGTTTCCACCCCTTCAGCGGTTAATGAAATGTTCAGTGCTTTCGCCATAGCGATGATGGCACTGACAATCTCACGACTTTCGCGGCTGGAAGATATATCCATAATGAATGAGCGATCTATTTTTAATTTGGAAATAGGAAACTGTTTAAGGTATTTCATCGAACTGTAACCAGTACCAAAATCATCAATCGCTAAGCCAACACCTAATTCTGCCAACTCATGACATAAATTAATCGCATAGCGAATGTCACCCATGAGTTCAGTCTCAGTGATTTCAAGGATCAATGTATTGGGCTTAATTCGATAGCGGGTGATTAATAGCCATACGAGTTCATACAAATTGCCACTAAAAAATTGTCGCGCTGACACGTTGACATGCATGGTAATGTTAACGTTTTTATGTTGCCATAAATTTAATTGCTTACAGGCCGCCTCTAATACCCATTCACCAATTTGATTAATCATCCCGGTTTGTTCTGCTATTTCAATAAACGTGCCTGGATACAGCACCCCTTTTTTAGGATGATTCCAGCGAATTAATGCTTCAGCACCAATGTATTGATGATGCTGGAGATCCATCAAAGGTTGATAGTACAGCTCAAACTCACGGCCGCGAATCGCATGCTGCAAATCTCGCTCTATTTCCGCTTTAGTGGTAAATGTTTCAAGTAACGCTTCATTAAAAAATTGGTAATTATTATCGTTTTTCTTCTTGGCATATTGCAAAGTAATATCCGCACAGGATAACGGAGTAAATAAGCCCACAACAGACTTGATGTCTACCACGGCAATAGCGGGGTTAGGTTGTATTTTGGCTCTGGAGATCATTGATGGCGCCGCCAAATTCATATACAAACGGCTAATAATGGCTTCGACTTCGATTTCAGAAGTCACTGGAGGCAATAACACAGCAAACTCATCGCTACCGATCCTTGCGACATCAATCGCATTGGCAGACGTTGCAAAATGTTTTAATCGTCGTGCTACCTCAATCAGTAAAGCATCGCCATCTTCATGGCCATGAGTATCGTTAAAACGCTTGAAGCCCAATAAATCAATGAGGATTAATATGCCATCAGCAGCGCGATCAAGTATGGGGGTAAAATGACTACGATTGTGCAAACCGGTTAACGCACAATGCCAAGCTAAACGTTCTAATGCCACTTTATGTAAAAATGCTGCGGAATTATCATAACTGGAAACTAGCGCATAATGTTTACCTTGTTCGGTGACAAACGGCTTAATATGATACTTTAGCCAATATTCACTGCCATCGGTGCGTGTCAGCTTAAGTTCGCCTTCCACAACTTCACTAGCGCGTAATTTTTCGATGATATGATCAAGTAGTTTAGGAGCGTTTCTAAAAATATCGAGATTAGAAACGCTATGATGTTCAACGTTATTGCGAAGCAATCCAGTCATTTTTTGATGAGCACTATTCACGTACTCAATAATACGACTATCGATATTGACCAGCATAACAACATGTTCTGATTGCTCTGTGGCATTGCGTAACAAATGAATTTGTTCATTACTGTCATAGGTATAACGTGTAGACAAGGCTAACGCCAGCTGATCTGCACATTGGATTGCAAGCTGAATGTCTAATTTACCCCATTGAGTCTGTTGGCAACTTTCCACCGATAATACGCCCTCGATATGGCCATTAATTCGGATGGCAATATCAATACTGGTAACAATATTGTGGTGTTGGTAGTAATCAGAAAAAGTGTCGACGAGGTTAATATGAGCATTGTCAGTAGATAATATGTAGCGATGACAACGTAGTTCGTTGATGTACTGTGGATCAATGGTCATTTGTTTCAAATGGGAGGTATACACCAGCGTCTGGTCCACATCACTTGCAACCAATGCATGCTCAGAAATAAGGCGTTCATCAACCAGCAAGGCATCATTGTTTTTATGTCGTAATGACCAAACAGACACAAATGATGCTTTAAAATAATCCCGCAGCAATTGACAAACCAGCTCTGCGGTTTTGGTGAAATCACCTTGTTGTTTTGCACTGGAATTTACAATTAATTCCAATAAGTGCTGGTGTTCTCTTCGACTCATTTACATCCCGAAAAAAATGGTTTCATTTCCTAAATCTATAACGTTTGTAACTCAAAATACTTATCATTATTGGTTCTGGTATTCTGAGTGTGAGTCAACATGTTATAGCAATACTTAGAGAGTAAAACTCGCGTTAAAGGCATCATAAAGTTACATTAGCAAAAGCTACTATGTCTTTAGTTAAGTAACGCAGATTACACGCGATACTTAAAAACAGCAATCCTTTGGTAATACATTGTTACGCTTTACTAGGATTAATATTACGCGAGGGATACTCGAATAAAAATCTTTAACAACAAACATATAACCAATATTTCTTTTCATTACACTGCAGAAAGATCTACAGTTGATTTTCAAGTTGAAAAATCATTTTCTCTACACTAAAAGCGAAATCAAGCTTGAGTTCAATGGTATTATCGGCATCAATAATGACAGCTTTTGTATCAGCAAAACGTTGCTGAGCAATTTCCTGCATCGCTTGAGCTTGTGACAATGCATCATCACCAGCAAAACTAAGCACTAATAATGTATCTTCTGCCTCAACTACGGCACCAATATCGACGTAACTTCCGCATTCGGTACAACTATCGCTTACAAGGCCTTGCTGCTGTTTAATTTGTTTAATCATGACTTCACCCACTAGTTAATTTAACGGTCACTTATCAATATAACGTAGATCAAGCAGCCATTTATTTGCCATGCTCACAAATCCTAAAAGTATTCACTTAATCTAAACAAGATCACCGCATTACAGGCTTATGCTAGCTGAAGTGCTAACGTGTTTGATATCTTACGCTGCGTGCTGAGTTGATCTAAAAAATGCATGTCTTCTATGGGAGTATGTTGCTGGTAAGCATTGATCGCTTTATTTTTAGTGAGGTAATCACAGTTACTTAATACTTCGACCATAGCATCAGATTGCGACCCTCTGATGACCAGAGCTTCAGGTGTTAATGCTTGTTGCAGTTGAAACTGTCTGGCACCTTGTTGCTGAAATATCATCGCGTGATCAAAAGTGTCTGGATGGACAGAAATATCATCAACTAATAACTGCGGTTGCGGTACAGAAAATTTGTTGCGTAACATTTGCGTGTTATCAGTGTCAGTTTCTAATTGAAACTGTGCCATATCACGAGCATCTACAGACAGCATAGCCAATAGCAAGCCAAATTCACCGCGACGATTATGTTCAATCGCGACGTTTAATCGGTTCCCTATTTGTAATTCATTGACTAATGTTGACTCAATTTGCATATAAAAACATCACAACTACTGCTCGATGCTATTTTATCGACCAAACAGTCATAAACTTTAGTAATTTATTCAACTTTACACTTTACATACAAAAGGTTTCTGACTACTATGGCGACCGCAATTGAGGAGGGGTTCCCGAGTGGCCAAAGGGATCAGACTGTAAATCTGACGGCTCAGCCT
>NZ_JBGOOV010000024.1:0-83898 GCF_041439795.1 Shewanella sp. 5S214
ATCTGCTCTACATAACGAGTTTGTATTATTCTCGATTATCTAAATTCTCGCTTTTGCCTAGACTAAAAGGTGATTGATTTGGGTTATTTAAGCTGATAAGTTACTAAAATTATTAATAATTAAAGCAGTATGGATGTTGAGTTTTGGTGAGCTTCTCAGGATGTTTATCGGAATTCTCGCTAATACGCTGTAAGTTTCAAGGGGATAAATTTGAGCAACGATGAAATCCCAAACGCATTGATCTCTTATTCTTGGGATTCCGAAGAACATAAAACATGGGTTCGAGAAATAGCGCAACGCCTTAGAATGAATGGTGTAGATGTCAAGCTTGATCAATGGCATGTGAAGCCAGGCCAAAGCCTTACCCAATTCATGGAGCGGGAAATAGTAGAGTGCGGCCATGTCATTATTGTTTGCACACCAAATTACTATGAAAAATCCATGAAACGCCAGGGTGGTGTGGGTTACGAGCAACAGATCATATCGGGACATATTGCTGCTGGGGTACAGCGTGAAAAATTTATTCCTGTAGTACGCGGCGGAGGATTTGAACCAGGAGCGGATTGCTCGATACCGCCCCATTTTTCTGGAATATTCGCTATTGATATGAGAGCAGAGGATGCAATCGAAGGCTCTATCGAGCTTCTTTTACGCACCATATTTAACGAGCCACTGCATACGATTCCAGAAATTGGGAAGCGGCCTAAATGGGGGGCGCAAGAAGCAGCAGACTTTACTGAATTGCGCTTGGCAACATTAGATTTAGATGGCTATGAACTCCGAAGTGGGCTGGCTCAACACCATAGAACTCCAGAAACTTTTGATATGCCGACAGAGGAAGATAGACAGACGCTAGAGGCAGGCGACATCGTTAAACTTATATTTATTATTAAAGTTCCATCCGACCCATCCGATCCAGATGATGATGGTACGTTCGGTGAACGCATGTGGGTCATAGTAACCGGTAAGGTCGGCCCATATTATAAAGGCATACTCAACAACATGCCTGTATCAGCAAGTGAGCAAGATTATCTATTTCTTGATGATGAAGTAATATTTTTACCCGAACATGTAATTGACATTACAGAAACTTAACAAATGGTTCAAATCGTTCGCTTCGCTCTCTGGGACGGGCTAAAGCCCGCCCCTTAACCAAACGTTACACATAGGAAATTTAACCTAAAACTCACGAATTAACATTAATGTTCCAACTCGGAAATGTCAAAAGTGAGTTTGAAAGTGATCAAACTTTATTATCAAAAAATGACATTCGTCCTCGGATAATTTATGAAACTATTGCGTTATTACCTTTGATGAAACTTAATTTTTATCAAGTTTTACTATGGTCGTACATGAGTGATATTCGTTGTCTAACCTTTGTTGATATAAGTTATCCAATAGCCAGTTTGGTTGATGGATAACGAAGCTTAGTAATCCGAGGGCTCGCGAGGAAATAGGCCAATGTTAACGGTCCTAAGCGTCCCATAAACATCAGGAAGATAATGATAAGTTCGCCAGCGCTAGACAGATTGGCAGTTAAACCTCTTGATAAGCCAACTGTACCTAGGGCCGAGATTGCCTCAAAAATGATATCCAACATAGGGGCTTTCTCACTGAGTAACAGAGAGAATATGGCTAAACAACTGACTCCGATAGACATGATGGTTAATGCAAACGCTTTGCTGACGGTTTCTTTTGGAATTTCACGTTTAAACACGTAAACCGCTTCATCACGCCTAAAATAGGAGTAAGTGGCTAATATTAAAATCATAAATGTCACCACTTTTATGCCACTTGCGGTACTCATCGAGCCGCCACCGATAAACATTAACATCAACATGACTGCCGTAGTTGCATCTTCAAGTTGATCAATCGCCAGTGTATTAAAGCCCGCAGTTCTGGGGGTTAATGCTTGAAACCAAGACGCTAACCATTTTCCAGACTCGCTCAGTGGCGCTAATGTATTTGGGTTATCATATTCAATAAGGTAAATCAGGATAACAGCGATTGCATTAATGAAAATGGTTCCCAAGATCATCATTCTGCTATAGACAGTTAAACGCGCCCATTTTCGATTTCGATTAAGATCAATCCAAACAGAAAATCCTAGTCCGCCAATAACAAACAGCGACGTAATTGTTATATTCACCACTACATCATCAACGTAAGGCATCAAGCTGTCCGCACTGAGTGCAAAACCAGCATTGTTAAATGCACTTATAGTATAAAAAAAGCCATGAAATAGGCTTTTTTCCCAACCTAATTCATTACGCCAATACAGGGTCAAAATTAGCATACCAATGCATTCAACAATGAGCGCAAAAATGATCACTGATTTCGCTGTTGAAACTAAGGTTGACGAGTCGGTTTGATTAAATGCTTCTCGTGCGACAGTACTTTGTAAAAAGCCAATCTTACCCCCTAATGCGATTAAGGTCACAATGGCAAACGTCATCAAACCCAAACCACCACATTGAATTAATATGGCAATAACAATCTGACCAAAAGGCGTGAAAGCCGTGCCAGTATCAACAACGACTAATCCTGTTACCGTTACCGCTGAGGTGGCAGTGAAGATACTTTGAAGCCAGCTTATTGGGACATAAGTGGCTATCGGTAATTTTAATAACACTGACCCTAGCAAGATTAATACGACAAAGCTGCCACATAAGATAAGCGGCGGTGCTGCAAATAATTTCTTACCCGCTTTGGGTTTTCGCTCAATAGGCGTGATAGAGGGATGCCATAAAATCATGTTATACCAGCCTTGGCGCAACGTATTTTAATTGAGCACGCGTGCCACACAGCAGCAAGATGTCGTTAGCCTGTAATACAAATAAAGGCTCGAGCTGAGAGAAAATAGTTTCCTCCCGTTTAACCATTATTGGCTTAATGGTGTTTTTTACGTCGCCTAATACTTGCGATAATGTCTGACCGTTGAGGATCTGTTTTATATGGATCTCCACAACATAAATGCCATGACCAATGGCAAGATAATTATTCACCATAGGATAATTGAGTGACTGAGCCACTCGAATGCCCATTTCATCTTCGGGATGAATGATCCTTTGTACTCCGAGTTTAGACACAATAGTATGATGGGCTTTGGTACTGGCTTTTACCCATATATTTTTAACACCAATATTTTTAAGGGCCAGAGTACAGAGCAAACTTGATTGCATGTCCTCTCCAATTGCCACCAACACCGCCTCACTCGTACACAGATTAAGCTCCCTCAAAACGCTCTCATCTGAAGAGTCGCATATAACCGACTCGGTTAGATCTTCTGCGTATTTCTCGACAATTTTAGGGTCAAGATCCACGCCTGTTACCGTGTGCCCTAAATGGATCAGCTCTAAAGAAGCTGACACTCCAAAACGGCCTAAGCCAATTACTGTAAAATGTGCCATTTATGACCTGTATTTTTGTTGATAAAAAGAAAACGAAATAGCCCGATCGATAACTTGATAGCCCGATCGATAACTTGATATACCGAGCGATCACTGATCATCAGGTTCCGCCACTATATTTAATCGATAACCTAATCCGGCTTCGGTTTTGATAAATGGTTGCTCAACAGTGTTATTGAGTTTTTTACGTAATTGGCTAACCATAATTCTCAGATAATGAGTGTCCTCCTGATGACTTGGTCCCCAAATCCGTTTGAGCAGGACTTCTTGCTTAACCAGATTTCCCGGCTGAGCCAGTAAGAGCTCAATAAAGGCGAACTCTTTTTTTGTTAACGCTAATTCATTACCATTAATCCAGAACTGATGAGTACTTTTTTGTAAGCTTAATGCCCCATGTTTGATTACATCTGTGACAGGCTCATTGATGACTAAATCTCTCACTAATACCTTAATACGTGCGATTAATTCTCTTACACCAAAGGGTTTGATCAGATAATCGTTTGCTCCAGCCTCTAATAAGCGGATTTTTTCGTCTTCTTGATCTCTTGCTGTCAAAATAAGCACAGGTGTTTTGCTGCTGTGGCGGACATAGTTAAGGAAATCTATGCCATCTCCATCAGGTAAACCTAAGTCTAAAATAATCACTTCAGGACGCTGTTGATTGAATATAGTTTTAGCTTCTTCAATAGACTGCGCACCAACATAGCAATAACCTTCAGCCGTTAACGAAATACGAATAAAGGTATGAATTTGCGGTTCATCATCAACGACCAGTATTTTATAAGTCATTTATGCCTCACGTTTACTTATGGGGAGCGCAATGCGGATTAAACAGCCTTGCTCAACAGGAATGAATGAAATATGGCCTTGATGCGCGGCAATTATCCCTTTTGAAACGGCAAGTCCAATACCCGATCCACTGCCAGAGTCACTAGGTTGGTGATCGTGGCTTGAATAAAAAAGCTCAAATATATTGTCTGCGTATTTGGGATCAATGCCTTGGCCATGATCTTGGACATCAATATGAACATAATCTTGGGCGCAATAAAGGCTGATACTGACAGATTTATTTTTCGGGGAATATCGGAGGGCATTATCAACAACATTAAATATCGCCTGCTCAATCAATGAGCTACTAATGTATAACTGCGAAACCTTTTCCGTGTTCAAGGCAATTCGGTTCGAGCCATCGCTAAAACGTTCAACAACACGATCAATCACACTAATAATAGATACAGGCAGTTTTTTAAACGTCAATGTTCCATGCTGCATCCTGGTTGCTTGCAGTAAATTTTCAATGTATTGATGTAATCGATGACTTTCAGCTGTTGCACTATCGAGCAACTCCTGCTTTTCAAACTCGCTAAGTTTAGCCATGTATTCTTTGAGTGTCGTTAATGTGCCAATAATGGTCGCCAGTGGCGTTCTCAGATCGTGAGACACAGACAACAAGATACTATTTCTAAGTTGCGCCTGCTTTAATTCATGCTGTTGACGACGATAATGTTGCGCTAGTTTGCTGGTAGCAAATGCCACAAAAATAAACACCAGTAAATTCATGATGTCGTTAATGTTGAACATTTGTAGTGAATAACGCGGCGTGGTGAACAAAAAATTGAAGCTTAATGCTTCAATGATGGCAGAAAAATAGGCAAGCTTGATGCTACATTGCAACGCGATAACCACGATTGCCAATTGTAATAGCAATAATATTACAGCTGGTGAACCCCATACATAATCGATAATCCAGGTACTTGTTAATACCAAAAATAGCACTACAAAACTAAAAATATAGCGAGTTGAAATTAAATTTGCCCACATAATGCTGTTTATCACTTAAAATTCAGTGAAGTAACAATATCAAATGATAAGCAGTATATCGCGTAAAAAAACCGTAAAATTATCAATTGTACTGAATACAATAGAGCAGTAGGCTACACTGCAAAATAGCGTGTAACGGCTATTTTTATCGTGGTGATAACCTAAGTCGCGTTGAATAAGTTAGAAACCACAATGAGGTAGTACGATCTTAGATGGATAAATTACTGGCGTTGAAAATGTTTGTTGAGACAGTTGATGCGAAGGGATTTTCATCGGCGGCTCGCAATCTTTCGGTGGCTACGTCATCGGTAACCCGCATGGTCGATTCGCTTGAATCTGAGCTCGGTACCGTGCTGTTAAACCGTTCAACTCGTCAAATTACCGTGTCTGATGCGGGCATGGCTTATTACATGAGTGCGAGGAAAATTCTCGACAGCGTGTTAGATGCCGATGAACAAATAAAAGACAGCCAAGATGAGGCATCAGGTCCACTGCGCGTGACAGTGCCAACAACATTTGGCGGTTTTGTTATTGCACCACACATTGGCCGTTTTTTGCATCAATACCCCAAATTAGATTTGGATTTGCAGCTCAGTGATGACATTACTGATTTATTTACCCAGCGCATCGATCTCTCCATCAGGTTGGGCTCTGCTGCACCGACCGAAGAGTTAATCAGTCGACCCCTAGGTCAGTTTCGACGGCTAGTGGTTGCCAGTCCAGAGTATATAAAACAATATGGCCTGCCACAGCAACCAGCAGATTTGTTACATCACCAATGTTTGCGCTTTAGTAGTCAGCTGGTCTGGACGTTTTTGTCTGAAGACGAAGAGCAACGGATCCCTATTAAAGGTAAGCTAAAGACCAATAATGTTGAAGTGATCAGAGAAGTGGTGTTATCAGGCCATGGTATTGCTTTATTACCAGATTGGTTAATTCAACAAGACATTAATAGTGGTCAAATGATCAGTTTACTGACGTCATATCAAGTAAATCCCAACAGTTCCAGTGCAGCAATTTCGGCCTTATATTTACCTAATCATCGTGGTTCGAGAAGGGTTAATGCGTTTATCGATTTTATTAGAGAGATCGTTACATAATCAGCGATTAACTCACAGGTTCATAAACTGATATACGCTACGGGCGAGTGTTGCAAAATAAGCAATGGTGTTTTGCGTCCAGTCGATATTCTGCTGTGATAGTTATTCCTTTAAAGTTTCTGATTAAAATCACCTCTAAGTTTGAATCACTACTCAAAATAAGATAAAAAATCATCATTTGAAATTTCACCGATAGACCCGTGACTAGCAAGGTGATAACATTTCTGTCCATATAATTTATAAGGATATTAATATAATGAACAAAGCCTTACCGCTTATTTTTGTTATGTGTGCTTCCCTAACAACTGCTTGTGCAACAGTCAATAAGAAACAAGTTGTCACCACTGCGCAACCCGCAGCGGCAATAAGTGCAACACAAACTGAAGCAGCCTTAAATACCAAGTCATTAAAACGCAAAGTTGCCATAGGTCGATTCACCAATGAGACCACTTACGGGCAAGGCTTTTTTATTGATGAAGACAACAATCGCATCGGTAAACAAGCAATGGATATTTTGTCCTCAAAATTATTTCAAACGGGCAAATTTATTATGCTCGAAAGAGCTGATCTTGGACAAATTGAAAAGGAACTTGCGATGGGGGGGAACTCGACACTTAAGAATGCCGCTGATTACCTGATTGTAGGTTCAATTACCGAGTTCGGCCGCAAAGAAGTCAGTGATGTAGGTGTCTTTTCAAGGGTAAAAAAACAAGAAGCTAATGCCAAAGTGAGTATCCGCATTGTTAACGTTGCCACGGGCCAGATCATCTACTCAGAAGAAGGAAAAGGTATCGCCTATTCAGAAGCCGGATCTGTGATGGGGGTAGGTGACAAAGCCGGCTACGACAGCTCACTCAACGATAAAGTGTTAGATGTCGCCATAACCAATCTTGCCTCAAATATCATTGAAAACATGCTAGACAAACCTTGGCAGTCATACATTTTATCTTATGAAGAAGGTAGCTTGATTATCTCTGGTGGCGCATCACAAAACATCACACAGGGTACCCAATTTGAGATCATCAAAGAAGGTAAAAAAGTCAAAAACCCCCAAACGGGTATGTTAATTACACTACCAGGTAAAGTCATTGGGGTGATTGAAGTAACGGCTTCATTCGGTGATACACCAGAGTCAGAAGTGTCTTTTGGCACGATAGTCAGTGGTAACCTTGATCAATACATAAAAGCTCAGGATTATACCGGCTTATTTATCCAAGAAATGAAATAAGGATCCATGATGAACTTAATTAAATTGCTTATCGTCAGTGTAATCTTATTTGTTGCATCTGGATGTGGGTATAACAGTGGCATTAAATCTGAAGCCGCAGCGTCATATTTGTATTTTACCGGTGCTGCTGAAGGCGTTGAAGTCTCAATTGATAATGTACCTGCATTTACGGTGACTAAAACAGGCATTGCAAACCAATATCGTATTTCACCTGGTAAGCATATTATCGTAATCACCCGCGATAGTCAGATAATCGTTAAACGTGAGCTTTTGCTTGGCGACGGTCATGAAAAAGAAATTTATATTCCATAACAATACGGAAATTGCTTTGATGAAAATGAAATTAGTCGGTCTACTTGGATTTACGATCTTATTAAGTGGTTGCGCCGCAACCCAAAAACCGATGTACGAATATGGTGATTACTCTGAAAGTTTTTACGCATTGAAGCGTGATGCGGGTGATGAAAATACTGTTAAATGGAAATCATCATTAGAAAACATCATCACAAAATCGAGCGAACAATCACTGCGAGTGCCGCCTGGAGTATATGCCAACTTGGGCTTTATTCACCTAAAAGCGAATGATAACAATAAAGCGGTGGAGTACTTTGAGCTTGAGAAAAAGATCTACCCAGAAGCTGAAGTGTTTATGAATAACCTTATTAAAAAAGCTAACGTGCAAGGATAAGTACAATGTCTCTGTTCAATCTATTAAAACCTGTTTTGGTGCTCGTTTTTGCTTCGACATTGCTGACGGCCTGTGTTTCACCAACTTATGTGACGAAAGGCACAGAATTTCCTGGGATGTACACAGAAAAACCAAAGTCGTTATTGATCATGCCACCTATCAATTTAAGTACAGCTGCTGATGCAAAGGATTACTATTCAACAACGGTGGAAATGCCTGTTGCTTTTCATGGTTACTACACATTCCCATATGAGCTGACAGCAGCTGTATTAAAAGAGCAAGGGATCTATGACAGTGAGCTGGTTTACGATATCCCACTGAATAAATTCCAAGAGTACTTTGGTGCTGATGCCGTACTGTTTACAAAGATTGTGAAGTGGGACACATCTTACGCTGTGGTTGCATCTAATTTGACGGTATCAATCGAAGCTGAAATTAAGTCAACCAAGACATCTGAAGTTTTATGGAGTTACACTGGTACGGTAGTGGTCGATCTGTCTGGAAACTCAGGTGGTGGCGGATTAGTTGGCCTATTGGCTAATGCAATTGTAACTGCCATAAATACTGCCTCGGCTGATTATACAACTTATGCTAAGCAAGCTAATGCACGTTTTATCTATAGTGTACCAGTCGGTCCTTATCACCCACAGTATTTAAAAGATCAAGATATAAAGATTATTCAACAAACTAAGTAATATTTATCATAGGCCTTAACTTTCGTTGAGGCCTATTTTTAAGACTAAATTGCCTTTCTTTCACCTTGCATAATACTTCATCGCAAATCCAAAACTAACTCAAGAAATTTTTTTCTCTCACTCTATTAAATATGAAAATCACTATATAAGAATGGCTATGGAATGGCTTGCTGCATATTATCAAGCTAATTATTGTTGGTTAAGATTAGAGGTTGTCTCTTTTTTATACAAAGCAAATGTCGCCTACCAAAATTGCTGATGATAATATTTCAAATTGCCAAAAAATAACTAAACATGACCACTCACTCACTAGCTAAATATGATATCAACAAGGAAACCTTTTTATGAGTCATTTGTTTGAATCCCTGAAAATGGGTCAGTTAACTTTGGAAAACCGAGTCATTATTGCGCCAATGTGTCAGTATTCAGCAGATGAAGGCGCCGCAACGGATTGGCATACTTTGCATTGGGGACGATTTGCATTATCTGGTGCAGGATTGTTCATTCTTGAAGCCACGGCGGTCAATCCTACTGGGCGTATTACCTATGCCGATTTGGGATTATGGGACGATAGAACAGAGCAGGCAATCGCTAAATCATTGGCTGTTGCTCGCCGTTATTCCACTATGCCCATTGCCATTCAGTTGTCACATGCTGGCCGTAAGGCATCAACTCAAAAACCATGGGATGGTGGCAATATTATCGCTGTTGATCAACCGAACGGATGGCAACCCGTTGCCCCCTCACCAATACCGTTTACCCTTGATGGACCGCGACCAGAAGCCGCCAGCATTATTGATATTGGTCATATTGTGGCAGATTTTGCCGCAGCGGCTAAACGTGCAGAGCGATTAGGCATTGATGCCATCGAAGTGCATGCTGCCCATGGATATTTAATCCATCAATTTTTATCTCCATTGTCGAATCAACGTGATGACCAATACGGTGGTAGCATTGAGAACCGTATGCGTTTATTGCTCGAGATCATTGATGCCATCCGCGCTGCAGTATCCGATAAGATCACGCTTGGGGTGCGTATTTCAGCTACCGATTGGGTCGATGGTGGCTGGGATCTTGAGCAAAGTATTATATTAGCCAAAGCCCTTACCGTTAAGGGTTGTCAGTTTATTCATGTCAGCACAGCAGGATTAAGTCCTCAACAACAGATCCCCGTTGCACCAGAGTTTCAGGTGCCATTTGCTGACGCCATAAAACACGCTGTTGATATCCCGGTTATTGCGGTGGGCTTAATAGACAAGCCAAAGGCGGCCGATGAGATCATCGCCACTGGCAAGGCCGATGCCGTGGCATTAGCTCGAGGGATCCTTTACAACCCACATTGGGTTTGGCATGCGGCCGCTGAATTAGGGGCACAAGTGACTGCACCACCGCAGTATCTTCGCTCGTCACCTCATGGTATGCCTTCGCCTATTAAGTAGTGCCATTTAAGCGCTATCCCTTATTGCGCCAGCGTGCTTTGTATCAAGGGTTAATGTTTGCATCATTCAGCTTGTTTTGGACCGCTGCGCCATTACTGTTGTCATCTGTCTACGGGTTAAGCCAAACGCAAATTGCGTTGTTTGCATTAGTTGGGGCTATTGGTGCTGTTGCTGCGCCTATTGCAGGACGAATGGCGGATGCGGGGCACATCGAAAAATGTCAAAGTTTGCCATGGTGCTAGCCGTGATTAGTTTTGTTCCGGGGTTTTTTAACCTGCCGCATGGCGTGATATTTCTGGCGCTAACCGGCGTATTACTCGACTTTGCCGTGCAAATGAATATGGTGCTAGGTCAGCGAGCCGTCTACACACTTGATCCACACAGTCGTGGTCGTTTGAATGCACTATATATGACGAGTATTTTTATTGGTGGCGCCCTTGGTTCTATATTGGCCAGTGTTGTGTATGCCCATGGTGGTTGGATTTACGTCGCGGCAATTGGCAGTGCTTTGCCATTGTTGGCACTCATTCTATTTATGAGAATATCGGCGCTAAGTAGTTCAAATAGTCAAAAACAGGTGCATGTCTAAGTTCATATAACCAAGAGGGGAGATACACCAACCGTTTTCCCTCAAACTCAGGCATCTTTACCCCCTCACTGTTATGTCTCAAAGCTTGTTTAGAGCATCAATTAAATACAATCAATTGCTGCGGCAGAGTGTAATAAATATATACCTAAGTATTTATAAATTTGATTTTTAAATGAATTTAATGGATGGATCCTGAAGGTTTACTGTTTTCGACCGCCTCAGAGATATGGCCTCAATCACTTAGCTCTGTAGCTTTTATCCGTTTTCGGTACTCATAACCTTAAGAAAAAAATCGAAAACGGTGTTCAATTTATTTGACCGCTAAAAGTACAAGCTAAGCACTTTTAAAAATAAACCGCCTCACCGTTTCACGCACAAACTTAGACGCTTTTTATCAACAAACAAAGGTCTGCGTTAATAAAGTCACTCATATTTAGGCCAAAGGTATGCTTAATGGGTAAATTACTGTCCCGCAGTGATTGAGTTGACATACTTGTCTGATTAATTCGTCTACAATCAATGCATGCATAATAAAAAGCTCACCCAATGAAAAACCAAAGTAAAACATTGACTAAGCCACTTAAGGATTACAGTAGGTTGGCTGTGGTGAATACACCTATCATTGTGGGTATTGGTGCTTCAGCTGGTGGCTTGGAAGCATTGGCAGATTTTTTTTCCCATGTATTAACTCCCAGCAGCATTGCATTTGTTGTTATTCAACACCTTGACCCAACTCGCAAAAGCATTATGCCTGAGCTTTTGCAACGCACCACCTTAATGAAAGTCACCCAAGCCAGCAATGGGATGGAAGTTAAGCCGAACTGTGTATATGTGATACCACCTAATAAAGATTTATCTATGCTTCACGGATCGCTATTTCTACTTGATCCAACCGCCAGTCGCGGATTGCGTTTACCGATTGATTTCTTTTTTCGGGCCTTGGCTAATGATCAGAATGAGCGGGCTGTAGGGGTTATTTTGTCTGGTATGGGGTCTGATGGCACCCTAGGTTTACGCGCCATTAAAGAGAATGCTGGGGTGTCTGTGGTGCAGTCACCTGAGTTTGCCAAATTTGATTCAATGCCTTATAGCGCGATTAATACTGGACTGGCTGACATCGTTGCTCCTGCTGAAGCTTTACCAGAACAGATTATCGCTTTTCTCAAACATAGCCCTCGCGGTGTACCAAACGATTTTGAATCGAGTGCGGAGCTCATGTCAACAAGCGCGCTTGAGCGGATCATTATTATCTTACGTGGACGCAGTGGTAATGACTTTTCACTGTACAAGAAAAATACTATCTATCGTCGTATAGAAAGACGTATGGATTTGCATCAGCTTAAAAACATTGAACTCTACGCGCACTATTTGCGTGATAATCCGCAAGAGCAAGACCTGCTGTTCAAAGAAATATTGATAGGCGTTACTCATTTTTTTCGAGACCAAAAAGTGTGGGCGCAGCTTAAGCGCGTCTCACTTCCTGCACTGTTGGCTCATTATCCACAAGGTAAACAACTTAGAGCATGGGTAACGGCTTGTTCTACCGGCGAGGAGGCTTACTCGCTTGCGATGACGATTATGGATGTATTGGATGACGTTAAGCCAAAAGGGCATTTCACACTACAGGTATTTGCAACTGATCTTGGTGAGGATGCCATCAATGTTGCACGAAAAGGTTATTACCCAGCAAGTATTGAGGCTGATGTCTCGCCAGAGCAATTGAATCGATACTTCATTAAAGATGGAAGTGGTTATCGCATTAATAAGCGCATTCGAGACATGGTCATTTTTGCGCCACAAAATATCATCATGGATCCACCGTTCACTAAGTTAGATATTGTTACCTGTCGTAATCTGCTGATTTATTTGGGACCGGAATTACAAAAGAAGTTAATCCCCTTGTTCCACTACTCATTAACTTCTCAAGGTATGTTAATTTTGGGAAGTGCTGAAACCATTGGTCATTACACCTCGTTGTTCTCAGAGCTCAAAGAAAATACACGCATATACACCCGCATTGATGGCCCTGCACCGCAGACGGAAGTCGACTTTTTACCCAGGATATTTCCGATTATATCTTTGGTAGAAAGTGAACCTGAGAGAACCAGTAAGATGACTACAACGATTACTAATCTACAAATGCAGGCAGATCAACTTCTCCTACAGCACTTTTCTCCAGCAGCGGTTTTGGTTAATGCGGCAGGTGACATTATTTATATTAATGGCCGCACTGGAAAATATTTAGAACCCGCGGCAGGAAAAGCCAACTGGAATATTCATGTGATGGTGCGTGAAGAACTGCAATATCAACTTGATCTGGCTATGAAGAATGCCCAGATGCAAGTCGATCCCGTAATCATTAAAAACCTAAGCATAGACACATGTACGATCAATTTAACCGTACAAGCTATTTCTAAACCAAAAGCTTTGCTCGGCTTGATGATGGTGGTCTTCACTGAGGTGGCGAAACCGCCCCCATATCCGCGTAGAAAAAGCGATTCACTAGCCAAAGAAACTCAGGCCGAACTGCAACAGGCCTATGACGAAATACAATCGCTTCGCGAACAAATGCAATCTTCTCAAGAAGAGCTAAGGTCTGCCAATGAAGAGCTGCAATCTGCCAATGAGGAATTGCAATCCACCAATGAAGAATTGACCACATCCAAAGAAGAGATGCAGTCAATGAATGAAGAATTGCAAACCGTCAATAATGAGCTGCAATCAAAAGTGGATGATTTGTCATGGGTCAATAACGACATGAAAAATCTGCTTAATAGTACTCAAATTGCCACCATTTTTCTGGATAATGAACTGCATGTTCGCCGCTTCACTAACTATGCGACGCATTTATTTAAGCTTATCCAAAGTGATGTGGGCCGTGCGTTGTCTGATATCGTTACGGAATTAGATTATGTCCTGCTACAAGAGGATTCAAAGGAAGTATTGAAGACGCTTATCTTCATCGAAAAAGAAATAACCGCTAAAAACCAACGCTGGTTCAAAGTCCGTATCATGCCTTACCGTACCCAAGATGATGTAATTGATGGTGTGGTGATCACCTTTACCGATATCAGTGAAGCCAAGCTGCTTGAATCAGAGTTACGTAAGATCAGGCCTAGCTTATGAAGACTACTCCTAAGTCAGCCAAGCCGTCTACCAAAGTGCTACGTGAGCGTGCGGAAGCTAAACTGAAAAAACAAACTAGTGATACGCAATCTCCTTCTAGTGACTATGAAGCCAAAAAGATGCTCCATGAGTTGCAGGTTCATCAGATTGAATTGGAAATGCAAAATGAGGAGTTAAAGCAAGCTCGGATAACAGAACGGTTATATTATCGTTACACCGAGTTATTTGAATTTGCACCGATTGCTTACTTTGTATTTGATCTCAATGGCATGATTAGTCAAGTCAATTTACGAGGTGCCAGCCTATTGGGTATTGATCGTGATCACTTAGTCGGCAAACCGTTTTCACACTATGTCACAGCACAATATCGTGAAATTTTTAAACGTTGCTTAGGAAAAGCCTTTAGCGGTAGTGGTATTCAATCTTGCGAAGTATTAGGCCAAGTGAGTAATAATACGCTTTGGCTCGATATTGAGGCTAATCTCGGTATCACAGGCACAGACTGTCTTGCCGCTATGATTGACATCAGTGATAGAAAACAAGCTGAAGATAGTCAAAACCGAGCTAACAAAGAGCTCGCCTTTCAAAACCAAGAGAAAGATAAGCGGGCAGATGAGTTGGTTCTGGCCAATGCAGACAAAGAGCAACGTGCTAATGAATTAGCCCTTGCTAACATAGAGCTGGCCTTTCAAAACCAAGAGAAAGATAAGCGGGCAGACGAGTTGGTTCTGGCCAATGCAGACAAAGAGCAACGTGCTAATGAATTAGCCCTTGCTAACATAGAGCTGGCCTTTCAAAACCAAGAGAAAGATAAGCGGGCAGACGAGTTGGTTCTGGCCAACGCAGACAAAGAACAACGTGCTAATGAATTAGCCCTTGCTAACATAGAGCTGGCTTTTCAAAACCAAGAGAAAGATAAGCGGGCAGACGAGTTAGTTCTGGCCAACGCAGAGAAAGAGCAGCGCGTAAAACAATTAGCCCTTGCCGCCAAGGTATTCACTCATGCTCGTGAAAGCATTATGATCACGGATGCTGAAGGCCTTATTATCGAAGTCAATAAGACCTTCAGTGACATCACAGGTTACAGCCGTGAAGAGGCCATAGGGAAAACCCCTCGTATTCTTAAGTCAGAACGTCAATCACCAGAGTTCTATGTTGATATGTGGCAAGCCATCGTCAGCGAAGGATACTGGTATGGCGAAATTTGGAATCACCGTAAAAATAATGAAGTGTATGCAGTAATGCAGACCATCAGTGCAGTTTGTGATGTAAACGGTATAACGACCCATTATGTCTCTTTAGCGAGCGACATTACGCCGATGAAACAGCATCAAGAACAATTAGAACGTATTGCTCATTATGATGTACTGACCAATTTGCCCAATCGGGTATTGCTGGCAGACAGATTATCTCAAGCCATGCTGCAGTGCAGTCGACACGGGCAGTCTTTAGCGGTGGTATTTCTAGATTTAGATGGTTTTAAAACGGTCAACGATGCCTATGGGCATGATATCGGTGATGAACTGCTTATTGCACTATCGATCCGGATGAAAGAGGCGCTTCGCGAAGGTGACAGCTTAAGCCGTATTGGCGGTGATGAATTTGTCGCTGTGTTGGCCGATTTAACCAAAGTTGAAGATTGTGAGCCCGTATTGGAGCGGTTATTATTGGCCGCGTCAGAATCTGTAACCGTTAGTGGTGTGGTACTCAATATATCCGCCAGTATTGGTGTTACGCTTTATCCGCGAGATAATGTAGATGCTGATTTACTGATGAGGCATGCCGACCAAGCTATGTATATGGCTAAAGAATCCGGCAAGAATCGTTATCATTTATTTGATACCGCGCAAGATGATGCCGTTAAAGTCCAACGAGAAAGTCTAGAGGCTATTCGCTATGCTTTAGATCATCATCATTTTGTCCTCTATTACCAACCTAAAGTTAATATGAAGATAGGTACTGTGGTGGGCGTTGAGGCGCTTATTCGTTGGCAACATCCAGAGCGCGGATTATTAAGTCCAATCGAGTTTTTGCCTGTAATTGAAAACCACACCATGATGATTGAAATAGGTGAATGGGTTATTGATACCGCATTAACACAAATTGGCCAATGGCAAGCTATGGCGCTTGATCTCCCGGTAAGTACTAGTGTTAACATTGCGGCAGTACAATTAATGCAACCTGGCTTCATACAGACGTTAACGGATCTTCTCGCTGCCCACCCCAATGTTGAGCCTCGCTATTTAGAGCTAGAGATGCTGGAAACCAGCGCATTAGAAGATGTTAATCATGTGTCAATTATCATGAATGACTGCATGAGCCTAGGTGTCCATTTTGCTTTAGATGATTTCGGCACTGGCTATTCGTCGCTAACTTACCTTAGGCGCTTGCCTGCCAGTTTGATTAAGATAGATCAGAGCTTTGTCAAAGACATGTTGAGTAATATTGATGATTTCGCCATTGTTGAAGGCGTAATCGCCCTAGCGAAATCATTTAAACGTGACGTGATTGCTGAAGGCGTTGAAACCGTTGAACATGGCACTGCATTATTACAACTAGGCTGTGAATTAGCACAAGGTTATGGGATTGCCAGACCTATGCCTGCCTGTGATATCCCCGCGTGGATGAATAACTGGAAGCCTGATGCGAGTTGGCAATGATTAAAATCCTTCGATTATTTTCCGTAGGGCGATTGGCCAACTTCTTCAGCGACTAACCATACTCGCATATCAAATTCTAATTGATGGTAATCGGCGAGCATAAAAGTACACAGCTGATAAAAAGCTTTGTTGTGTTCTTTTTCGCGCAAGTGGGCCAGTTCGTGCACCACGACCATTTGTAAAAGCTCAAACGGAATATGCTTTAAGTGTGAGGCTATTCTAATCTCATTTTTGGCTTTGACTTTATTGCCTTGACGGCGATTAACATAAGAATGCAAACCTAGCGCGTGATGGCTCAAGCTAATTTTTTCATCAAAAATGACTTTGGCTAATGGGTCTGACTGACGCATGTAGGTGTTTTTTAATGCGATGGCCATATCATATAAGGCTTTGTCTGTACGTACTTGGTGTACTTTGGGGTAGCGGGTTAGAAAGTGATCACCCAATGCATTGGTATCAACCAATTGGCGGATTTTATCAACCACATCAGGCCGATAACCGTTTAGGTAACGTAAAGGGCTCTGTTCACTCTGCTGTTTTTTGATATCTGCGCTAGTGACTAGCAGGCTGAGGTCTGCTTTGGGTTTTAATGACTGGCTGGCCGATTTGACTGGCATTTTAGGCGGGGCTTTGATCGTTTTAGTTTTAGTGTCTGTCATAAATCAACTGATTAGTTCTGGCGCTACCACGACCATTTTTTCGGTATGGGTAACGCCACAATACAAAGGTTCTGTGTTTACACTTTACCGAAAATGAGTCGATTATGTTGAACATAAGCAACGTCAAAAGCATTTAACTGGACGCGTTTTAGGTCCAATGAGTCAAAGTCAACTTGTGGTGGGTTGCGCTTTAGTTGCTCTTTAATGGTTAAAGGAGAAATAAGCGAAACCGGAAGGTCCATTAATTGTAGTGTAGCTTCAAGTTTGAAGCTGGTGGCACTGCCAGCAAATTTACCTTTTTGCTCACGTTCAATAATGGCGATTTCATCAACTTTATAATCGCTCATTAGTTTTTTAAACGCAAAATCAAATTCACGAATGGATTCCGTGCTAGCTGATTGTGAAATACTGAATGAAACTTTACGACATGCTGGCACGTTAAACGTTTCGCCTTCATAGGTCAGTAAACAGATAATGGCTTCGCCGCCTTTTAATTCCACACCACAAATTTTCATGTTAATCCTTACTGGTTTATTCATACGATAATGCTGTTAGCATGCTCGTTATTGTTCATTTGTTGTAGGGCCGTGTTCTGCCCTACATTGATTATTCTGTCATCGCAGTTTATCAGCGATTGATGTGCCGTTTAGTCTTCTGTTGTTCCGTCGTCTTCAATAATGACAATCGGTTTAACTTTACGGCGCACAGGTGCATCACCTACATCAACCCCGGTAATAAAGCGTTTATCACTCTTAGGGGCTGCTTTGGCTTTTTTCGCCACGCTAGCTCTATTGCTGGTTACGGCGGCTTTTGCACTGGTACCGGCTTTAGCTGCTTGAGGCTTGTCTTTTAGGCCATTAAATTTGGCTTTTAAACCTTCAACTACAGTGAAGTCAAAGTTTTTACGTAAAAATAGTTGGATTTTTTTAAAGCTGTCCCAATCTTTAGGGCCCACAAACGACACTGCATCGCCTTTAGCGCCTGCGCGACCTGTTCGGCCAATACGATGGACATACTCTTCAGCAAACTTTGGCATATCAAAGTTAATCACTAAGGAGACGTTGATTAAATCAAGGCCACGTGATGCCACATCGGTAGTCACCAGTATTTGCGATTGGCCTCGAGCAAATTGATCCATAATTTGGTTACGAGCCGATTGCTTTAAATCACCACTGAGCGCTGAGGTGGCAAAACCTTGTGCGGCTAACAGGGTCGCTAAACGGTCTGTATCTGAACGCGTCGCGGTAAATACAATCACTTGCTTATGCTGTTCTTGGCTTAATATATGCTGCAACAAGGCTTGTTTATGGTCTAAATGGTCAACCAAAATAATCCGTTGCTCAATATCTTTGTGTTCACTGTAAGACTCACCAATGGAGACATGGCTTGGGGTTTTCAGTAATGTTGCTGCAATATCACCTATGCTGTCATGATCTAAAGTGGCCGAAAACATTAAGGTTTGGCGACGTTTATGATCGGCGGCATCGTTGATGGCTTTTAATTGCGGGGCAAAACCTAAATCGAGCATGCGGTCTGCTTCGTCTAGCACCAACAATTCTAAGCCGTTTAAATATAAATGGCGTTGTTGTAAGTGATCGGCAATACGCCCTGGTGTGGCAACGATAAAATGCGGATCTCTGGCCAAGGCTTTAGCTTGGTCGTTAAAGTTCTCACCACCAAGTACGCTAATGGCTTTATATTGGGTATTAGCAACTAATAAACGTAATTGGCCATAAACTTGTTGGGCGAGTTCTCGCGTAGGTAACAAAATCAATACCCGCGGATCTTTTTTCGACAATGCTCTGGTGGATATCACTCGCTGCATAGCAGGCAACAAAAACGCTAAGGTTTTACCTGAGCCGGTTTTAGACGATGCCATTAAATCTTTACCTGATAAGGCAATGGGAAGTGCTTGCGCTTGAACATCGGTAGGCGTAGAAATGCCAAGGTGCTTTAAACTGTCAAGCAGGCGCTTGTCCAACGAAAAATCGGTAAATTGCAAAGGTAGATCCCCTAAAAAATGTAAGCCGACGATTATAGCTGTTTCACCTTGCTATAGCCAACAAGAGTCGCTTTAGTTATGCTATTTTTTAGCATTATATTATTGCCTGAGTTCGACGAGGTCATTGGTCGACTAAGCCGAGCTTTATGGTAAAGATGAATACAGAGTATGGAAGGAACAAAGATGACAAAGCTCACCGTGGGATTAGCGCTAGGCAGTGGAGCCGCTAAAGGTTGGGCACATATTGGGGTATTGAATGGATTAGCCAAGTTAGACATTTACCCAGACAAAGTGGCTGGTTGTTCGGTGGGGGCGTTAGTCGGCGCAGCTTATGCCAATGATCATTTGGCTGAGCTTGAAACTTGGGTCAGTGGCTTTTCAAGCTGGGATGTACTTGGCCTAATGGATTTAGGCTGGCGTAAAGGCGGACTTATTAGTGGTGAGAAAGTGTTTGATGTTTTAGCTAACCGTATTGGTGACCTTAATATTGAACAACTGCAGCGCCCGTTTGCTGCGGTGGCGACAGATTTATATTCTGGGCAAGAGATTTGGTTTAAAGAAGGTGACTTGCGCCATGCGGTGCGTGCTTCATGTTCGATGCCTGGATTTTTACCACCCGTGCAGCAAGGTAATCGATGGGTGGTCGATGGTGCAGTCGTCAACCCGGTTCCTGTTTCATTAGCCCGTTCGATGGGCGTTGATGTGGTTATTGCGGTAGATTTAAATGCTCATCGCCGAGGCCAAATGCATTTGATCCCAGAACAAGTAAAAAGCCGCAAAGCCAGTAAGTCAGAACCTATTGAACAAAAGCGTGAGCTTGAAACCGGCTTTATGGATTTATGGGGGAAAGGCAAAGAGTACATGAGTGGCTTAACCGATAAGCTGGCCATGGGCAGCTCAAAATCTCATCCTGGTATGTTGGCGGTGATGTCACAATCCATGGATATTTTAGAACAACGCCATAAACGTTCGCGTTTAATGGGCGAGCCACCTGATATTTGTATTGTGCCCGATGTGGCTGATATTGGTACCATGGAGTTTCATCGCGCCAAAGAGGCCATTGAAGCGGGTGAGCAGGCAGTTAAAGATATTCATCATTTAATTGAAGCAACCTTAAAGTAACACTTAGGCGATGTCGGACTGGTGTATTGATGGCAATATACCCGTTCGCGTCTAAGTGCTTAATGGGTGATTAATCAGTCAGTGCCTGTCAATCGTGGTACAGATATTGGTATCACATGGATGTTCAGCATCAAGGAGAGGGCGCTTATTTATTCTGGGATGCGTTTAATCGGCGCAATCTGTATTAGTTCGACTTATTCAATCTCATGTCGCGCCTCTTCGTCCTGAGTATTCATCTTGTCGTAATGAATAAGTCACTTATACGGTTGATACTGTCATTAACGCTGTATTTGATGCCAGGTCATCGAAATAGTCATCATTTTGAACGGCTAAAAACCACAACTACACTGTTACCTATGAGATAACTTGTTTGCCACAATCTTATATCGCGATGCTATTTTCAATTTTTCTACCATGCGATCTCCCGTCATAAAAATCATTTTTCACACCTACAATATCTATTGCGAATAGCAAGTTATTTGCAATAAAAAGTACTGCCGACAATTATGATCTGGATCAAAGTAATACTCAGCGTTAATGTATCTAATACACTCTATATTGTGTCTTTTGTAAATTGAAGCTCTATATATAGTGCTTGTAAGGATGGTTGTATGCTTGTAGTCGTGAAAAGGGATGGATGCCGGACAGCATTTGATGGATGTCGGATCAAAGAGGCTGTTGTGGCTGCAATGGAGTCTGCAGGTCAAGCTGACCATCAATATGCGCTGCAGTTAGCGCAAACGGTTGAGCAGCAAATGGCTTGCAAAACCGAAGTTGATATTCACGAGCTACAAGATGCAGTTGAAAACTTATTAATGTCAGGACCGTTTAAGTCGGTGGCACGTCACTATATTGAGTATCGACACGACCGTGACACTCATCGTGAGACTCAGAGTAAATTAAACTGCGCTATTCGTGGTTTGGTTGAGCAATCAGACAATGCCATTTTAAACGAAAATGCCAATAAAGATGCCAAAGTGATCCCAACTCAACGAGACTTACTCGCAGGGATAGTTGCCAAGCATTACGCTAAAACTCACTTGTTACCTAAAGATGTGGTTAGCGCTCATGAGAAAGGAGAAATTCACTATCATGATCTCGACTATGCACCATTTTTCCCGATGTTTAACTGCATGCTAATTGATTTAGCTGGCATGTTAACTCATGGTTTTAAAATGGGTAATGCAGAAATTGAACCGCCTAAATCCATCTCAACAGCAACGGCGGTGACTGCGCAAATTATTGCCCAAGTGGCGAGCCATATTTACGGCGGCACAACCATTAACCGTATTGATGAAGTGTTGGCTGAGTTTGTGCAAATTAGTTATCAAAAACACCTTGCTGTGGCTCGCAAATGGCAAGTAGCCGATGTCGAAGGTTATGCAATGACGCAAACCGAAAAAGAGTGTCATGATGCATTCCAGTCGTTGGAATATGAAGTCAACACCTTGCATACCGCCAATGGGCAAACGCCGTTTGTGACCTTTGGCTTTGGTTTAGGTGTGTCGTGGGAGTCTCGCTTAATTCAGCGGTCGATGTTAACTGTGCGCATGGCAGGTTTAGGTAAAAACCGCAAAACGGCCGTCTTTCCTAAATTGGTGTTTGCCATTAAAGATGGCGTCAATCATCAAGCTACTGACGTCAATTACGACATCAAAAAGATGGCCTTAACCTGCTCAACTATGCGTATGTATCCAGATATTTTAAATTATGATCAGGTGGTTAAAGTCACTGGTTCATTTAAAACCCCCATGGGTTGTCGCTCCTTTTTGGGGGTTTATGAACAAGATGGTCAACAAGTACACGAAGGTCGCAATAATTTAGGTGTGGTTAGCCTTAACTTACCGCGTATTGCGTTAGAAGCGGGTAAAGATGAGCAGCGTTTTTATCAATTACTCGATGAACGTTTGTTAGTTGCTCGCAAAGCGTTAGATACGCGGATTGCACGCTTAACCGGGGTTAAAGCCCGTGTTGCGCCGATTTTATACATGGAAGGTGCTTGCGGTGTACGCTTAAATGCCGATGATGATGTTAGCGACATTTTTAAAAATGGCCGTGCGTCAATTTCGTTAGGCTTTATTGGCCTGCACGAAACGGTTAATGCTTTATATGGCAATGCTGAGCATGTGTTTGATAACGCGCAACTACGTGACAAAGCGGTCGCCATTATTCATCATCTAAAACAAGCCACTGAATCTTGGAAGCAAGAAACCGGTTATGGTTTTAGTTTGTACAGTACCCCAAGTGAAAATTTATGTAGTCGCTTTTGCCTACTTGATACCACCCAGTTCGGTGTAGTACCTGGGGTGACTGACAAAGGCTATTACACTAATAGTTTCCATTTAGATGTTGAAAAGAAAGTGAATCCTTTTGATAAAATTGATTTTGAACAACCTTATCCAGCCATCGCTAATGGTGGGTTTATTTGCTACGGCGAATTTCCTAACATGCAAAACAACATTGAAGCACTGGAAAATGTCTGGGACTACAGCTACAGCAGGGTGCCATATTACGGCACTAACACCCCGATAGATGAGTGTTACGATTGCGGCTACATTGGTGAGTTCAATTGTACCAGTAAGGGCTTTGTCTGCCCTAAATGCGGTAACCATGAGCCTAGTAGGGTATCGGTGACTCGCCGTGTATGTGGTTATTTAGGCAGTCCTGATGCGCGGCCGTTTAACTTTGGTAAGCAAGAAGAAGTTAAACGCAGAGTGAAGCATTTATAATGCATTACAGTGCTTACCATAGTGTTGATGTGATCAACGGCGAGGGCACCCGTTGCTGCTTATTTGTTAGCGGTTGCGAGCATGCCTGTAAGGGATGCTATAACCAAAGTACTTGGCGTGTAGATGCTGGCCATGTATTTAGCCAAGCGTTAGAAGATCAGATTATTGCTGATTTAACCGACAGCCGTATTTATCGGCGCGGCCTATCGTTAAGTGGTGGTGACCCACTGCATCCGGCTAATCTAGAAGCCGTATTGCAATTAGTGACTAGGGTAAATACTGAATGTCCCGATAAAGACATTTGGTTATGGACTGGTTATCAACAGGCCGATCTCACGCCACAGCAGCAAGCTGTGGTGGCATTAGTCGATGTACTCATCGACGGTAAGTTTGAACAAGATAAAGCCGATCCCGCGTTATTATGGCGCGGCAGCAGCAATCAGCAGATTTATCGTTTTAAGCGCTAGCGTTTTTTAAGACTAGTCGTTTAATGCCAGCGCTTTAATGGTTAGCTGGTTCATTATTAGCACGTTAATTTTTAAGAGGCTAATCGTTTACATGTTGATCATTAGAAAGACCTAAACCATAACGATAACGTTTAGTACGTTGTCTGGTGTTAAATTGATCGACCAATAAACTCCATATGGGGGAGTCATTAATTTGAGGGTGTTTGCCTTGGCTTATTCGGCGAAGCTGGCGTTTAATGACTGCCATAGTCGCTAGCCCGGCTAAAGGTTTGCTCTGCCAATTCACTGTGGGCATAGTGGGGGTGAACTCAGGTTTACTGCGCCATACATTGGCTAAGTCAGGATAAAAGGCAAGGGCGCTGGCAATGCCGCATAAGGCAAAGCCGGCATCAACGACTTGTTGCGCAACAGGCAGGCGATAAATGCCTCCCGTTAACATCAACGCAATTGGACTACGCAGAACTAACTGTGCGGTTAAATGTAAAAAGTAAGCTTCTCGAGCTAAGGTGCGCTCATCGGCGCTGCGACCTTGCATTGCGGGGGCTTCATAGCTGCCGCCGGATAACTCGACCATTTCAACTTGATGCGGTGCGAGCATATTAATCACTTTTTCGGCATCGTCGACATCAAAACCACCGCGTTGAAAATCGGCTGAGTTAAGCTTTACCGCAATATCAAAATCTGCACCACATTTATGCCTAATTTGCTTGACCACTTCAATTAATAACCTGGCTCGATTCTCTAAGCTTGCGCCCCATTCATCATCGCGCTGATTAGTTAACGGTGATAAAAACTGCGCTAACAAATAACCATGTGCGGCATGAACTTGTACACCATCAAAACCCGCTTGTTGAGCCATGCTTGCGGTCGTGACAAAGCGTTGGATAACATCATCAATGTCAGTGGTTGTCATTGCTTTAGGCTGAGAAAACATCGATGAGTGTTTACCTAAATCAAGTGCGACAGCTGAAGGTGCAATATTTTTGCCCCCCATCGCTTTAAATACCTGACGGCCTGGATGATTAATTTGCATCCACACCCTGGCGTTATTTTGCTTGGCTATTTTGGCCCATTGGATAAACGGCTCAAGTGCGCTGCTGGATGTGAGTACCACACCACCAGGGCCTGTCATGGCTAAAGGGTCAATCATCACATTACCGGTAATCATTAATCCAACACCGCCCTTGGCCCAAGCATCGTATAAGTTGAACAATGCTTGATCTGGTTGTTGCTGAACGTTGGCAAGATTCTCTTCCATTGCCGCTTTGACTAAGCGATTGGCAATGATCGCACCATTGGTTAATGTGTATGGACTAAAAATGGTATTAGCCATCAAATAACATCCTAAGATAAGCTATTGAATTAATGCTTCGTTTATCCTACATGTAGCCTAAATAGTCAATTATGCTCATTAGATAGCGATAAAAAAAGCACTGCCACAGGCAGTGCTTTCATCATCTCGTTACTCAATTTAGCGCTAAATTGAGATCTAGATTTCGAGCAAACAAAATCCAGATTGATATGTTTTTAAATACGATAAGTTAAGGTTAACTTCGCATTACGCTCTTCGCCAGGAAGACCCCCTAAGAACATGGCCTTATCGAAATACGTTTGATTAAATAGGTTATTAATGTTCAGTTGAATTTTATAACGTTCAACATCATAGCTAATAGCCGAGTCGATGACGCTATAACTGGGGACATAACCGTCAGGTATGCCAAATGAGCTAGACTGCGTGCTGCGTTCATCGACATATTTAGCGCCTAAACTTAATGACAGTGGCGCAGGTAAGCCCAATGCTGCGGCATAAGTTACCCAAGCGCCTGCAGTAACATAAGGTATGCCTTTTTGGCGTTGTCCATAATCATTACTATTGGGGTTTTGGTTGTCTCTGGCATCTTGGTAAACTGCGTTAACGTTGACTTTCCACTGTTCGCTTAAATATGCATTAAGATCTAATTCAACCCCTTTGGTGTCTTCGCTACCATTATAAAAGTATGGGTCAATGTTAGGCGTGACTGCGCTACTGTCGTAATCTGGATTGCTGTAGGCTACATTGGTTCGTGAGGTTTTAAACAATACTAATGATGCCAGTAATTGGTCATCAAATGCTTTAATCCGAATACCCAAATCATTACTGATTGATTGTGAATCATCACGATCAGCTTCATTACCTTTTACATCACCTAATACACTATAAGTCGTGCGACCTTTAGAGTGATTAATGAATACAGAGATATCATCAGTAGGCATATAGGTTAGGCCTAAGTTATAGGTTACACCGTTATCTGTGGTGTCTGCTTCTGGTTGTGGATCCGCAAGGCTACTGCTGTAACGAGCATCAACGCCTAAGTGTTGGTAAGTTTGTTTTATTTCGTTAAAAGCAAACCCAACACGACTGGTAAATCCGCCGCCTAAATAGCCCACATGTTGTATACCTAACCCCCATGCCGTTACTGATTTATTATAATTACTGGTTAATAACGGATCGTACTCTTCAAACTCTCCCTCGCCCCAATTAGGGTTACGGATGTCATAAATGTACGGCAAGCTTCCTTGATAAGATTGATTGCCATTGGCATCTTTCAAGGTGTAATCAGCATCGTAAATCGAATATTGTTTAAAGCGGATGTCGCGGTCTTCAAAGTTAGCATTGACCAGTAATTCGTTACTGATATTGCCGATATCGAAGTCATAGCGCAAATCAGCAAAATACTGCCACGACTTTTCTTCTGCCGAGACTTTGCGATATTCCTGACGACGGGCGGCAAAAGGGTATAAGGTGCCATCCTCAACTAAAGGCGCACGAGGATCGGCATTAATAACGCCATTTCGTCGCCAATAAACGTAATTATAAGCCCCAGTTTGACGTGCAAAGCTGGTTTCGTAATCACGGTGTTGCAACTGCTGATTTAAAAACAAATTATCGGTTAAGTACACATTATGGCTGAGTTTAAAGCGTAACTCTTCACCCTTGTTGTCTTTCGCCATCGGTGAAATAAGACCATTATGGCCAAATTGATAAGGTGTTAAGCCATCGTTTGCACTTAATGAATCCGCTAATTGTTGACGTTGTTGATCGGTTAGCTGTAAGCCATTATTGGTTGGATCATTGACCAAATCCTGCCAGTTCACTTCACCTGCGGTTTTGCCCTCGACAGAGGCGGCATTATAGATGCGGATAGGATGGCCTATTGAGTCGACAGGGATGGCATCATTAATATAAGCCGTTGATAGCATAATGTTTTGATTTTCATTAAGCACATATTTAAGCGAGCCATATATTTCATCGCGATCGGTACCTAGATCTCGATAACCGGTACTACGGGCGGTTTTCGCCACTAGACGGTAGGCTAGGTCGTCAGTTATACCGCCAGTAGAATCAGCCATAAGAGAGTAGGTATCCCATTGACCTACTTCGGCTTCAAACAGTTGTTTGCTAACAAACTCAGGCTTTTTCTCAATAAGGTTAATTACACCGCCCGCGCTGCCCATACCATAAAGCCCTGTTGCTGGACCTTTGAGAACTTCAACAGAACTCACATTAGTCAATGAACGAGTGGGATTAAAGGTGTTACCTAAACCTGCGCCGCCATACATACCATCGTAAGTGTAGTTTGCACCTAACCCTCGCACGACTATGTTATCGCCAATACCATAATTATTACCGGCTTGGGTTACACCACTTATGTTACGCACTAAATCCTGCATATTGGTGATGCCTTGTGAGTCGATGAGTGTCTCATCAACGATCACTACCGCTGCAGGCGTTTCCATAAGTGACATATCAGATTTAGTCGCTAATCCTGAGTTCATTACTACTTGATTTTGTCTGCCGTAAACCGTCATTCGCTCATAGTGTTCTGAGTCTGATGCACTGCTCGAATCACTTGATGCTGGTGCAATAATCTCTGGCGATGGAATAGGTGTTTGGGCATGAGCATAAACGGGAAATAATGCACTTTGGCAAGCTATAGCAAGTAGTGATAAACGCAGTGGCGACATAACATGGACCTCCATTAATATTTATGCGAATGATAATGATTATCATAAGTATTGCAATAGTGGCTTGACGGAAATGCTGTAGAAAGCGGCTTTGCTAGATGTGGTTGCTGAACAATTAAACAAGATGAGTGGTAATTAGACAGCGGTGAGGAGCTTTTAAACTGTTAAATCAGCGAGGAATTAGTGAGTCGAGACCATAAAAATCATTAATTATGCTCACAAGGTCAGGACAAAGTGGAATA
This sequence comes from Shewanella sp. 5S214, assembly GCF_041439795.1. Taxonomy (NCBI): domain Bacteria; kingdom Pseudomonadati; phylum Pseudomonadota; class Gammaproteobacteria; order Alteromonadales; family Shewanellaceae; genus Shewanella; species Shewanella sp. 5S214. Next base: position 27,983 of record NZ_JBGOOV010000024.1, read on the forward strand.
GTAGCGTTGGTTTTTCGCAGGGTAGTACTTGCCAAATTGTGTATCGAGGTTGAAAAACTTTACCAGTTCATGTCTATAAGCAGCGTTTCCTATTCGCATCTTAGGGGGTTTTGGGTATATAATCTGCCTCCGAAACGGTGTTGTGATAAACGTATAAACGTAAACGATTCACTAACACACCAAAGCACTTAAGGTAATCAAATGAATTTAAAGCTAGAACTGCAGACATTGAATGATAAATTAGACAAGTTTCGTCGCAAATTAGCTGCGGCTGAAGCACGTGGCGACGCCACGATTGTCCTGCAGTTTAAGAAAGAAGTGGCCACTGTTACTAAGCGAATCGCGAGTATTAAAGGCCAACAAACGCGTCAGTTTAGTCAAGAAGGTACAGCACTAAAAGCGCTCGGTTTTAAGCGCACTTTAACCAAAGCTGAACAAGCTGATATGGGTAAGTTAAATAAATCGGTTAAAGGCTTAGTGGTTGTGCATCCTTTAACGGCGTTAGGCCGTGAGATGGGCATAAAAGAAGTCACGGGTTTTGCTCCTGCTAAGTTCTAATATTTTCTTTTACAGTTAGTTGTCGTAAGGTTAATTCATGCCGATAAAATATATCGCAACATCTAAGTTACCCACACCTTGGGGTGTTTTTGCCATGCACGGTTTCGAAGAAATTGCTACTGGTAAAGAACACGTTGCGTTGACATTTGGTCAACTGGATCCCACTCAACCTATGCTAGGTCGTGTTCATTCTGAATGTTTAACCGGTGATGCATTATTTAGTTTACGTTGTGATTGTGGTTTTCAATTACAAGCCGCCATGCAAAGTATCGCTGAAAAAGGCCAAGGCTTTTTGTTGTACTTACGTCAAGAAGGGCGTGGGATTGGCTTACTCAATAAAATTCGTGCTTATGAGCTCCAAGATGCGGGTGCTAATACCGTAGAAGCCAATTTGCGTTTGGGTTTTGAAGCCGACATGCGTAAATACGACATGATTTTGCCGATGTTAACCCAAATTGGGGTGACCAAAGTAAAGTTGATGACCAATAATCCGCGTAAAGTGATGGCAATGCAAAATGTGGGCATTGAAGTAGTGGAACGTATTCCATTGCAAGTCGGTAAAAATCGCTACAACGAATCATATTTAAAGACCAAGTCCACTGAGCTAGGTCATATGATGTCGGAATATCATTTCCACGATGAATAGTTTGGCACAGAAATAGTTTAAATGATGATGAGACAAGGGCAGAACACACAGCTTATTGGGTCATCATCATTTGCTTCTGTGCGCTTTGCAGCGGTATTTTTTCGCTTAATATTGGTAGCGCTTCTGTTTTTTTGCAATAGTGGTAGCTATGGATCTGAATTACCTTCACCAACATCCCCTCAATTAATCACTGAACCTGATGCTTCACATTATGCGTTTGCCAATTATTTAGGCAGTGGTATTTATCGTACCTCAGGCCAAAGTGCTGCTGTGGCCAATATTCCTTTGGGGTTTGTGCTTGACTCAACCGACGATTATTTACTTAAACTTCGCTTTACCGCATCGCTGGGTTTTTTTGATTATTCATTTAACGATTTACCTCAAGGCAGCATTCCTAAAAGTGTTGGTACGATAACGTTAACCCCTGGGCTTGAATATCACTGGCGAGTGGATGATAAGTTAACCTTAGAGAGTTATGTTGATTTAGGTTATGGACATAATTTTTCAACTTCCAGCCATGTAGGCATTTTTTCAACTGGCATTTCTGCACTCTATAAGCTCGATGCGCCTTTATTTACTCCAGTATGGGTCAATCGGATTTATTATGCGGGTTATCAAAGTAATCAAAATGACAGTACAGAAGGCTATTCCGTGTTTAAAAGCGGTATTGATTTTGGGGTTAATTATGATTGGCAGTGGCAGGATACTCGGGTTGAACCGAGATTTTTTATTGCCGGACATTGGTATTTCGATAAGCTAAAATTTGTCTCGCCGGTTGGGGATAATGTATTAACCTCATATACTTATGAAATTGGTACTACGTTGGCTTTTTCTAAACCTATTACCTTGAGTGCAATAGGTTTAGACAGTGTTGAAATAGAGCATTTTGGATTAAGTTATCAAGTCGGTGGTGGGCTTAAAGTGTGGCGATTGATTTTTGAGTTTCCGTTATAAGCCCCTGCAATGGTTACCTCTTAATGCATTAATTTGAGTTTGTTCCCCAAATATCCGCATTGACAGGTGTTGTCGACTTTTCTGCAGCTGTGCTCGAGCTTGGTTTTGCTGTTGCCGCTTTGTGGGTTGTAGGTCTCGTTGAGGCTACTTTTGCCTTTGATGGCCGAGGTTTAGTTGTAAATGCTCCGCGACTATCTTCTTTCGGTGGCGGCAATGGCAGCTTGTTAGCTTTAAGGTACAAGTATTCAACTTTGTCGCGGGCCCAAGGCGTTTTACGTAAAAACTTCAAGGTTGATTTTACACTCGGGTTATCTTTGAAACACTGAATGTTTATCCTCGATGCGAGTTCTTCCCAGCCGTATTTTTCAACCAGTGAAGTCACTATCGTTTCTAGTTTTATGCCGTGAAGCGGGTTGTTTGCTTGTGTCATGGGCCGTGCGAGCTAATTGAGTTTGATGATATTATACCTATATTGCAACCAAAGAGATATCTACACAAAAACGGCAGCCTAGGCTGCCGTTTTTATTTAATATGAGCGATTATTGCTCTTTGACGAATTCGACTTTTTCTTCATCATCTGAATCTATGTCGCCTTTACCTTTAGTATTAATAATAATCATTGCGGCAATAATTGCGGTAGTGACTAAACCTGCAATGGTTGATACTGTCATCGGTAAACCCGCACCTAATGTTGATGAGTTCAACATAAAGCTAATGACAACACAGGTCATGAACATCGCTGGTACAGTACAAATCCAATGAAACTTATTATGGCGCAGTAAGTAAGCCGCTGCAGTCCATAGCATTAATACCGCAGTGGTTTGGTTTGCAACACCAAAGTAGCGCCAGATAATGCCAAAATCGACTTGAGTGAGCATTGCACCAACAGCAAATAATGGTAATGCTAGCAGTAAGCGCTTAGGTAGCTCGACTTGTTTAATGTTAAAGAACTCAGCCAAGATTAGACGTGCTGAACGAAATGCAGTATCACCTGAGGTGATAGGTAATACAATCACACCCAAGATAGCCAAGAAACCACCAAATGTGCCTAGTAGTCCATTAGATGCTTCGTATACCACGTTAGCGGGGTTGCCACCCATGCCGGCATTTAATCCTTCCACACCACCAAAGAATGATAATGCAATAGCACACCAAATTAGCGCAATCACACCTTCACCAATCATGGCACCAAAGAACACAAAGCGACCATTTGACTCATTTTCAACACAGCGCGCCATTAATGGAGATTGTGTTGCATGGAAACCCGATACGGCTCCACAAGCAATGGTGATGAATAATGCAGGCCATAGCGGCATGTCATTAGGGTTTAGGTTGCTAAAAAAGTCGCCCATTACAAAGCCTGGCAACATGGTATGTTCGCTTGACACTGCTAGGGCTATGATAAGACCCAGTGACATAAATACCAGTAATGCACCGAAGAATGGATATAAGCGGCCAATGATTTTATCGATAGGAACGATAGTGGCAACTAAGTAATAGACAAAAATAATACCGACAAAAATGGTGACATCTAAACCAGTTAGTTTACTCAACAAGCCCGCAGGAGCAGAGATAAACACCACTCCAACTAACAATAATAAGATAATGGCAAAAAAGTTCATAAAGTGTTTAGCGCTTTTGCCTAAATATTTACCCGCTAGGTTAGGAACCGATTGACCGTTATTGCGTACCGATAACATCCCCGAAAAATAATCGTGAACGGCACCAGCAAAAATACAACCAAATACAATCCACAGCATAGCTGCTGGGCCGTATAGTGCACCGAGAATAGGGCCAAAAATTGGGCCGACTCCAGCGATGTTTAATAATTGAATTAAGTAGACTTTGCCTTTAGACATTGGCACGAAATCGACGCCGTCTGTTTGTGTAAAAGCGGGTGTTTGTCTTTGAGTGTTAATGCCGAATACTTTTTCGACAAAGGTCCCGTAAATAAAGTAACCGCCGATGAGTAAAGCAACACAGAGTAGAAACCAAGTCATTTTTATATCTCCCCATTTATATCGTGTGACCACTTTAAAGCATCAAGGTGGTCAATTGGGGGCGAACTCTGTGACAGGTTAAATGTCTTGCCTAAGCGGTAAATATTCACTGTGAGCGGTTTGACCAGCAGAGTAAATGTGGCCTGTATCACATGTCTTTTGAACTAAAGACTATTGAAATCCAAGCAACAGTTTCAACTCTTTGAGATATCTGCGTGAAACAGGAACTTTAGCGCCGCTATGGGTAGTGACTTCTGCGCCGCTGTCGGTGATTTCAATTTCAGAAATTGCACTCGGTGACAGTAGGTATTGTTTATGACAACGAAAAAGTGCGGTTTTTTGCTCTAAGACTTTTAGGGTTAATTGAGTATGGCTTAAACCTTTATTTGGACACACATGAATACCGCCAATATCACTAACAATAAATTCAACGTCAGCGGTTGCGACAACTTTGAGCTTATTACCACTGTAGCAGGGTAAATGAGCTAATTGCGTCGGTAATATCTGAGACATCCGTTGCGGCGCGATATTGGCTCTAACTTTATCTAAGGTTTGGTTGAAGCGTTTCTCATCGATGGGTTTTAATAAGTAATCGAAGGCATTGTTATCGAATGCTTTTATCGCATATTCATCAAATGCGGTAATAAATACTGCTCGTGGCATTTGCTCTGGATTGAGCATCGCAAGCAGCTCCATACCATTGATCCGCGGCATTTGAATATCAACAAAAATAAGATCAGGTTTTACAAGGTTAATTTGCTGTAGAGCTTCAATGGCATTACTGCATTGCCCCAACACTCTTATATCAGGATGTTTGTCGAGTAAATCGGCCACTTCTTGGCGGGCAAACGGTTCATCATCAATGATTAGACATGAGATCATTGGTCAATTTCCTTTAACGGTACACGCACACTGACACGGGTGAATTCATCTGCTTTACACTCAACTTCAATACCGTATTGGCTGCCAAATAAATTTTGAATTCGCTTATGGACTAAGTTCATTCCTAAGCCGTCGGTGTTGTTCGATGGTTGATACAAACCGGCGTTATCCGTGACATTAAGCATAAGATCATCACCATCAATTGTCGCCTGTACATTAATAACACCGGCTTCAAGCATACGTGATGTTCCATGTTTCACTGCATTTTCAATTAAGGGTTGTAAGGTAAATGCTGGCATTTTTAAGTGATGATAAATACTCGGTATATCAATGCTCACTTGTAACTTATCAATAAAGCGAGCACGCTCAATCGACAAATAAGCGTCTATATGTTCAAGTTCATCAGCTATGGTGACTAGCCCTGTTGTTCGGGTTAGGTTAATGCGTAAAAATTGCGATAATTGCTGCAATAACTGTTTAGACATTTGCGGGTCACGCTTAATAATCGCACTAATAGTGTTGAGAGCATTAAATAAGAAGTGAGGATTCACTTGGGCTTGTAACAACTTTATCTCTGCTTGCATGAGTAAGCTTTTTTGCTGTTCAAAGCGCCCATAAAGTATTTGGTTAGACAGTAATCTGGCAATTCCTTCGCCTAAGGTGCGATTAATGTTTAAAAACAGCTTGTTTTTCGGCTCATACAATTTAATCGTGCCAATGACTTCGTCATTACTGCGCAGCGGGATCACTAAGCTTGAGCCTAAGCTGCAGTTTGCGGACAGAGAACATGAATAAGGGGTGTCAACGCCATCGGCAAACATGACACTATTTTGTGCAATGGCCTCGAGAGTGATTTGAGATGAAATGGGTGTATTAGGAATATGGTGGTCAGCGCCAATACCAATAAAGGCGAGTAATTTATTCCTGTCTGTAATGGCTACCGCACCGACTTGGGTTTCTTCTATGACGATTTGAGCAACTTGTTTGCTCGACTCTAAATTAAAGCCCTTTGACAGCAATCCGACACTGCGCTCAGCAATTTTGAGGGCTTTGGTTGAAAAACTGGACGAGAGTTTATCGAACATCGCTTTTTGGTCGCGAACAATACTCATAAACATGGCAGCACCAAGGGAATTAATCAATAACATTGGCGGAGCGATGAGCTTAACTAACTCCCACGCTTGATCAAAGGGTTTGGCGATTAATACAATAATCGACATCTGCATAATTTCAGCCATAAATGTCACTCCAAATACCACCATTGGCTGATAAGCCATTTCAGACTTGCCGGCTTTTTTGAAGTAATAGCTGATCATTCCTGCAGATAAACCTTCTAACGTAGTGGATATTGCACAAGCAACATCGGTAAATCCACCCATAGAATAACGGTGTAAGCCGCCGGTTAAGCCAACCAGAAGCCCGGTAATTGGACCACCCAATAATCCGCCTAATACCGCACCCATTGCACGAGTATTGGCTATCGCTCCTGAGGTTTGTTCTCCAAAGTAAGTTGCCATAATACAAAAGCTTGAGAACACTAAGTAGATGAAGATTTTGTGAGGTAATCGTTTCGATGTTTCGGCAAAGAATTTAAATAATGGCGTTTTACTGACTAAGTAAACGATAACTAAGTAAACACACATTTGCTGTGTTAGTAGTACTATTAACGCCATATTATCTCTTTAGGATGTAATTAAATGCAGTCAAATTGGATTGTTAACACGTGGCTTGTTATTTTGCTTAGAAGCCATCAGTAATTAGTTATTCATGACTGACATCTTAATATTAATTTACCATTAGGGTGATGAACATAAGTGTTCAATATTATATCCTGACTTATGTCGCCAAATATCACCTGCCTAACCTGACAACAGAGCCGTGAACCTAATAATTAACCCGTTGAGGTTAAGTGAATACTCTTATGTTAATGATTACTTTCTGGCGAGTAAATTTGTTTGCTCAGTGCTGCTTTGTTGATAAAACTCATCAATGAGTATTCTGAGTATTTTTGATTTAGCCACTTTACTGACTTTCGCTATTTCGTCTAATTGCGAAATACTTTTTTCAGTTAATGTAAATGTGGCATGGCGATAAATTTTAGTGCTTTTTTTATCTAGCCCTCTTAAGAACTCTTGCGTGTTTGAGGCGATATTGCTTTGGCCATGGGACGCGTCAAGACCTAATGCATATTTATTAGCATCCTCAATAAAGTCATCTACAGATACCTTGACTCGGGTATCTTTGGGTTTCTTGCGCTTAAGATCAGTTAAACTCATAACTATTTTCTGGTGGTATGGCAAAAAGCTCATCAGCAATAGCACGAATTTCGTCAGCCGCTTTACCGCTAGGTTCGATTTCCAACACAGAAGAGCCGCTTTCTTCACTATCATCATAGATATTACGGCTAAATGTGACCGAATTAAGGGCGCGTAAACCAAAAGACTCAACCACTTCTTTCGCTTCTAAAATACGCTTACCTTGAGATGGCAGAGCAGGGCACTGTGTTATCACAATGGCAGCAATCATTTTGGGATTAACCATTTTACAAGTACTGAGCATGTCTTCCATGTGAGGTAAGGTTTTAAGATCGCGACGTTTGGGACGAAGTGGGATAACAACATAGGTGGCTACCGACATCGCGGCGCGCATTGCAAGGTTATCTTGGCCACCACAATCGACAATCACGTAGTCAAATCGCTCATTTAAACTCAGTAAGTCATTACGGATTTTGCCATAAAGCTGGATGCAATTAATCGCTTTTAGGCTGGGGTCATTATTACGAGCTTGGATCCAGTCTGACGTGGTACGTTGCGGATCGCAGTCAACCATGAGCACATTCGCATCGTGCTTTTGGCTAATATATACAGCAATGTTCTGTGCTAAACAGCTTTTCCCACTGCCACCTTTTTCACCGCCAACGAGCAATATCATGTTGTGATCCTTGATGATAGGCGCCTTGTTGCACCGAAAGTTTCGCTAGGTATGTAACTTGATTATAGAGTAGCCATTGAGAGCTGCATAAAAATAATCAACTAAATTAGCTGTAAAGCAATATGGTAACTATTTACTGAACATTCGGAACTACGGCAAACTTGGCCTTTAATGGTATTTTGTTTATCAGTCTTTTCATTAAATGTTAAGGCGATCAAATCCCCAACTTTAAAAGCAGCCTTAAAGTCGATTAACACGCCTTTTCGGGCCAGATCAATACAAATAGCATGATCTGTGCATGATTCACCTTGTGAATTGATCCAATCTAGGCGGATCCGCTCTGCTTCCATATCTACACGTAAAGAACTGCGTTTTTCTTCGAATCCGGTTGGCTCTTGCCCCATTCTGTTTCTCCTTGAAATGATGAGTCTTTATGTATGTTTTTCTGCAATTTGATGTTGATTTTATTTACACGACTTATTTCAATTAATTGGTAAAGTTATAGTATTCTTTTCTAAGATGTTCGTTTAGGGTTTTATCTTTAGCATTAACTCAGTTGATTGTATTCATTTTTAGCATAACGACTTTGTTAAGCAAAACTAAATTTAGCAACCAATGCCAATAAAAAGACTTGGCATTGGCTACCTGAACCACCAAGTTGATTAAGTATCGTAGTCTTGGTTTTTAGGGTAAGGCATTTTTAATTGACCCCAACGGATCACAATTACTGTGCCTGCCAGTAAAATAGTCGACAGTGAAATGGCTAAAATACGCCAATCTTCCATTGCTTTCATGTCTAAAATTAAGTATCGCGCCAATGCCACAATCGCGATATAGAGCGGCATACGAATAGGTAACTTACCTGATTCAATATAATTAACGACCATAGCCAATACTTCAAGATAGATAAATAGTAAGAGTAAATCGGCTAATTCGACAGTCTGAATGACGATCATGTGAAGAATTTCTTCGCCAATAGCAAATACTGTCGCCATAGCGATAATTAATAACACTAGATGTTCGATATTTTTTAAGGTTTTTAATCCTACTTTTCGCAGTAACGGCATACTCATCTTCATCAATAAAATCAAAATACTATTATTGACGACTTCAGGGTATTTTCCCAGTGATCTCGATCGATTTTGTGAGATAAGCTGTGACTTGTTTAATCGCTGTTTAATTGAATGAACAACACGGCATCGTTTGCATTGTTATGACATAGGTTAAACGCGCATTGTTAATGATGGCGATTAGCTTACCGGCAAAGCTTCTTTGCTGTATACCGGCCTATTGAGTGATTGTTTGGTTTAGTGCACTGGTTATGGGTTTGCTATTGATGGCGGGAATATCTAAGTCATCGAAAAATGAGCTTTTAATAGCGGATTATGTACCATTGTGGCTAACAGTCATGCCATTTTATAAGCATAAAAAAACCGCTCAGGCGAGGCTTGAGCGGTTTTTTTATCAATAAAAGTTAGTTAGCGATTAACGCTTTAAACCTTCATTCAGTAGAGGACGCATAATTTTGACTATCTGAGTGGTTACTTTTGGGCTACCTGCCACAATGTTACCTGAAGTCATATAGTTATGTGCACCAGTAAAGTCGGTCACTGTACCGCCGGCTTCACGACAAATTAAGTCGCCTGCTGCGATATCCCATGGTTTTAAACCTATTTCGAAGAAACCATCTAAACGGCCTGCTGCAACGTAAGCTAAATCTAATGCCGCTGAACCGCCACGACGAACATCGGCACACAATGAAAATACTTCGCCTAAAATAGCCATGTAGCTTTCTGTGTGTTGACGAGCTTTAAATGGAAAACCTGTGCCAATCATAGTGTTGCTTAAATCATTAACGTTAGTTACGCGCATGCGGAAGTCGTTAACCTTAGCGCCTTTGCCGCGAACAGCTGAAAATAATTCTTCACGAACAGGATCGTAAACAACGGCAACTTCAATTTTGCCTTTGTACTGAAGAGCGATAGACACCGCAAAATGAGGAATACCACGAACGAAGTTGTTAGTGCCATCCAAAGGATCAACTATCCAAATGTAGTCTTTATCAGTACCACGGTTTTCACCGTTTTCTTCACCAATAATGGTGTGGTCTGGATAAGATTTACGAATTTGATAAGTAATAGTTGCTTCTGCTTCCTTGTCTACACTAGTCACAAAATCATTAATACCTTTACTGCTTACCTCAACACGGTCAAGTTCAGTATAGGCGCGCATAATAGTTTGGCCAGCAGCGCGTGCAGCGCGTGTGGCAATAGTCAGCATCGGATGCATTGCAATCCCCTGGATGTTAAAGAACGAGTAAAATAGCGCCCGCATTATACTTAATTTAGCCGTTATATCAAATGCAGATTTTCATATAACGTAATTTTTAACGATTGTGTTAATATACGGGCAATATTTTTTGCTAAAAGAAAGTGCTACATGCTCAGTAATATTCGTGTTGTTTTAGTTGGTACCTCACACCCTGGTAATATTGGCTCTACAGCTAGAGCGATGAAAACCATGGGCTTATCAAATTTATATCTCGCCGAGCCAAGAGCGGAGCCTGATGGGCAATCGATAGCACTTGCTGCAGGTGCATCTGATATTCTAAAAAATCTAACTCGTGTTGATTCATTAGAAGAGGCCATTGCCGATTGTAGTTTAGTGATAGCAACGAGTGCTCGCAGTCGTACCCTTGATTGGCCCATGCTTGACCCTCGAGAAGCGGGTTTAAAGTTAACTCAAGAAAGCCTAAATGGTCCGGTTGCTATTGTCTTTGGTCGTGAAAATCATGGCCTGAGTAATGAAGAATTACAGCAATGTACTTATCATGTGGCGATTCCGGCAAACCCAGAATACAGCTCGCTAAACTTGGCTCAAGCAGTACAAATTATTTGTTATGAAACTCGCGTCGCGCATTTAGCGCAAACAGCAACGCCAGTTGTCACAGAAGAATACCCATTAACATCTGAACTTGAACGCTTTTTTGTTCATTTAGAGTCGACCTTGTCTAAAACTGGTTTTGTGATTAAAAATCATCCTGGGCAAGTCATGACTAAATTGCGTCGTTTATACACTCGTGCCCGTATTGAAGCACCTGAGATGAATATTCTTCGTGGCATTTTGACTTCCATTGATAAGAAAATGGATAAACAAGATTAAGCAGTAAAGGAACACACCATGGCCATCATCGCTAGGTTAAAAGAAGACATCGAATCGATTTATCATCGTGATCCTGCTGCAAACAGTACCATAGAGATAATATTTAATTACCCGGGTATGCATGCTATTTGGATCCACCGTATTAGTCATAAACTGTGGCTAGCGAACTGGCGTTTCACAGCCCGTTGTTTATCGACATTTTCTCGCTGGCTCACCGGTGTTGAAATTCATCCAGGTGCGACGATTGGCCGACGTTTCTTTATTGACCACGGTATGGGCGTTGTAATAGGTGAAACTGCCGAAATTGGTGATGATTGCACGCTGTATCATAGTGTTACTTTAGGCGGAACAACTTGGCAGCCAGGTAAACGTCATCCCACTTTAGGCAATAATGTGGTGATTGGGGCTGGGGCCAAAGTACTTGGACCTATCACAATGCACGATGGTGCACGTGTTGGCTCTAATTCTGTGGTGGTTAAGGATGTCGCCAGCGATCACACTGTGGTGGGCATTCCTGGGCGTGTGGTGTCTTCGCCGACCGACCAGTCAAAAGAAAAAACTGAACGTCGCACTGAGATGGCTAAAAAGTATGGCTTTGATGCGTACGCTGTGTCACCAGATAATCCTGATCCTGTGGCTAATGCCATAGGGCAAATGCTTGATCACATGCATTTAATGGACTCGAAAGTACAAGAACTGTGTAATGCCATTCAGCAAATGGGTGGTGAAGTTTGTACTAAAAAGTTGCCAGAGTTAAATGTGGATGCATTTGATGAGGCATCGCGAGAAGCCGCGACCATTCGTAAACAAGACATTGATAAGTTCGACCCGAGTATTTAAAATTCAATAAGTCATTGTCGATTCAAGTCAAATAATCAGTTAATAATGCGATTAATTGCCTTGTCGGCATTGAATCTTACAAGATAAAAAGGTTAAATACCCGCGGCGAAATTGGGATCGTTTATAGTCAAACAACATCATAATACTTGAGTGATTTAGTAGGATTAATACTTGACTAAATTACTCGGGTATGTTGAAATTACTGCATACTTTTTGGGAGCAGTACAAGTTATGAAACTTACATCAAAAGGTCGCTATGCAGTGACAGCTATGCTGGATGTTGCGATTCACTCTGCTACTGGTCCTGTGCCTTTAGCTGATATTTCTGAAAGACAAGGAATTTCTTTGTCTTATCTTGAACAACTCTTCGCTAAGTTACGTAAACATGGTTTAGTGTCGAGTGTCCGCGGACCCGGTGGTGGTTACCGTTTAGGTTTAGAAGCCGTAGATATCTCAGTTGGCATGGTCGTGCATGCTGTTGACGAATCTGTAGACGCCACCCGTTGTCAAGGAAAAGGTAACTGCCAAAGTGGTACTCGTTGCCTAACCCATTCTTTATGGGGTGACTTAAGTAAACAAATTTCAGATTTTTTAGATGGTATTTCTCTTGCAGGTTTGATGCAAAAGCGAGATGTAAGATTTATTTCGTTAAAGCAAGATGAGATACAAAAGGAACATAGAGTGAGTCTATAACTCAACTATGTTGATTGATATATCATTATTATTTGTACGTTGTATGTAGCCTCATCTGAGACTGCTGAGTACGGAGTGTATTATGAAGCTTCCTATCTATTTAGATTATGCCGCAACAACGCCTGTAGACAAGCGTGTTGCTGAAAAAATGATGCAACACATGACGATGGACGGCGTATTTGGTAATCCAGCATCGCGTTCACACCGTTATGGTTGGCAAGCTGAAGAGGCGGTTGATATCGCCCGTAATCAAGTTGCTGATTTAATCAACGCTGATCACCGTGAGATTGTATTTACCTCAGGTGCGACAGAATCAAGTAACCTTGCGATTAAAGGTATTGCCCATTTTTATCACAAAAAGGGCAAGCACATCATTACCAGCAAAACTGAACATAAAGCTACGTTAGACACGTGCCGTCAGTTAGAGCGTGAAGGTTACGAAGTCACTTATATGGTTCCTGATGATAATGGCATCATCCCAATGGAACGCTTAGAAGCGGCGATGCGCGATGACACTATTTTAGTCAGCATTATGCACGTGAACAACGAAATTGGTGTGATTCACGATATCAATGCCATTGGTGAGTTATGCCGCGCAAAGGGTATTTTCTTCCATATGGATGCTGCCCAAAGTGCGGGTAAATTACCGATTGATGTGCAAACCACTAAAGTTGATTTGATTTCGATTTCTGGCCATAAAATGTATGGACCAAAAGGTATCGGCGCATTATATGTTCGCCGTAAGCCACGTATTCGTCTTGAATCGCAAATGCACGGTGGTGGACACGAGCGCGGAATGCGCAGTGGCACATTAGCAACTCATCAAATCGTTGGTTTAGGTGAAGCTGCTGTGATTGCCAAACAAGACATGGCTGCTGATAGCGAGCGTATTACTCGCCTTCGCGATAAGTTATGGAACGGTATTAAACACATAGAAGAAACCTATATCAATGGTGATATGGAACAACGCTACAGTGGTATTTTTAACGTGAGCTTCAACTTTGTTGAAGGTGAATCGTTAATGATGGCCTTAAAAGATTTAGCGGTTTCTTCTGGTTCAGCCTGTACTTCAGCAAGTTTAGAGCCAAGCTACGTATTACGTGCATTGGGTTTAAACGATGAAATGGCACACAGCTCAATTCGTTTCTCAATCGGCCGTTTTACTACCGATGAAGAAATTGACCATGCTATCAAAACGATAACTGAATCTATCGATAAGTTACGCGAAATGTCTCCATTATGGGAGATGTTCAAAGATGGTATCGATTTGGATCAAGTTCAATGGGCACATCACTAATTTAGATGGTTAAATAAGTGTAATACCATTATTCGTAAACTGATAACGACACAGATTTTGGAGCAGTATCATGGCTTATAGCGAAAAAGTAATCGATCATTATGAAAACCCACGTAACGTAGGTTCATTTGATAAGAACGACCCATCAATTGTTACCGGTATGGTTGGTGCACCAGCATGTGGTGACGTAATGAAGTTGCAACTTAAAATTAATGCTGATGGCATTATTGAAGATGCAAAATTCAAGACTTATGGTTGCGGCAGCGCAATTGCATCAAGCTCATTAGTGACTGAATGGGTTAAAGGCAAGAGTGTTGATGAAGCAGCGACCATTAAAAATGCTGACATTGCTGAAGAACTAGCACTACCGCCAGTTAAAATTCATTGCTCTATTTTGGCTGAAGACGCCATTAAAGCAGCAATTGAAGAGTATAAAAGCAGACAAGCTAAGTAATACCTGGAGTTAAGATGGCTATTTCAATGACCCCCGCTGCGGCTGATCGAGTAAGATCCTTTCTTGCTAATCGCGGGAAAGGCCTCGGCTTGCGCCTTGGGTTGAGAACATCAGGTTGTTCAGGTATGGCATACGTTATTGAGTTCGTTGATGATCTCAATGACGATGATGAGCTTTATAACATCGATGGTGTGAATATCATCATCGATGCCAAAAGCTTCATTTATTTGCAAGGTATTGAACTTGATTTTGTCAAAGAAGGCCTAAACGAAGGTTTTCAGTTCAATAATCCTAACGCAAAGGGTGAATGTGGTTGCGGTGAAAGTTTCACTGTTTAACCGTTATTCACCTGTTAAGTCGTTTTATATCAAACAGTAAGCATGATATCTGCCCATGAATTATTTCGATCTGTTTAATGTTGCACCTGCCTTTGATATCGATACCGCCTTACTTGCAGAGCGCTACCGCGAACTGCAACGGGCGGTCCATCCCGATAAATTCGCGAATGATACCGAGCAAAAAAAGCTGCTATCTGTTCAGCGTACTGCACAAGTTAACGACGGCTATCAAACGTTAAAAAATCCCTTACGCCGTGCTGAACATATGTTGAGCCTGCGTGGTATTGAATTAAGCCACGAAACCACTACGCTCAAAGATGGTACATTTTTGATGCAACAAATGGAGTGGCGTGAAGCGCTTGAAGATATAACTCATAGCAGTGATCCGCAGTCTTCAATTGATGAACTGTATGATTCATTTGCACAGTTTGAGTCGGTATTATCGGTTAAATTAGCGACGTTATTAGCCAGTGATGATAATGCAGATGCATTATTAGCGGCTGATCAAATTCGTAAGCTAAAATTTATGGCAAAATTGCAAGATGAGCTAGCTCGTATTGAAGATAGCTTGCTCGACTAAATTACCTTAAATTCTGAACCTTATTTATGATTAGCTTGGCTAATCGATAACACAACAAGTTGGAACACTATGGCACTGTTGCAAATTGCAGAACCTGGCCAAAGCGCCGCACCGCACCAGCATCGTCTTGCGGTTGGAATAGATCTTGGTACCACCAACTCACTTGTTGCTGCGGTAAGAAGTGCTCAAGCATTGACCTTGCCTGATGAGCAAGGACGTCATTCTTTGCCTTCTGTGGTGCATTATGGTGATACCAATGTACTCGTTGGCTACGACGCTCAACTACAATCAGCATTAGATCCACAAAACACTATCGTTTCGGTTAAGCGTTTTATGGGACGAAGCCTTACTGATATTCAGTCTGGCGTTCATCGATTACCCTACGCTTTACACGCGAGTGAAAACGGCTTGCCGGTGTTTACCACGCCTATTGGGCAAGTTAATCCTATTCAAGTGTCTGCCGAAATTTTAAAACCTTTAATTGCCCGAGCGGAAACTACGTTAGGTGGCGAGTTAGAAGGCGTGGTCATTACCGTACCTGCGTATTTTGATGATGCACAACGTCAAGGTACTAAAGACGCTGCAGAATTATTAGGCGTTAAAGTATTACGCTTACTTAACGAACCTACTGCTGCTGCTATTGCCTATGGACTTGATTCGAAGCAAGAAGGCGTGATTGCCATTTACGATTTAGGTGGCGGTACTTTTGATATCTCTGTTCTGCGTTTGAATCGTGGTGTATTTGAAGTGTTAGCCACAGGCGGTGATTCTGCTTTGGGTGGTGATGACTTTGATCATTTACTTGTTAGCCATTTGCAAACAACGTGGAACATCTCTGAGCCGAATAATCAGTTAGCACGTCAGTTACAGATTGAGGCTCGCCGAGTCAAAGAAGCATTAACTGAAAATGACAGCGTTGAAGCCTCTGTTGTCATTGGCGACCAAACCGTCAGCTGTAGTGTCGATAAAAATCTATTTAATGAACTCATTGGCGCATTGGTGAAAAAAACCATTGGTAGCTGTCGTCGCACTTTACGTGATGCAGGTGTGAGCGTGGATGAGGTGATTGAAACTGTCATGGTCGGTGGTTCAACTCGAGTTCCTTTAGTTCGTGAACAAGTTGAAATATTCTTCAAAAAAACACCGTTGACTTCAATTGACCCTGATCGCGTTGTTGCCATTGGTGCGGCTATTCAAGCCGATATTCTCGTTGGCAATAAACCCGATTCAGACTTATTACTGTTAGATGTGATCCCATTATCGCTCGGTGTTGAAACCATGGGTGGCTTGGTTGAAAAAGTGGTTACGCGTAATACCACTATTCCAGTTGCACGGGCACAAGAGTTTACCACTTTTAAAGATGGTCAAACTGCGATGGCATTTCATGTGGTTCAGGGGGAACGAGAGCTGGTTGACGATTGTCGTTCTTTGGCGCGCTTTACACTGCACGGTATTCCGCCGCTCGCCGCTGGAGCTGCTCATATTCGAGTGACATTCCAAGTCGATGCTGATGGTCTGCTCAGTGTTACTGCGATGGAAAAGTCCACTGGAGTTAAGACATCGATTCAAGTTAAACCTTCATTTGGTTTATCCGATACTGAAATCGCCACCATGCTAAAAGATTCGATGAAGTATGCTAAAGAAGACATTACTCGTCGTATGCTAGCAGAGCAAAAAGTTGAAGCCGCGCGGGTGATAGAATCCCTTAACGCAGCCTTGGCTAAAGATGCTGCACTGCTGGATGAGCATGAACGTCAACAGTTAGTGGTAGCGATCGCAGAACTTGATGCCGCCGCGCAACAAGACGATATTGATGCTATTGAAAAAGCAATTGCAAATCTCGACGATAAGACTCAAGATTTTGCGTCAAGACGTATGGATAATTCTATTAGAGCGGCGCTTAAAGGGCAGTCGGTCGACAACATATAGGTGAAATGATGCCACAGTTAGTATTTTTACCCCATCAAGAACTTTGTCCAGACGGCGCAGTACTTGAAGCTGAAGTAGGCGAGACGATTTTAAACGTTGCATTGCGTAACGGTATTCATATTGAACATGCCTGTGAAAAGTCTTGTGCTTGTACTACTTGCCATGTAGTTGTACGCGAAGGATTTGATCAACTCGAAGAAAGTGATGAGCTAGAAGATGACATGCTCGATAAAGCATGGGGCTTAGAACCTGAAAGCCGTCTATCTTGCCAAGCTAAAGTGGTTGATTGCGATATGATCATCGATATCCCTAAATACACAGTGAACATGGTGAGCGAAGGCTAGCCTTTACTGGTAGATTAACCCATCAAAATCGTTATTCATTGTGGGTAATTGGTCACAAAAAAAGAGTCAATCTATTAGGATTGGCTCTTTTTTTATCTATGGATATAGCAGTCATTGATTTTAAATATACTCAGCGTATGATGCCGGAAAATTTCTCTTTTGGAGCACTCTGTGCGCATTGCAATACTGTCTCAAGGCCCGCAATTATATTCTACTAAACGCTTAGTTGAAGCTGCATTAGCCCGGGGACATGAGGTCAAGGTTATCAACCCGTTAAAGTGTTATATGAATATTAATATGACCAAGCCTAGCATTCATATGGCGGGCAAAGATTTAGGCCATTTTGATGCGGTTATTCCACGGATTGGCGCTTCAGTAACCTTTTATGGTTCCGCTGTATTACGCCAATTTGAAATGATGGGTGTGTATGCGGTTAATGGCTCCATTGGGATTGCACGTTCACGGGATAAATTGCGTTCAATGCAGCTGTTGTCGCGGCAGGGGATTGGCTTACCGATCACCGGTTTTGCCAATAAACCAAGCGACATCCCTGATTTGATTGATATGGTGGGCGGAGCACCTTTGGTGGTTAAACTACTGGAAGGGACTCAGGGTATTGGCGTTGTATTAGCGGAGACTCGCAAAGCGGCTGAGAGCGTGCTAGAAGCCTTTATGGGCTTAAAGGCTAACATCATGGTACAAGAATATATTGCTGAAGCCAAAGGCGCAGATATTCGCTGTTTCGTGTTGGGTGATAAAGTGATAGCAGCGATGAAGCGCCAAGCAAAGCCGGGTGAGTTTCGATCTAACTTGCACCGTGGTGGCAGTGCAACTTTGGTTAAGTTAACCCCAGAAGAACGTTCTGTTGCACTTCGTGCCGCCAAAACAATGGGGTTGAATATTGCTGGCGTTGATTTACTGCGCTCAAATCATGGTCCTGTGGTGATGGAAGTCAATTCATCTCCTGGTTTAGAAGGCATTGAGAAAGCGACACAAAAAGACGTTGCTGACGCCATCATTAGCTTTATGGAAAAAAGTATTAACAAAACGGTTAAGGCTGCAGAGTAAGATGAATGTTTGCTCATGGAGCATAAATTGCGCCATGTTAATATAAATGACGCAATTAAGTGATGAAATATCACTGCTTAAGCGGATATGGCTAGGAATATACCCTTAAATTACGTATAATCCGCGCGAATTTTTTAAACTTGCTCACATTAAGGAAGCTCGTTATGTCGATCGAACGCACATTCTCTATCATCAAGCCAGATGCAGTTGCTAACAACCACATTGGCGCTATTTACAACCGTTTTGAATCAGCTGGTCTTAAGATCATCGCTTCTAAAATGGTTCACCTATCTAAAGAACAAGCTGAAGGTTTCTACGCTGAACATAGCGCACGTCCTTTCTTTGGCGCTTTAGTGTCTTTCATGACATCTGGTCCAGTTATGGTTCAAGTGTTAGAAGGCGAAAACGCTGTTCTAGCTAACCGTGAAATCATGGGTGCAACTAACCCAGCTGAAGCTGCTCGTGGCACGCTTCGTGGTGATTACGCTGCAAGCATCGACGAAAACGCAGTTCACGGTTCTGATGCTCTTGAATCAGCAGCTCGTGAAATTGCTTACTTCTTCAGCGCTGATGAAGTGTGCCCACGCACTCGTTAATTATTGCTGTAAGTTGATTAAAAGGAGCTTCGGCTCCTTTTTTTTGTTCGATCTTCAGCCGTTTATTTCTTTGCTTGTTTAATATCTACTTCTTCGCGTTTAAATGAGTTATTCATAATATTATATTTGACTTAAAATATTACATTTAATTAATAAGAATGTTGCGTGTTGATGAGGTTAAAAGTACCCGGTCAGAAAGTTCTTCATTCTATATGAAATATCGCAGAATTTACTTTTACGTCGTGTTAGCAGTAACGCTTTTTGGGATCAGTTTTAGAGCTATTTTGAATGAAATTAGCCAGTAAAAATGCTGATTAGTTATGTTTTAAATAAAAAGTCAGAAATAATGAAATGTAATTCTGACTACTTTTACGACAATTAAGCAATTTTTTTTTAAATATTAACAATTAATTTTTGATACATTCTATGTCTGTTTGCTGTTATTTTGTTAAAAATTATTTTTAATTGTTTGGTTTTTTGTTTCATTTTGTTTCATTTTGTTTCCATTTCGTTTCTGTTTGGGTTGTTTTTTGTTATTTTTGTAGTGTTTTAAAATGTTAATAATCTAAAATATCACTGTTAAATCTAGTAGCTACCTGATTAATAAGTTATTTTTCTGTGTCAAATTAATTATCAATTCTGATTTTATATGTGATGTTGTTCACATGTTGCTCTTGTTGACTAAAGGTTTTTTATTCATTAATAATGATTTTAAATAATTGGCAACGATCAATTATTCATAATTAAAAATATAACGACTTGTTTTATTTTATTCCAAGTTATAGGGAGTTTATTCATGAGTTCAGTCACATTAACTGCTAAGGCAATTCGCCGCAGTTTACTAGCTGTAGCAGCAACAAGTGTTGCAACAACAGGCTTATTTTCTTCTGCCGTAGTTTCAGCAGAAGAGCAAGCTCAGAAAGTGGAAAGAATTGAAGTTACAGGTTCACGAATCAAACGTGCCGATATGGAAACAGCTAGTCCAGTAAGCGTAATTGATGCCTCATCAATTATCTCTTCTGGCGCTACTTCTATCGATGACATTTTGCAACAAATGACCTCTACTGGTGGCGCGATGACTAACGCTGCTGTGAACAATGGTTCTCGCGGTAACTCAAACATTAACCTTCGCGGTTTAGGTGACAGTCGTACACTAGTATTAGTTAATGGTCGTCGTATGATTGCTTCTGGCACTGGTGCTGCGTCAACAGTGGATTTAAATACTATTCCAGTATCGATGATACAACGAGTTGAAATTTTAAAAGACGGTGCTTCGGCCGTTTACGGTACTGATGCAATCGCTGGTGTAGTTAACATTATTTTAAAACGTGATTTCGACGGTTTTGAAATGAGTGCTCAGACTGGTATGTCTGGTCACGGCGACGCCGATGAAACTAGCATTGACTTTACGTTAGGTAACACGTTCGACAAAGGTAATGTGGTTGTTAACGCACAGTACACCAAACGTGGTGATGCTAGCCAAGCAGATCGTGACTTCTCTGATTGCCCAATTTCTGAAACTGGTGCTGCTGGTAGCAAAACACTATATTGCGGTGGTAGCTCATACAGCCAAGGTGGTCATGTTTGGGGCGATCAAAACTTCCAAATAACTGGTACTGGTGAAGACGGTGCTTATGCTGTTGGTGACTCAGGTTTTTATGGTCAATATGTTGCTGGTGACGAAGGTAAGCCAGTATTTGAATATTTTGACGGAAAATCTGAAGCAGATGTAAGCGGTCGAGATGGTGTTTTCCATGATTTTAGTGATGAAGATAAATATAACTATGCGAAAGATAGTTATTTATCTACGCCAATGGAACGTATTAACTTAAGTTTTGCTGGTTCATATGAGCTTTCTGACTCGATTAGATTCTTCTCTGAAGCAATGTACTCTAAGCGCTGGTCTGAACAGCAAATGGCGCCACAACCAATATGGAACAACTCAGCATGGGTTTATAAGCCTCTATCTGCTGGTGGTACCATGACTGATGCCTTGCTTCCTTGGGCTCAAGATGGTGAAAAAATGAGTTATGGCCGTCGTATGGTTGAAACCGGTTCACGTGACTTTAGCCAAGTAGTTGATACTGTTCGTGTCGTTCTTGGTTTAGAAGGCGAGTTTGAAAACGGTTGGACTTGGGATGCTTCTTATAACAAAGGTAAAAATGATTCAGTTGAGACTCTTGCAAACCTACATAATTTAGGTTCAATTAACGATGCTGTTTTAGCTGGTACTTTTGATCCGTTTTTAGAATCTTCTTGGACAGGTGAGAGCATTGCTCCATTTGTTTACACCGAAGTTAACAGTGGTGGTAGTGATTTAGACATTATAGCTGCAACGCTATCTGGTGATATCGTTGATTTACCTGCTGGTGTGTTAGGTTTTGCTGCTGGTTATGAACATCGTAAAGAAGCAGCACATTTCACTCCAGATTCATTAACATCACAAGGTCTTGCAAATGATCCGCGCGTTGAAGCGACTGCTGGTGAATTTAGTGTTAACGAAGTGTATGCTGAATTAGCTATTCCATTATTAAGTGATTTACCATTTGCACAACAAGTTGATATGAGCGCTGCAATGCGTTACTTCGATTACAGTACATTTGGTGATGATACTACTTGGAAATTAGGCTTAACATGGCGCATGACTGATGATTTAATGTTCCGTGGTGGTCGTTCAACAGCATTCCGTGCTCCAACAGTTAGTGAATTATTTGGTGGTAAATCTCCATCATTTGATCAAATTGTTCACCCAGCGACAGATCAAAGCCAAGCAGAAGTTACAGTTGGTGGCAACGAGATGTTAACACCTGAAGAAGCTGATATTACTACTGTTGGTTTAGTCTATTCTCCTAGTTTTGTTGATGGTTTATCATTGACTGTCGACTACTACGATATTGGTATTACCAACACTATTACTGCAGTTGATTCTAACTATGTAGCTAATCAATGTTTAGATGCTAGCGGTGCTAAAATCAATACTGGTAGTGCATTATGTCAGGCTTCAAATATTGAGATAGATTCTACTGGTCGTATCAAGTTTGATAATGGTTTACAAAACATTGGTGCAACTAACACGTCTGGTTATGACATCAACATAGCGTATACGTTTGATGCAGTAGGTCTAAGCTGGAAGGCAAATTTAGATACGTCAATTTTAGAAACGTATGAAGAATTCGATCCAGATGGTAATGCAGTTGATTACCGTGGCTTTGTAACGGGTAACGCAGGTGGCTATGCTAAAATCAAAACTAATCTTGACCTAACTGCAAGTGGTGATGATTGGAGTGCTACATACGAAATTCGTTATATTGATGGTATGGATTCATTTGCTTGTAAAGATGATACTTCTAAATGTTATGCTCCTTCAGTAGATAGCATTGTTTATCATGACCTTTCAGGTTCTTATGATTTAACTAACAATATTCGTCTTTCTGGTGGTGTGAATAACATATTTGATAAAGAGCCTCCTTACTACACCGGTAACTTAGATTCAAACACCGATCCATATACGTATGACGTACTAGGTCGCTACTTCTTTGTTCGTGCTAACGTGAAGTTCTAATGTAACATTTATTGTTAATTATAAAAGTCGACTAACTATTAGTCGGCTTTTTTGTTATTAATCTCCCGTTCTCAGATAAGTTGACACATTGGAGACTTATCTATGAAGCCTTCAGTATCAATCAATATAAAACGTACTCAATGAGATTACATAACCTGAGATCGGTTTAAGCCATAACAGAAATAGCATTGAAATCGACCTCTGTGATATTGAGTTGTGGCTTACTCTCTTTGAGTTGATAAGCGATTAAATCACCAATAATATTCAGCATAAAACCATGCACACTTCTGTGTCTCGAATGTTCGATTTGTGAGATATTTTTAAGCTGGTCATTGATGGTTTCTATAATAAACTGTCTTGAAAGCATTGCTCTATCCCACAGTGATAAAACCTTTTTTTTTCATGTTTTTGCGAACATTGTTTACCAGTGTGACGCCTTGCTCAAGTAGCTCACTTGCCAACGCTTTGCTGATATACCCTTTATCCGTATACAGCTTATCCATTGAACTCACCACCATGCCTGAAACAGGCTGAGTATCATGAGCATTTGCAGGGGGGATTTTGGCGGCAACAATACCGCCCTTATGGTTAACGATGAGGTGAAGCTTGAACCCGTAGAACCACCCCATGGTCCCTTTTCCGCGACGAGCAAGGCAAGATAAGGTTTTATGCCTTGGAATTCGTAAATTGTGGCAGACTTTTATGCTGGTAGAATCAACGAACTCAATCCCTGTCGGTAGGCTTCTGATGCTGGAAAAATAACTGCAAAGTGGCACAACAGTTGAGGGCATGAGCTCAAGAAAACGCGTATAGCTGAGTACGTTGGGAAAGTCTGATTTAAAGAATCGAGCAAGATATCCAGTGTAATAATTTTGAAATTAGGATGGTGAGACGTATGGAAGAGTATGATAATATTAATTATTTAACTCATATCCATCCTGCTCAGACGTTGGCGTTTACGCGTATCATCTGTTAAGCACTGCTTTCTCCATTGTGGAATAAATACAGTACAAAAATCATCGACATCACAAAATATATCCACTAAATTATTCATAAGCCCTCTGCGTGATTGGTTCCTTCTCGGTCGAAAGATCTGATCACGAAAAGGGCGATTAGTTCAATTTTATCCCGAGTTCAGGTTACATAATCTTATCCTAAAAAAGCTAAAGCTCTCTTGATGTCAGACTCGATGAACAATTTACGCTATTTAACGCACTCAATAGAACCATTCTATTTTTATAATATGTAATGCATTTAAAATGCATCGAAGTAGCTATAAATTTTGGCTAAAAAGGAAAGCGCATATTAATGCGGACTTTGTCATTTTATGCAGTGAAGTGAAGGCCGCACATCGTATTACTAATAGCTCTGCTGGTGCATGAACGATAGCGCAATTATTGACTAATAAAGGGATTAACCTCAGTCTCTGGCGGATCCCCTTCATAATTTAGGTCTGCCAGCGGTATGAACCAGTTTGATATATTCGTTTAATGTCCAGTAAATTATCGACGCTTTCAGCGTGTATTTGGGCCTTCGCCGCACTTCTTTTCCCAATCTTATAACGGATAATATAGCGCGATGTTTGATGCTGTTCGCTTGAAAATCCTTCTGCCAGCCAAGATACCTCGCGGCTATACCTATGCACCACAACAGTATTTCTGCCAGCATTGCGATAAGCAATAACACATCATATCGCTTTGGACTCCGACTGCGACTTTGCCACAGCCCTATGCCATATTGTGGGCTTTTTAAATCCCGAAAGATTTCTTCAATTTACATGCGTTTAGCATAGAGCTCAACCACTTTTGCATAGCTGAAATATTCAGGCGGTAAGTTGGTCGCCAGTAGCCAAGGCTCCTTACTGCCTAAGCGATAACTCTTTTATGCTGTGTGGTTTCGGCCCGAGTTTGAAGAGCGCTTATCTATACGTAATTTGGGCTTAGCCTTAAATAGATGTAAATGGCAGCTTAGCGGTGATTTTGTGCAAGCTGGACATTACCTATGTATTTAGCTGTTAAGTTTGCTTTCGGGTAGAGCGATTTATTCGAGAACCAGGTCGGTATTTCATAATGCATAAAGCTTACATCGCCACGTACTCTACCAAGCCAGAACCAACTATAACATTCGACTTCTCTGAATCAGGTATTACGATAACCTACATCGGTCACGATGAGCGGACAACAGCCTTGAGGTAGAACATTGGCGAGTTCAGAGGGAAATGCATTATGGCTGCGAGGTGCGTTGTAGTCTTCAAACAAAAAAGTGCGTTCATATACAGTCACAGAGCGACCTTGAACACCGATGGATGCACGTAGCGTCATTATTCGGAGCTGTTCACGGACATCAGAGCAATCGACCAAGATAATAGGCATAGGATTTGAACCACACAAATATCGAGCATGCCATTGATAGAGGGTTATTTTATCTTGAGGTAAGTGATGATTACCTAAGAGTCGATCGATACGTTTAAGGTTATGTTTAGCCGCCACAGAGCCTGTAATATTACGATCAAGCTGAGTGAGTGACAATTGATTTCCATAGAGTCGTTACTCAGTGGCAACCATCAGAGAATTAGGGCGTTTTTGATGAATTTTGGGGCATTGTTTTTTAAGTAAATCGTGTAGTATATGGATATCACGCATGGTGTTAGATTTAATAGGTTTTTGGCGAAATTGATTAGATCAGATAGCACCATGCGTGTCTACTGCTTTGAAATTTGAAAGGATTATCTGGGGATTCCCTAGCCTTAGTCGTTATCGATCCCGTAATCTAATAAAAAAGCTTGGATTTGTCAGCTGTCAGAGCCTAAGTATTCATACAGAAAACTGCATAAGAGCATGTAGCTATCCCGAATAAGCTTAATCGACAGTTCGCCGTAACTCGACCAAATAAGGTGTGGCGATGTAAAGTATGTTACTGGTCGGTAATCGTTGGGCATATTTAGAAATTGTTCTAGACTTATTTTCCCGCAAACCATTGGGTGGGCTTTGTCAATACCGCGTGACAGCGAGCTGACATGTAAAGCCTTGAAAATGGCATTTGAGTTAAGGGGAAACCAGAGAATCTGATATATCAAAGTGATCAAGATTCACATTACACAAGCTTGAAATTCAGACCGTTATTATTGCGTTTTCAGATTGAGCAAAGCATGAGTCGTCTAGGTAATTGTTGAGATAACGCACCAATGGAGCGTTTCTTTAGAAGTTTGAAATCTGAATGGATACCTGTAAGTGGTTATGGGAATTTTACAGAAACAGATAAAGAGATTTCAAATTACATCACAGGATATTACAGTGAAACCAGACCCATAAGTACAATGGTGGGTTAACGCCAAATGAGTCAGAACGTTTATATTAGAATGACACTAAAACCGTGGCCAATTTAACTTGAACATATATGACCTCATCTTAGTTTAGGAATGAAACCCATAGGTAAAGTGCATGAAAAAGCCAGTCGAGAGTTCCAACTGGCTTAATAAAAATCATCAACTTATTCTGGACTAGACATGATTAAATGAGAAATGACTAAATAGGATTGATTAAGCGCTTTTAGTGATCTAAGCGTAATTCATGCCGATGTTCTCGACGAAATTTTTGTTCGCATTGAGTGCAACGTTGTTCCGTTGGATCTGTGATTAGGCGATATGCTTCTATGTCGACTTCACAATCTGAGCAAAGCCCATATAAACCCAGTTCAAGTTGACAATATGCAGCATCTAGCCGCATTAGCCGAGTAAAAATATCGGTGTCGGCGAGTTTTACTTGTGGTAGATAATCAATTAGTTGCCCAAGAGGGGTTTGCATTGTGACATGAGCAACTTCAGTCGATTTTAATGAATCCTTAATAACGAGCATTAACTCACGTCTCAAAATAAGTTCAAGTTGTTGAAGTTTTTGCTTTATATCCTGAGAATTGTGCAACTGAGATAACCTTAACTGACTATGCCAATGTAGATAATCTATTTTAAGCACAAATAGAGCCGATGTTATGACGAAGATCAATTCTCGATTAGATTTATGAGATAAAAACATGAATAATAATTTACTTTATATTCATGTTAGCCAAGGTTAATAGTCTGTACTGGAGAGGCTCTAGGGGCTTTATTAACGAATAGGCGGTGAATCAATCACCCTATATAGAACACTGATAATAATAACGTTGCGCTATTAACTTTGTTTAGGATAAACACAGTTTAACGAGGTGAATGACATAACCCAATCAAACTGCGTTAGATCCTAGCCTAGAGCCGCGATATTGCTAGTCTATAACAGTGCGCGATGAGCGTTTTGTAAGGTATTAACGATTTCTTCGGTTGTTTTAAACACTCGCAATTCTCTAAATAAGGTATCCGCTTCTGGGTATTGACGATTTAAGTAACTAAACCATTGTTTAATCCGTGAGGGATAATAGTCCGACTTTCGTCCGGTGAGTTCTTTGTCACTATAAGCCATGAGTAAACTTAATGTTTGTTGCCAGCTAAACGGGATTGCACCGGTTTTAATGGTGTCACCTAAGTTCGGTAGCGATATAGCACCTCGGCCAATCATTACACTGTCACAACCCGTTATATCCATACAACGTTGCGCATCAGCAGCATTCCAAATCTCTCCATTTGCAATAACGGGAATAGGCAGGCGTTTTCTGACTTCGGTAATGTATTCCCAATAAGCAGGGGGCTTATAACCGTCGGTTTTACTGCGAGCATGAATAGCCAGCTCTGTTGCGCCGGCTTCATACACAGCTAAGGCATTTTCCATAAATAACGACTTATCTTCGTAACCTAAACGGATTTTGGCAGTAACTGGATGTTCTGACGGTACAGCATCACGCATGGCCTTAACAATGTTATAAATATTCTCTGGGTATTGCAGTAACACTGCGCCGCCTTTACTTTTATTGACGGTTTTTGCTGGGCAACCAAAGTTTGCATCAACGCCGTTTGACCCTAGTTCTATGGCTCTAATGGCATTTTGTGCCATCCACTCTGGTTCTTGTCCTAACAACTGAACACGAACTGGTGTACCTGATGCAGTTAAACCTTGATGATGTAACTCTGGACACAGTTTGTAGAAGACTTTTTCAGGTAATAGTTGATTGACTACCCTGACAAATTCCGTCACCACCAAGTCAAATGGATTGATGGCTGACAAAATTTCACGCATATGGTCATCTACCACACCTTCCATCGGAGCTAAAATAACGCGCACAATACACCTTGCTGCAGTAAAAAGTGGGCTATTTTAACGTGTTTATTATCGGATAGCAGTACTAAATAGTGCCATGACCATCTTTGTCACGACGTTAAGTAAATTATTATTAATAATCATATTGATATGAATGTTGTTGTGTCTATGTTAAATGTATATAGCGTTATTTTTAAGCTTGCCTAGCAACAATTAATGTTAATAAAATGGATTTTTTTCACATTTCGGATATTTTTTTGTAATAAACGTTACTAACGGCAGGTCTCTTTACACAAGCCGGCAATAATGCTGGTCAGCATTATAATCACGACTTAAGGATATAATTATTATGAATTCAATCAAACAAACTACGTTAGCGGTTGCGTTAGGTTCAGTTGTAATGACGGCTGGTTTTTCGGCGCAAGTAGAAGCAAATCCATTTGGTTTTCAACAATTAACTTCTGGTTATCAACTTGATGGCGGAGAAGGTAAGTGTGGTGAAGGCAAATGTGGCGACATGAAAAAATCAGCGGAAAAAGCGGCTGAAGGTAAATGTGGCGACATGAAACAGTCAGCGGAAAAAGCGGCTGAAGGTAAATGTGGCGACATGAAGCAATCAGCGGAAAAAATGGCTGAAGGCAAGTGTGGCGACATGAAACAGTCAGCTGAAAAAGCGGCTGAAGGTAAGTGTGGTGACATGAAAAAATCAGCGGAAAAAGCAGCTGAAGGCAAGTGTGGCGACATGAAACAATCAGCTGAAAAAATGACTGAAGGTAAGTGCGGCGGTCAAAAATAACAGTTTGCTTCTGTTTGATAATGCCTAGGCTTATCTAATACAATTAAGGCCTGAGATTCAGGCCTTAAATCTATCTGTTTTTTATCGAATATTTAGTTATATCAATGACTTAAAAAAATCATCAAGGACACGCATTATGTCTACAAATCATGCTCATGGCTTAGCCAATGTCGGTTTAGGGCTTCGTCGAGAAATGTTAGACGAATTTTGTCAGCATGTGCCTGCCGCAATTGAGTTTTTTGAGGTTGCACCAGAAAATTGGATGACCCTAGGAGGTAAGTTTGGTCGTCAATTTGCTCAATTAACCGAACAACATCGTTTTTTTTGTCACGGATTATCTTTATCCATTGGTAGCCCGCAAGCTTTAGACACTCAGTTTGTACACAAGATAAAACACTTTTTAGATCGGCATAACATCGATATTTATTCCGAACATTTAAGTTATTGCTCGGGAGCCGGTCACATGTACGATCTTATGCCGATCCCTTTTACTGACGACGCAGTGATCCACACCGCTAAAAGAATAAACCAGGTTGAAGAGATACTTGAGCGGCCATTTATTTTAGAAAATGTTTCCTTCTATGCTGCTCCTGGTGCACAAATGAGTGAAGTTGAGTTTGTTAATGCCGTTTTGCAAGAAGCTGACTGTAAGCTGTTACTTGATGTGAATAACATTTATGTTAATTCAATTAATCATCAATATGATGCTAATGCTTTTTTGGCGGCTATGCCGACCGAGCGGATTGAATATTTACACATTGCTGGGCATTATCAAGAAGACATTGATTTGGTTGTTGATACCCATGGTGCCGACATTATCGATCCTGTTTGGGGATTATTACAGCAATGCTATCAATTACACGGTGTACATCCCACACTGCTTGAGCGCGACTTTAACATTCCTAAAACCGACATTCTGCTCAATGAAATTAATCAAATCCATCAATACCAACAACAAGCTTTACGTCAGCAGTCATTACTGAGGAAGGCATAATGGGTTTTATGCAAGTACAGCAACAATTTATGGATTACATTCGTGATCCTAGCTTGCCATTACCAGAGGGTATTGAGCCTAGGCGGATGAATATCTATCGAGAGTTATTTTTTAATAATATCAGTGGTTTTGTCTCCAGTGCTTTTCCGGTACTTAACAGTCTATATCAGGATGAACAATGGCAAGCATTAGTGCAGAAGTTTTTTCGGTCTCATGATTGTCAAACACCAATATTTGTCGAAATTGCCAGTGAGTTTTTAGCGTTTTTGCAGCATCAATATCAAATCACACAAGATGACCCGATTTTCATGTTGCAGCTAGCGCATTATGAATGGTTAGAGTTATGTGTGGCAGTCGCGCCAGACACACCATCATCTCAGTTGCTCGTTTCTGGCGATCTCGCCCAGCGGCGATTATGTTTGGCCACTTGTGCCAAGGTCGCGCAATACGCTTTTGATGTTCAACATATTAGTGTTGACTACCAACCCATTGAACCTACACCGCAAGCGAACTTTTTTTGTGTGTTTCGAGATTTAACTGAGCAAGTTGCTTTTTTGCAACTGACGCCTCTAAGCGCACAAGTATTGGCTTACATTGAGCAAATGAGCCTTTCTCAACAAGGTGTCACCGTAGAGGCGATTATTGTGTGGTTAAGTGAACACTACCCACAAATGTCCAATGACACCTTATTATCAGGCTGTTTACCTTTACTCCAACAATTGGCGCAAAAGGGGATTATTATTTCATCAACTTAGTCATAATAGGCTTAAAAAATTTATGGTTTTTATTTTATAAAGATAGGTCTAAAATGAGCCACTTTTTGTGACCGGCCTCACACTTGCTATTCGCTAAGTTAACCCAATGTTGACCTATCATAGCGAATGAAAGTGTTAAGCTATTGCAGTAACAACATCACCTGAATGTAGGAATAATCATGAGTCAGCCTTTTAAAGACCCGTTTAACATATTTTATTTCGTTGGTTTTATTTTGGTTTTATTAATTCCAACATTACCCGCGAGTCTTTCATGGTTGAAAGCAACAGGATTAATTTAACGCTAACTTCAGGTTAACCTGTCATGATGTGTCTACTAAACCACTCTGCTAGAGTGGTTTTTTGTTTCTTATGAGGGTGCTTATGGCGGTAAAACGTGGTTTTTTTCTAATAATAGGCCTGTGCAGCCTTGTTTTAGGCTTAATCGGTATTGTGTTGCCTTTATTACCAACAGTCCCGTTTATTCTGCTGGCTGCTTTTTGTTTTTCCCGTTCAAATGATCGCTTGCACCATTGGTTAGTCAATCATCCATGGTTTGCCGAAGGTATTCGTCAATGGCAATCGAACAGGGCCTTGAGTCGTCCTCTTAAGAAAAAAGCCATGTTAATGAGCGTGCTAAGCTTTGGGGTTAGCATTGCCATTGTGCCGATTGTTTGGGTGAAAATGATGTTATTGTGCATGATGCTTTTTTTAGTATTTTTTTTGTGGCGGATCCCAGAGTTAGAATAATAAATCGTCAGTTAAGGTAAGCTAGTTGCAACTGAGATTAAACGGGCATAAGATCAGCTAAGTATTTTTACCAGAGTCCACCCGCAACGTGGACTTTTTTATTGCGTAATCACTTTTATAGAGTTAACTAAAATTATGATGAACCAAGACAGTTTAGCGCTTATTAAGCAAAGCATTAAAACCATTCCTGATTATCCAATACCAGGCATCATGTTCCGTGACGTCACGAGTTTGCTTGAAAATGCAGAAGCTTATAAAGCCACTATTGCGATTTTAGTGGCTCATTATCAATCAAAAGGTTTCACTAAAGTGGTTGGTACGGAAGCGCGTGGTTTTTTATTTGGTGCGCCACTAGCTTTAGAGCTAGGTGTTGGTTTTGTACCTGTTCGTAAACCAGGTAAATTACCCCGAAAAACCATTAGCCAAACCTATGATTTAGAATACGGTAAAGATACCTTAGAAATTCATGTCGATGCCATTAATGCCAATGATAAAGTGTTAGTGATTGATGACTTGCTCGCCACGGGTGGCACGATCGAAGCAACAGTAAAGCTTATCCGCCAACTTGGTGGTGAAGTGTCTCACGCTGCATTTGTAATTTCATTACCAGAAATTGGTGGTGAGAAGCGTTTGCAAGGTATGGGAATTGAAGTATTAAGCTTATGTGAGTTTGATGGTGAGTAAATAGTAAAATAAACTGCTATTTTATTAAGCAGTTAACTGTATTCTGCACTATCAAATACATGCTCAACAATAGCATGCCAGCCCTTGGCATGTTATTGTTAACCCCTTTATAGGGATTGACTCCCGATAGCTCTCTGTGGGGAATTTCATGTCTTACCAAGTACTCGCCCGCAAATGGCGTCCAGCTAAATTTGACCAAATGGTTGGCCAATCTCATGTATTAATGGCACTAACCAATGCATTAAGTCAGCAAAGGTTACATCATGCTTACCTGTTTACCGGTACGCGCGGTGTAGGTAAAACCAGTTTGGCGCGGTTATTTGCTAAAGGTCTCAATTGCGAAACTGGTGTAACGGCTACACCCTGTGGTGAATGTTCTAGTTGTATTGAAATTGCTCAAGGTCGATTTGTTGATTTAATTGAAGTCGATGCCGCTTCTCGTACTAAAGTTGATGATACACGTGAGCTCCTCGACAATGTTCAATATCGTCCTTCACGTGGCCGTTTTAAAGTGTATTTAATTGACGAAGTACACATGTTATCGCGTAGCAGTTTTAATGCATTATTAAAGACGTTAGAAGAACCGCCCGAACACGTTAAGTTTTTACTGGCGACCACTGACCCACATAAATTACCTGTTACCGTATTATCTCGCTGCTTACAGTTTAATTTGAAAAGTTTGTCGCAAGATGAAATTACTAAGCAGTTAGCGTATATCATCAGCCAAGAAAACCTACCTTTTGAGCCACAAGCATTGAGTTTATTAGCTAAAGCCGCTAATGGTAGTATGCGTGATGCGCTTAGTTTAACCGATCAAGCTATCGCTTTTGGTAGTGGTCAAGTCATGTTGACACAAGTACAAACCATGCTCGGCAGCATTGATGAAAAACATGTGCTGGCTTTATTAAAAGCCTTATGTGACGCTGATGTGGGTCCACTAATGCAAACTGTGTCAAAAGTATTAGCATTTGGTGCTGACGCAGAAGAAGTACTGCGCAGTTTATTAGAGCTACTGCACCAAATTACCTTGACTCAGTTTGCCCCAGCCGCTGCGCAGCAATCACTGTTTAGTGAACAAATTTTAGCGTTTGCACAGCAATTAGCGCCTGAGCAAGTTCAGCTTTATTATCAAATGTTACTTAACGGTCGTAAAGATTTGGCTTTTGCACCTGATCCTAAATCAGGCTTGGAAATGGCATTATTGCGCGCCGTTGCATTCACCCCTGAAAAACAAGTAAAACGTTGGGTGACAACTACACCTGCAGATATTAATTTAAGCGTGATTGATCATGCTTTACCTCCCACGCAAGAGGTCATTGAAACAGGCCCAA
The DNA here is from genome assembly GCF_041439795.1 of Shewanella sp. 5S214. Taxonomy (NCBI): domain Bacteria; kingdom Pseudomonadati; phylum Pseudomonadota; class Gammaproteobacteria; order Alteromonadales; family Shewanellaceae; genus Shewanella; species Shewanella sp. 5S214. Next base: position 61,307 of record NZ_JBGOOV010000024.1, read on the forward strand.
AGCTTGATAATCAGTCTCAAGCGAATAGCGCGTTAGCAGCAACGATATTACCAGTTCAAGCAGAAGCTGCGACGATGAATGTTGAGACTGACACTGACGAGGTTGTTGATGATGAGCCAGCCGCTGCCTCACTAATAGCAGAACAAGCTTTATTGCTCAGCCAAGCACAAAGCCAAGGTTTTGATGAACAATCGCCCCAAAGCCGCGTTGATACCCAAAGCCACGTTGATATAAGTGCACAGGCGTTTGCTCATTCAACGGCTGATAATATTGCCGTGAGCACTGAAATCGGCGAATCAACTGCTTCAGACAGCAAGATTGATGCGCCCAAACATGACACCACTGAAGCGCAAGAGTTTTGTGAGCAACAGGCATTAGCTGTTAATCCCACAGATACAAGCAGCAAGAGCGATGTCGACGCCAATACCGCACAAGATAGTCAAGAAAATCAGCATGCTCAGGACGCAGATAATGGATCATTTGATGGTTATTCTTTTACGGATTATGATGCCTCTGATGAAGCATCAATGGAATACCAGCCGTCTGATCATGATGAATATATAGCTTTTTCGGCGTTAAATCAGACTCCAGAGACGAACAGTGTTGATACTGCAAAGGGCTTGATGTCTTCGCCGAAAACGGCGGATCATCATAGTGATGCCTCGGCTAGCAATAGTGTAGACAATAATGTTGATGACAGCACTGACATTAGCAGCAAAAATGTCAGTCATAGCATTGAACAAGATTTGCTTCGCGCTGATGATTTAGACGACTTTCTTGACGAAGTACTCGCTAGTCGTGATTCTCTCATCGCTGATGTTGGGGCATTACAGCAAAAAGATGAACTCGCCAAAAAAGAAGCCACTAAATCAGTTTCTTCAAGAGTGATCAAACCATCCAATACGCCGGCAGTAAACTCAGAACACTTAGCCGCTGAGCCTAAAACACCTGAATCTACTGCGCCCAATACCAGTGCAGTGTTATCTGCTGTTGCCACTAAAAGCGACATTTCTCCGGCTGTCAGTGATTATGATAGACCTCCTTGGGTCGCGCCTAAAGAGGGTGAACAAGTTAATGCATTTGCAGATGTTCAATCACATGATAAATCTGCCGTTAAAGCCACAATTAACCAGCCGAGCAATGTTTCTCATCAGGTTAATCAACAAGATCTAAAGCCTGCTAGCGCTGTCGTCGCCGCTAAACCACAGAGCATGACAGAGCCTAAAATGACTCAATCGCATGCATTGGCCCAGTTTGAGCCACACAGTATCCAAGGTGATGAGGTTGATTTGCACTGGTATAAAGTGATGACCCATGTCTCTGTTGGTGGTAGGGTGCGACAATTAGGTGTTAATTCAGTGTGCTCTGGTTTGTCCAATCCAATAGTGTTGGTGTTAAAACCGGATCAAAAACATTTGTCAGCGCAAACGGCTATCGATCAATTGCAAGTGGCGTTAACTGAATACCTTGAGCAACCGACTGAAGTACAGATCCAGATTGGCGTTGTACCAAAACGAGAAACACCGCTTGAGTTACGTAAGCGTTTTCACCGTGAACTTATCGCACAGGCGCAACAGTCTATTTTGCTTGATGATAAAGTGCAGTGGATGGTCCAGCGTTTATCAGCGCAATTAGACAGTGACAGTATTGAATATCCATCGGAGCAATTGGGGCAAATTGCCCAAGAGATTGCGCTTATTAGTGCCTCATAAATGAACAAATACGCTAATCTTGCTTGAGATGAAGTTATCTTCATCTCAAAAGTATCTCAGTAAGATTGCCAATCGAATTTATTTCAGTAAGATTAGCGTCATTATGGCGACTTGCTAACAACCTTAATTAGAGAGAGAAACGACTATGTTTGGTGGAAAAGGCGGTATGGGCAATTTAATGAAACAAGCCCAGATGATGCAAGACAAGATGGCTAAAGTGCAGGAAGAAATTGCGCGCACCGAAATGACGGGTGAAGCGGGTGCTGGCTTGGTTAAAGTAACCATGACAGGTAACCACAATGTGCGTAAAGTTGAAATTGATCCGAGTTTAATGGAAGACGATAAAGAGATGTTAGAAGATCTTATCGCTGCCGCCTGTAATGATGCAGCTCGTCGCATTGAAGAAAATCAAAAGACTAAAATGGCCGAAGTCACTGGGGGTATGCAACTACCACCTGGCATGAAAATGCCGTTTTAATCGCATTTATTTGCTAAAAAAGCTCAAGCATTAATGCTTGAGCTTTTTTATTTTCAGTCCAAAATATCTGAAGCTCGTTTAGCGCCCAAAAGGATTAACCTTTGCATTCGAGCGCCGCACAGACAATAATCGCACTGCGTTGGTGTGACCGCAGATTGGCACAGCCTTTCATCTCGACAGTTTCACCCATGACATCAAAATAAGTTTAGTTATTAAGGTATTGGCAATTTATGAAATTTAGTCCTTTGGTTGATGAATTAATCCAATCTTTACGTGCACTGCCTGGCGTTGGGCCAAAGTCTGCGCAGCGAATGGCATTTCAATTACTTGAGCGTGAACGTAAAGTGGGTCTCAAGCTTGCCGATTCGCTACAAAAAGCCATGTCAGAAGTTGGACATTGCCAAAGTTGCCGTACGTTCACCGAACAGGATTTATGCCCTATCTGCAGTAGCCATCGCCGGGTTAATTCGGGGATCATTTGTGTGGTTGAAACGCCTGCTGATGTGCTAGCGATTGAAGCGGGTGGACATTTTAATGGTCGATATTTTGTGCTGTTAGGACATCTGTCACCCTTAGATGGTGTTGGCCCTGAAGAGCTTGGTTTGGCTTTACTGGAACGTCATTTAACCTCTGATGATGTCAGTGAGTTAATCCTTGCCACCAACCCGACCGTTGAGGGGGATGCTACAGCACACTTTATTGCCGATATGGCCAGAAGACATAATGTTGTCATCAGTCGTATTGCACATGGTGTGCCTGTCGGAGGTGAGCTTGAATATGTCGATAGCACCACCTTAGCACTATCATTTAATGGTCGTATTCCACTGCTATAAATCGATAACGTATTGAAGTGAGCTTGTGCCAGCGTCACCTTAATCGGGATTGCTGGCATTTTTATCTGATGAAAGCTGAGTATTTCACGGCGATAAATCGATACGGTATTGAAACGAGCTTGTGCCAGCGGCTCCTTAATCGGGATTTTTGGCATTTTTATCTGATGCAGGCTAAGTCAGTGGTCGTGTTTCACGGCGATAAATAGATACAGTATTAAAACGATCTTGTGCCAGCGGCTCCTTAATCGGGGTTGCTGGCATTTTTATTTAATCAAAGCTGAATAAATGGCTCAGTTAATGGCCATATCGAGGTGAATCAGCAACGATATTTGCCTGATTTGAGCATAACTGGCGATTTATTATTCAACAAGATGGAGTTGCCCCTTGAAAATAGTGTAACGTCCCCCATCTCTTGGTTAACGAAGATTTTTAAGGCGAGTTGATGTTTCGACTCGTGATTGATTTAACGTAACACCAAGGAAATTATTCATGTCACAACAAGAAACTCATGGCTTTCAAACCGAAGTAAAGCAACTTCTGCAATTGATGATCCACTCTCTGTATTCAAATAAAGAGATTTTCTTACGTGAGCTTGTCTCAAATGCGGCCGATGCAGCAGATAAACTTCGCTATTTAGCCTTAACAGATGATGCTTTATATGAAGGTAACGGCGATTTACGCGTGCGTGTTAGCGCCGATAAAGAAAAGGGCACAGTTACCATTTCTGATAATGGTATTGGTATGACCCGCGATAGCGTGATTGAACATTTAGGCACTATTGCAAAATCAGGTACCAAAGAGTTTTTCGGTAATCTTTCTGGTGAAGCGTCAAAAGATTCACAATTAATTGGTCAGTTTGGTGTGGGCTTTTACTCGGCTTTCATCGTGGCGAAAAAAGTTACCGTACGCACTCGTGCAGCCGGTCATGCTGCTAACGAAGGTGTATTGTGGGAATCTGAAGGCGAAGGTTCGTTTAATGTAGAAAGTATCACTAAAAATGAACGTGGTACTGAAATCGTGCTGCATTTACGTGATGAAGAAACAGAGTTTGCTGACGATTATCGTTTACGTTCTATTATCACTAAGTATTCTGATCATATCTCGGTTCCGGTGCAAATGTGGAATGAAGGCACACCTGAGTCAGATGGACCAGATGGCGAGAAGGTCGCGGCCACTGAAGGTGAATGGAAAGTGATGAACAAGGCCACCGCGCTTTGGACTCGTAACAAGTCAGACATTACTGAAGAAGAATACCAAGAATTTTATAAGCATATTTCTCACGACTATAGCGACGCATTAAAATGGTCTCATAATCGGGTTGAAGGTAAACAAGAATACACCAGTTTATTGTACATCCCAGCCAAAGCGCCTTGGGATATGTGGAATCGCGATCATAAGCATGGCTTAAAACTGTTTGTTCAACGTGTGTTTATTATGGATGAAGCAGAACAGTTTTTACCGACTTACTTGCGCTTCGTTCGCGGCTTAATTGATTCAAATGATTTACCATTAAACGTTTCTCGCGAAATTTTACAAGACAATCAAGTCACCACTGCAATGCGTGTAGGCATCACCAAACGTGTGCTTGGAATGCTTGAAAAGCTGGCGAAAGACGAGCCTGAACAATATCAGTCATTCTGGGCTGAGTTTGGCCAAGTGTTGAAAGAAGGCCCAGCAGAAGACTTTGCTAACAAAGAGCGCATTGCCGGTTTATTGCGTTTTGCTTCAACTGATAACAACTCAGCTGCGACAACTGTGTCATTAGAAGCGTATGTTGAGCGCATGAAAGAAGGTCAAGACAAGATTTACTATATTGTTGCTGACAGTCATGATGCTGCTGCTAACAGTCCTCACCTTGAATTGCTGCGTAAAAAAGGCATTGAGGTATTATTACTGTCTGAGCGTATCGATGAATGGTTAGTGAGTCACTTAACCGAATTCAATGGTAAGAAATTACATTCAGTTACGCGTGGTGATCTAGAATTAGGTGAACTTGAAGATGCTGCTGATAAACAAGCGCATGATAAAGTTGCCGAAGAGTCGAAAGATTTAGTTGAACGTGTAAAAGCGGCATTAGCAGACAGTGTATCGGACGTGCGCGTGACGTCTCGTTTAACTGACACTCCAGCTTGCGTTGTAGCCGGCGAAGGTGAAATGTCGACGCAGATGATTAAACTGATGCAAGCTGCAGGTCAGCCAGTACCAGAATCGAAACCAACGTTTGAGATTAACCCAACTCATCCTTTGGTTGAGCATTTGAATAACGAAACTGACGAAAAGTTATTTACTGATTGGGCTAATTTGTTGTTACAGCAAGCCTTGTTGTCGGAAAAAGGCAGTTTGGCCGATCCATCAGCGTTTATTAAACTCACCAATCAAATGTTATTGGCGAGTGTAAAATAATCTTGATTTAAGCACCAAAAGCGGACAATAAGTCCGCTTTTGTTTTTGTCATCCCGCGGAGGCAATATGGACTACCTCATTAATCTTACTAAAGATAATATTCAACACGTTGTTGATACCTCGATGCAAAAAATGGTGGTATTGGCATTTTGGACGCAACAACAGCCCGAAAGTGTGCAGATGTTGCAGACGCTGGAACTGTTGGCTAACGCCCAATCTGGGCGATTTATTCTTGCCAAAGTGGACTGTGAAACAGAGTTAGAAATCGCGAATTACTTCCAGATTCAAAATTTACCGACCACATTGATTTTAGATAAAGGCAGACCGATTGATGGTTTTGCTGGCGTGCAAAGCCAAGAGCAAATTAGTGACTTACTCGACAAACACTTACCGCCTATGTGGATACAAGCATTTGAAGACATTAAGCAACAATTAGCCCAAGGCCAGTTATCGTCTGAAGCCTTAACTAACATTGCTGAACAGTTAAAAACGATTTATGTCGATGCACAGCAAGCGGCTGAAGTGGCATTGGTTATGACCGATGTAGCCTTACAGCTAGGTTTACTTGCTGAAGCAAAAGTATTACTTGCTCGTATTGGTTTAGCTGATCAAGACAGTTACTATCATAATTTAGTCGCCAAATTAGCCTTAGCGGAAGATGCCGCTGACACACCTGAAATTCGCCAATTACAGCAGAATGTTGCTGAACATCCAGATGATCTTGATGCGGTAATCATTTTGGCCAAAGCATTAAATGCAGCTCATCGTAATGAAGAAGCTCTGGAGTTATTATTTACCATTTTACAAAAAGATCTTAATGCTGCAGAGGGTAAAGTCAAACAAGTCTTCATGGAAATCTTAACTGCGATAGGACAGGGCAACATGATAGCCAATCAATATCGCCGTAAATTATATACCTTGTTGTATTAAACAAATTGATGCCTTTTTGTTACAAGCCTTATTAGATTTAGGTCTAATGTCATAACAAAAGCGCTATTAAAACTGTGGCAGATGTGCGAAAATCGCCGCCCTAAAAAGAACATAAACTTAAAAGAGGACTTTTGAGATGCGCATTATTTTATTGGGTGCACCAGGTGCCGGTAAAGGTACCCAAGCACAGTTCATTATGGAACAGTATGGTATCCCACAAATCTCAACCGGTGATATGTTGCGTGCAGCTGTTAAAGCGGGCACTCCATTAGGTTTAGAAGCTAAGAAAGTAATGGATGCAGGTCAATTAGTGTCTGACGATCTTATTATTGGTTTAGTGAAAGAGCGTATTGCACAAGCCGACTGTGAAAAAGGTTTTCTATTAGACGGTTTCCCTCGTACCATCCCACAAGCAGATGCAATGGCTGAAAATGGTATTGAAATCGATCATGTTATCGAGATTGATGTGCCAGACGAAGAAATCGTTAAGCGCATGAGCGGACGTCGTGTCCATTCAGGCTCTGGCCGTGTGTACCATATCGTGTTCAATCCGCCTAAAGTGGAAGGTAAAGACGATGTCACTGGTGATGATTTAGCGATTCGCCCTGATGATGAAGAAAGTACAGTTCGTAAGCGCTTGGGTATTTATCATGAGCAAACTAAGCCATTAGTTGCTTATTATGGCAAAGTTGCAGAAGCTGGTAACACTCAGTACAACAAGTTTGACGGTACTCAATCTGTCAGTAAAGTGAGCGAGCAACTGGCTAGTGTATTAAAATAACCGCTGCTCAGCGTCTGAATAAAAAGCCTGCTTTGCAGGTTTTTTTTATGGCGAATAAAAGGTAACGTTGTAACTGCTCGTCTCCCTTATGACGTTTTTCAGGTAGTCCTTATCGTGGTCTGCCCGGCGTTATGGGGCTAAACTCTCGTAAACTGCACAGATAATCTCATCGAAGCGTATTTAAACCACGAATATGATAAAAGTGATGTAAAATTGGCGCTTACCTATGATAAAATTTGCCGCCATTTTCGCGGACGATATCTTATTCAACATTGAATGAGTGTCAGTGGTCAATCATTTCACACTTGCATGGACGCAACGCTACGAGAGCCCCATATGAAGTTTCCTGGTCAACGTAAGTCTAAGCACTATTTCCCTGTAAACAGCCGTGATCCATTGTTGGCTCAACTTACGCAGCAGCCACAGCCTTTTTCTACCTATATTTGCGGTATTGATCAAACCTTGGTTGATATAGAGGCAAAAGTAGAAGACGAATTACTTGAACGCTATGGCTTGCCTAAAGGCAATTCAACTCTCATTAATGATGAACAAGCCCATAATTTGTATCATGAACTAAAATCCAATGAGATGATCAGCGATGAATTTGCCGGTGGTACTATTGGTAATACAGTACACAATTATTCAATCTTGGCGGATGATCGTTCAGTGCTTTTTGGCGTGATGAGCCAGCATATTATGGTCGGCAGTTACGCTTATCGCTATTTATGTAATACTTCATCAAAGGTTGACCTTAATTTTTTACAACCAGTTGATGGTCCAATTGGCCGTTGTTTTACATTGGTTTCCGACTGTGGTGAACGCACTTTTGCGATTAGCAAAGGCTGTATGGATAAGCTTACCCCTGAATACATTGATAAAGAAGTTGTGCAGGGCAGTTCAGCATTAGTGTTAACGGCTTACTTAATGCGTGCAAGCGATGGCGATGGCATTACCGATGCCGCAATGACGGCAATCAATTACGCTAAAGAAGCCGACGTGCCAGTAGTGTTAACCTTAGGTACGCGCTTTTTAATTCAAGAAGATCCTCAATGGTGGCAAAACTTTATTCGAGAGCACGTCACTATCTTAGCCATGAATGAAGATGAAGGCGAAGCGTTAACGGGCTTTAAAGACCCACTGCTTGCCAGTGAAGTTGCGCTTGAATGGTGTGACATGGTGTTAACCACTGCTGGTGCAATAGGGCTTTATACCGCAGGTTACACTGACGATAATGAAAAGCGCGAAACCAGCCATACTTTACTACCTGGCGCCATTCCTGAATTTAATCGTTACGAATTCTCTCGACCTAAATTGCAAGCAGATTGTGACACCCCAATAAAAGTCTACGCTCATATTGCGCCTTATATGGGCGGCCCAGAATTAATCCGTAATACCAATGGTGCTGGCGATGGCGCATTGTCAGCGCTTTTACATGACCTATCAGCCAATACGTTCCATAAAACCAATATACCTGGTTCAAGCAAACATAAACGAGACGGTTTATGTTATTCATCATTTTCTCAATTATGTAAGTACGCTAATCGGGTTGCATATGAGGTGTTAGCACAGCATAGTCCTCGTTTGTCTCGTGGTTTACCTGAGCGAGAAGACAGTCTCGAAGAGTCTTATTGGGAACGTTAATAAATTGTCGATAAAAAAAACGATAATGCAGCATCATTATCGTTTTTTTTTGTGTAGATTTTTATAGAATAGATATCGAGTCAGAATCTTAACCAGCAATCAGGAGCGTCACGTGAAAGGACAAATCTTAAGAGAGATGCAAGTACTTAAGGCTATTGAGCCTGAGTTTGAAGTTCAGCGTCGTGTTGCTTTTATCAAATCTAAGTTAAAACAAGCCCAGACTCATTATTTAGTGCTGGGGATCAGTGGTGGTGTAGATTCATCTTTAGCCGGTCGACTCTGCCAATTAGCGGTAGATTCTCTTAATCAAGAGCTTGGTGAAGCATCTTATCAATTTATTGCAGTTCGTTTGCCTTATCAAATTCAAAAAGATGAAGATGAAGCACAAATGGCATGCCGATTTATTCAACCATCAAAACAAGTCACGGTGAATATTGCCCAAGGTGTTATTGGCGTACATCAAGCGACCTTAGTTGGCTTAGCTGAAGCCAATATCGCTTTAGCCGACGAAAACAAGATTGATTTCGTCAAAGGTAATGTTAAAGCCAGAATGCGGATGATAGCTCAATATCATATTGCAGGGTTAGTCGGTGGCTTGGTCGTTGGTACTGACCATAGCGCAGAGAATATTACCGGCTTTTATACCAAGTGGGGCGATGGTGCATGCGATTTAGCCCCATTATTTGGTTTAAATAAGCGCCAAGTACGTCAGTTAGCCGCTTATTTGGGCGCACCCGATTTACTAGTGAAAAAAGCACCTACCGCCGATTTAGAAGACAATAAACCTCAACTTGAAGATGAAGTCGCTTTAGGGCTAACCTATGATCAAATCGATGACTTTTTAGAAGGCAAAGATGTTATCCAATCTGTGGAAGACAAACTTGTAGGTATTTATCAACGGACTCAACATAAGCGCGAACCGATCCCGACTATTTATGATTAACGCCTTGTTACTGATGCGATGGTATCTGCTGTCGCGTCAGTTCAATGAGCGCATTAGAATATTGTCGATAATCTAAATATGGCGTCAGCAATACGCTTTGCTGATGCAGTATTTTTTGCTGTTGATCTAGAGCGATATACTGACTAGCATCCAGTATTCTCATTCGATGTTGTACTTCTTTACCACACAATATATGCCAACATTGACTAGAGAACGCCTGGTTTTTATTCTCATCAATGTTGGGGTTAACAATGCGTAATTGGCAGTATAAACGCCGAGCAGGATCCCTGTGTTTATCCTTTGTCTGAGTGTCATTAGGTTGGCTAAACAGCTGATCACGGATCAACTTCCAATGAATCCCTTTTTCAATATTGATATCGGGCTGTAAACAGCAAATTTTGGCCATAATAGTAACAATTTTACGCCAGTGATTACCATTGAGATCCACCAGTTGTGTTATTGCATTAGCATCATAAGCACACCAATGTGCCGGTAAAGCTGGCGGGGTTGGTAGATAAAAAATAATATCGGGATTCATCGGTCCCCAGACATGGCTAAAGCAATCAGATGACATGTTATTTCCACAATCGTTAACGGCTAATATGGCGAAGTAGTGACTCATTACCTAAGCTGAGTGGTAATTTTTATTATGTTAAATTTATGGTGTCTTATACTACTTAGTTTTTCTCAGTAAGTGTACTCACTACTTATACAAGATGTTTATCGGTAGTCTTTATTTATAAGGTTGTTATGCGTGCAATTGTGATTGGGTCGACGAAACATTTTTTATTTGCCGCATTTTATGGTGCATTAGGTATTGCTTTAGCATTAATTATTACCGGCGTTTGGCTACTTAATGCGCGGCCTAATTTGTCATTATGGCACACAACACATCTTACTTCGGAATATCATCAACAATCAGGTTTAACCGATTTTAGTCAATATTTACAATTAGAAGATAAACTATTTGCTGAAGTCGATCAGCAAGTATACCGCCAATATCAACCTGAAATAGCGTCGCCTATTAATCGTTATGAGCGTCATAGTTTGTCTGATCCTGGATTATGGCAGCAAAATTGGAACCGTTCATTTGAATGGAAAAGTCCTCAAGCTGAGTTTGGTCTATTACTGCTTCATGGTATGTCTGACTCACCCTATGTGCTATCGCATCTTGCACAACACTACCAACATCAGGCACATATTCTAGGCCTGCGTTTGCCAGGACACGGAACCATTCCTTCCGGATTAACCGATATTACTTGGCCTGATCTTGCTGGGGCTGTGTCACTGGCTGTCGGGCATCTATCTGAACAATTGCCGGGAAAACCCATTTATGTGGTGGGTTTTTCAACCGGGGCAGCGCTGGCATTAAACCATGAGCTTGAGAATATAAGCTTACAAAAGCCGCCAAGCTTTGATGGCATTATAATGTTATCACCTGCTATCGGTCTGGCGCCTATTGCTGCTGGTGCTTATTGGCAAGCACAACTGGGTAAGTTGCTTGGGCAAGATAAACTGTACTGGAACAGTATTCAAACCGAATACGACCCCTTTAAATATCAATCCTTCGCAGTTAATGCTGGTGATGTTGTATATCAGTTAACTCAACGTAATCAGACCTTATTAGCGGCATTATCAGCGCAACAGTTTACGGCTATCCCACCCATATTAACCTTCCAATCCGTTGTCGATGATACGGTATCTTCACTCGCTGTGGTTGATTTGTTATACCAAAGATTACCCGCAAACAAAGACCATCAATTAGTGTTATTTGACGTCAACCGAACTCGAAGTAACAACCAATTACTCTTTCAAGACCCATTGGCATCTTTTACGCCATTCTGGCTCGCTGCAACATTGCCTTATCGGTTAAGTTTGCTTGAAAATGATCCCCAAAGTGATCGTTACGTTCAAGTCAGAGAGTTAGCCGATAAATCAATAACGGATAATGTACTAACATTGAGCTTAGAATGGCCTAAAGATGTGTATTCGTTATCTCATGTCGCGTTAAGTTTTCCTATTGAAGATACCCTTTATGGGCCACTCGCGGAAGATAAGCCACAAAAAATTCAGATAGGAAGAGCTATTTATCAAGGCGAGCGAGGTATTTTTAGTGTACCGGCAGATGATATGTTACGGCAGAAATGGAATCCATTTTATCCGTATATGATGAGTCGCATTGATGAGTTCACCCAAGCCCATCAATCCGAGTCAGTTTTAGATAACCAGTCACCAATGATCAGTCAGTAATGATATCAATGATGGTTCTGTTACGTCCCTGTTGCTTTGCTTGATAGAGGTTCTCATCGGCAATTTTAATCCATTTATCCAGGTCGGCCTCATAATCGGCATTCGCTGTGATAGCACCAATACTGACCATTACTTTGAACGCCTGATTATCTTCGGGCGAGGTGATTTCTAATTGTGACAGCGCTTCTCTAAACCCATTGAGGTGATGTTCTATGTGTAAGGTATTGGATAAGGGTAAAATCAGTAAAAACTCTTCTCCGCCGTAGCGGGCAACAATATCAATGTCGCGTTTAAAGTACTTCTGCAATAATTGCGATACTTTACGTAAACACTCGTCACCAGCCAAATGGCCATAGTTATCGTTAATGGTTTTAAATAAATCTAAATCCAATATGGCCACCGTAATGGTTTGTTCGCTTCGTAAACAAAACTCCAATAGCTCACTGAACTTACGTTCGGCATAACGGCGGTTGTATAACCCAGTTAACGGGTCTCGGTCTACTAACTCGGTGAGTTTTTTATTGGCTTTTTCTAATTCTGCAGTGCGATTGGCAACGGTTTGTTCTAATTCCATTTGATGGGCAACCAGTTGTTCTTTACTGGCCACTAATCGTTGATAAAGGCTGAAGACTTCTCTAGGTGAATTGTCGTCAATGGTCGATACTTTTCCGCTATCAGGTAGGCTAAATTGATTGGCAACTGCTTCTAATGGCACGGTCAATAGTGCACTGAGCTTTGTTGATATATAAAAAGTACATACCAATGACACTAATAACATTATAAAACTAGCAAACATTTGCTCTTCGGCCAGTTTTAATAACGGTGAGAATTCCTTTAAAATATACACAGTCCAACCATTATTTAATTCACGGTGAGTATAAATATACTCAGGCACAATGGAGGTCATTTTGTGAATATTGATAAGCTCTAAGTTGGCATGATAGCCCCCTTTATTGATGACAAAATTAAACTGAGATAGCGGTTTAAGGCTGAGCTTTTTTGAGGCAAAAATAATTTGATTTTTCTCATCGACCATCACCACCGATTCATCATTACTGTATTCACTAACTTGATCAATATGTGAAAAGTAGCTCAAATCAAGCGAGCCTTCTATGATGCCGGCGACTTGTGTATGTTGTTCATCGAGATAAAACGGGGTACTCATAGCGACAATAGCATCATTGCCGAAACCTCGGCCTAAAAAGGCAGATGATACAAATAAGCGGCGATTATAAAATGATTCAATAAAATAATCGCGGTCATTAATATTAATATCCTGTGCTTTTTTGTCGATTGCGATCAGCCTTGAAACCGGGCTGGCATTAACAATTTTAGCGTCAGGATCAGCAATAAGCATGCTGATAAAGCTGGGGTAGCTTTCATGAAAGCTCGATAAAATAGCCTGCCACTTTTCCGGCTTATCAGCGATTAGCGTTAATTGATTGGCCGTATTTTGAATAACCGTTTTATGATTTTCAATATAACTTTGTGTCGAAGCTGAAATGTGGGCAACGGCTTCAGTCATGTTTTGTTTTAACATGACTTGTTGACGTTCTAGAGAATAATAATTAAAAATTAACGCTGAAAACAGTAATGTTAACGTCACGAGTAAGGTGAAAAAATAGGTCAATTGCGCGCTTAATTGTCTGCGATGACGATCTTTCACTTTGTCTTTTAAAAACCATAATTTTGGAATAGCTAAAATAAGCAGTGATGCAATACTGGTATAAATAAGACCGTTAATTCCTTGCTTTGAAATGATAAAACCTAAGTGAGAAGGGGGAATATCCATTAAAAAGACGACATATAGATACACTAGTGGTGCACCCAGTAATAACCAATAAGCGGCATCGGCATACAGCGCATAGATGTCACGGCGTCGGGCATATCCTAAAAACAACGCTTCTAACCCAAAGATTAAATACACATGAGGGCTATCCCATATCAACATTAACCCAGTAGATGCAATCATTGCTGTTAAAAATGCATACCAAGGCCCTAACAAAACAGCCGCAATAACGGTCATCGTATTCCCCAACACAAATTGCACATTGGCAAAAAACTGTATTGGGTAGAAATTGAGTAACAGTCCGATTACCCCCAATATAATCGAGTACAAAAGGTGTTGTTGATTAATGCGTGGCAAGCTCAAAAAATATCCTTATTAACTGTATTTTAGATAGACTTATTCCTTTAAGAACACTTATCTCAGGAAATAGAACTATTTTCAACGCAAACAAAATTTTTTTTGCTATCAAATATTTATTTTTGCCTTTCGTGATGCAGCGCACAGACTCCACAAAGATGTCTTTTTGTTCGACCTTGGTCTAACTTCGTGGCGTGGACAACATGTTTTTCTGGTTTTTATTTTCTCTATTACATTGATATATAAGTGTTTTATAATATTAGACAGAGTTTTTGTTGATCAAGTACGACTAAGGTCTTGATTGTGGTGCCCCCCTGAGTTGCTAAATTAACAATGACTTTACAAAAAATAACATAGGGGAGTCGCAATGAGTTTTGAAAATAACGATAAGGCAGCGGGTTACTGGCGTGAGAATTTACGTTTAGTACTTAGTTTGCTTGCAATTTGGGCTGCAGTGTCATTTGGCTGCGGCGTTATATTAGTAGATGTGTTAAACGAATTTACCTTTATGGGATTCAAATTGGGTTTCTGGTTTGCGCAGCAGGGTGCAATGTATGTATTCGTGGCGCTGATTTTTGTTTATGTGGCGAAAGCTAATGCATTAGACAAAAAATACAATGTTCAGGAAGACTAAGGGGCACTAAGATGGATGTTCAAACACTTACGTATTTAATTGTTGGCGCAACTTTCGCGCTTTACATCGGGATCGCCATTTGGTCTCGAGCAGGTTCAACCAAAGAGTTTTATGTTGCAGGCGGTGGCGTTCACCCTGTGTTGAATGGTATGGCAACAGCAGCAGATTGGATGTCAGCTGCATCATTTATTTCATTAGCCGGTATTGTGTCTTTTACTGGTTATGATGGTTCAGTGTATCTTATGGGCTGGACTGGTGGTTATGTGCTATTAGCCTTGTGCATGGCACCTTACTTACGTAAATTTGGTAAATTTACTGTTCCTGATTTTATTGGTGATCGTTATTACTCTCAAACAGCACGTACGGTAGCAGTGATTTGTGCCATCTTTATTTGCTTTACTTATATTGCAGGGCAAATGCGTGGTGTTGGCGTGGTGTTCTCTCGCTTCCTAGAGGTTGACGTAGAAACTGGCGTATATATTGGTATGGCGGTGGTGTTCTTTTATGCAGTATTGGGTGGCATGAAGGGGATTACTTACACACAGGTTGCACAGTACTGCGTACTTATCTTTGCCTTTATGGTTCCAGCTATCTTTATTTCGGTAATGATGACAGGTCATATTTTCCCACAAATTGGTTTCGGTGCTGAGATGATCGACGCCGCGGGTAATGGTACGGGGGTATATTTACTCGATAAACTAGATGGATTATCGGCAGAGCTTGGGTTCTCCCAATATACCGAAGGTTCTAAAGGCATGATCGATGTGTTCTTTATCACTGGCGCGTTAATGTTTGGTACAGCAGGATTACCGCATGTTATTGTGCGTTTCTTTACTGTTCCTAAAGTGAAAGATGCACGTATATCAGCTGGTTGGGCATTAGTGTTTATCGCTATTATGTACACTACAATTCCTGCATTATCTGCTTTCTCACGCGTAAACATGATTGAAACCATTAATGGACCAGATTCTACCGGTGTTCCTTATGAAACTGCACCTGAGTGGATTAAAAACTGGGAAAAAACTGGTTTAATCAAGTGGGAAGACAAGAACAATGATGGCAAGATTTTTTACACCAATGGTGAAAAAAATGAAATGAACATTGACCGAGATATCATTGTGTTGGCCACGCCTGAAATTGCTAACCTTCCAGCATGGGTGATTGCTTTAGTTGCTGCGGGTGGTTTAGCTGCAGCATTGTCAACATCTGCGGGTTTATTACTGGTTATTTCAACGTCTGTTTCACATGATTTACTCAAGAAAAATCTGATGCCAGACATTTCGGACAAGAAAGAGTTAATGTATGCACGAATAGCCGCAGGTTTTGGGGTTGTTATGGCTGGTTACTTTGGTATTAATCCACCAGGCTTTGTTGCCGCGGTTGTCGCCATTGCATTTGGTCTAGCTGCTGCATCGTTATTCCCAGCTATTATCATGGGTATTTTCTCTAAAACCATGAATAAAGAAGGGGCTATTTCGGGTATGGTTATCGGCTTATTATCTACTGCGGCTTATATCGCTTACTTTAAGTTTATTAATCCAGCAGCTAATACATCTGAAAACTGGTTATTTGGTATTTCACCAGAAGGTATTGGAATGATGGGAATGATAGTCAACTTTGTCGTGGCTTTTGCTGTGAGTAAAGTTACCACTAAAATTCCTGATGAAATAGTGGCGATGGTAGAGTCGATTCGTTTCCCTAAAGGATCGGGTGAAGCTCACGATCACTAAGTTATAATCAATACAGCTTAGAAAGGGCGCTTCGGCGCTCTTTTTGTTGGGCTTTAGTCCTATAGGCGTTAAGTGAAATGCTTTGCTATAGTGAAAGTGTTAACCCATGTACCATAGGGAATTAATTAATGGATGCCAGCGAGTTACAACCTGTAGAGCAGTTTTTAGCGCTCCATTCTCCTTTTGATACGCTTCCTCGAGATCTCATTCAATATTGTGCCAAAAAAATTACTGTGGGTTATTACAGTAAAGCGTCTGCATTTGTTGAGTTTGACAAAGATAACCCCAAATTATATCTGGTGCGCAGCGGCGCATTTGAAGTTCGCGATCCTGAAGGTGTGTTGGTCGACCGTGTTGGCGAAGGTGAGTGCTTTGGTTTTTCTACTTTGCTATCGGGTGAAAAAGTGGTTAATAAAGTGGCCATTCTTGAAGACAGTTTAGTTTATCATTTACCACAATCTGTATTTGCCAAGTTGAGATCTGATCATCGCAGTTTTGATCAGTTTTTTGCCCGCGCTTTTGCTAATCGTTTACGTAATGAAGCTAAATTTACCGCCAAAGACCTGACCACTACGAGCCGCATCACTTCTATTATGTCATCTAGGCCGATTATTATTGATGCTAACGCCAGTGTGATGGATGCAGCCAAACTGATGCGAGAACATCGGGTATCATCGGTATTAGTGATCGATAATCAAAAGTTAACCGGGATTTTAACCGACAGAGACCTGCGTAATCGGATCATTGCCGAAGGGTTAGATTTTAATGCTCTGGTGAGTCAAGCCATGACAATTAATCCAGTCACAACCCATGCCAATGCATTAGTATTTGAAGCCATGTTGGCGATGAGTGAACATAATATTCATCATTTGCCTGTGGTAGAAGGCAGCCAAGCGCTCGGGATGATCACCAGTACTGATATTTTGCGTTCACAAAGCTCACAGCCTTTGCTGTTAATTGGCGAAATTGGCCGCCAAGGCAGCATAGAAAAGCTTATTCACGTGAGTAAACAAATCCCCTTGTTGTTGCAAAACCTCATCAGTGCCGATGCTAGAGCTGAAGAGATTGGCCGTGTGCTAACCTCAGTAACCGATGCATTAACCCGCAGACTGATTGAGCTTAATCAACAAATTTTAGGCCAAGCGCCAATGGCATTTTGTTGGTTAGCGTTTGGTTCACAAGGTCGCCAAGATCAAGTCGCTTGTTCAGATCAAGATAATGGTTTATTACTGGCCCATGAACCTGATGAGTTTGCCGCAGCTTATTTTGACACGTTAACCAAAGCTGTGTGTAAGGGCTTAGATGAATGTGGTTATATTTATTGTCCAGGCGATATTATGGCGCAAAACCCCAAGTGGCGAATATCCCTTGTTAAATGGAAAGGGCTTTTTTCGCAATGGGTTAATACCCCAGAACCAAAAGCATTAATGCATGCAAGCATCTTTTTCGATATGCGACCTGTGTTCGGTCCGTTAAACCTATTCAATGAATTACAAGATTCGGTGTTAGCATCAACACAAGACAACGATATTTTCCTTGCCGGTATGGCGGGGAATTCCTTAACGGAATCACCTCCACTGGGTTTTTTTAGAAAGTTTGTTCTTGAGCGTGATGGCAGTGAAGTCAAAGGCATGGATTTAAAGCACAAGGGCAGTGCGCTTATTAATGATATTGCCAGAGTATATGCATTGAGTGCGGGTATTAAAGAGGTGAATACCGCCAAGCGGATCAGGGCGTTAATGGATGCGAATATTATTAATCGCAAAGATGCACTTAATTTGGCTGATGCACATGAGTTTATTGCGCATATGCGTTTATCGAATCAAGGTTACCAAGCAACCCATAATCTGCCGGTGAATAACTTTCTAAAACCACAACATCTCTCTTCGTTAATGCGCCACCAATTACGGGATGCTTTTAAGGTGGTTCATGATGCTCAAGCGGGCATAAAGCTTAAGTTTCTAAGGAGTTTTTAGTGGTTAATCTGTGGTGGATAAAAGCCATATTGTGGCGTAAAAAAATGGCCATACTGCCTTCGCCACTCGATACTTACTTAGACGCAATTATCCCAGCATTAACACAACCATTTCTCGACGCCCCCTTAATGGCGATTGATCTTGAAATGACCGGCTTAAATCCTATTGGCGATCAAGTCATCAGTATTGGTATGGTACCTATTATCAACGGGGTGATCCCGCTTGAAAAGGCACAACATATGATGATTGCTATCAGTGGTAGTGTCGGTCACAGCGCGACGGTTCATGGTATTGTCGATAATCAATTGCATATGGCGTTATCTATTCAAGACGCGATGGAATGGTTTCTCACACAAACGAAAGGTTATATTTTGGTGGCGCATCATGCACCACTGGACATCGAGTTCATTCAACAGCAATTAATCCGTTGTTTTGGTCAATCTATTCCTATGGTGTTTATCGACACCCTCGCCATAGAAAAAAAACGCTGTTTAATGCAACATTCGGTATTAAAAGAAGGATCGTTACGTTTAGGTGCCAGTCGTGAACGTTACCGTTTACCTGTTTATTCGGCGCATAATGCGCTTATAGATGCATTATCCTGTGCTGAATTACTCTTGGCTCAGGTCGCTGCAATAGGCGATGTAAAAAAACTATCGGTAAAAGACTTAATTAATGTGCTGCGCTAACACACTAAAAAGCCAGTCATCTAGACTGGCTTATTTTAACGCTTAAGTTAATTTAAGTTAACTCAATAAGGCTTATTCAGCGTCTTTCGCTTTATTGAAAAAGTAATCAACCGCAGGCTTAATTAATTCAAGTGCCGTTTTATCGCAAGGGGGTAATTTAGCATCACTAGTATTAATTGGTGTGGTTCGTTCACCCCACTTTAATAGTAATGCGGCAGAAGTTAATCCTGCGCCAAATGCACATGATAAAATCGTTTGTCCTGGGACAATTTTGCCCTGAGATAATGCATCACAAATAGCGATAGGGATGGTGGCTGCAGAAGTATTGCCATAATCAGCGATATTAACGAACGCTTTTTCTTTAGGGATTTTCATCCGGCTCACTAACGTATCGATAATTCGCTCGTTAGCTTGATGCGGGATAACAAAATCGACATCATCTATATTGGTGTTACATTTTTCGAGTACTTTAGCACTTAAGCTTCCCATGCCATGAATCGCACGCTTAAACACATCTTGACCATTAATGTGGATATAAAAATCTAACGAATCGTTATCAAATCTATCCATTTGGGTGCCAAAGTTAGACTTTAAAATATCTCGCCCTTCAGGGTCATTATTTAACTCATAACCTAATACGCCCCCCGGCTGATCGCTTGCTTCAAGAACAACTGCGCCAGCACCGTCACCAAATAATACTGCGGTTTCACGGCGAGACCAATCAAGGTAAAAAGACAGACGTTCAGCACCGATGATCAGAATTTTCTTACTTTGGCCGCTTTTGATCATTGAGCTGGCTAAACCCACACCATACAAAAAGCCACTGCATGCGGCATTGATATCAAATGCACCACATGTAGCGCCAATATTGGCTTGTACCGTTGAAGCAATATTAGGGATCAAGGTATCAGGGCTTGCAGTCGCTAAAATAATTAAATCTAACTCACTACCGTCGATTCCTGCAGCCGCAAGTGCATGCTTAGCTGCAACCGATGCCATTTCAGAAGTGTTAACGTGACTAATGTTACGCTGACTGATCCCTGTGCGAGTTTTAATCCATTCATCCGTTGTTTCCATGAATGTCGCTAAATCAGCATTGGTTAATGTTGCTGGCGGAACGGACTTACCCCAACCGGTAATATGTGCATACTGCATAAAATTCTCTCAATACGTTCAATCGTTAATTAAATTTATTCACAATATCAAGTGCTAAGTATTAAGCGAGCTTAAGCTAAACTCTTGGTATTCATTATTTTTAATAGCCATAACTAAGATTTATTATTGTTTTTATGACTTAATTTTTTGTTCTACTAATTTCTTTATTGAATCAGAGGCATGCAGAATATGCTCTCGCAATAAAGTTGTCGCCTTTTCTATATCTCGATTCTTGCATAACTCAAGTAACACTCTATGCTCTCTTTCAGCGATAGGGATCCCACCAGTAAACAGCAACTGTAGACGAATATAGCGATCACAATTTGTGTTTAGACCGTTTACCACATCCATTGTATGAGGGCGATTAGCCGCTTGGTATAAACGAGTATGAAATCTTGTATTCAGTTCACTCCAACTGGCCACAGACTCTTTCAGTGTAAATGCTAACTCAAGTTGAACGAGCACCATTTCAGCTTCAGCAAGATCATTATCAGACAATTTAGGAATTGCCTTAGCTAATAAATCTGATTCTATCATTGCACGTAATTCAAATAACTCAGTGACTTGCTCAACTGATAACAGAGTTGCGGTTGCACCTTTATGTGGTTCGAAATTGATTAAACCTTCTGCTTCTAATTGTACTAGAGCTTCACGCACAGGAATGCGACTCACGTTCAATTGCTCTGCGATAGCAGATTGTCGAAGCGGTTCACCTCCCTGAATATCACCAGAAAGGATCTGTTCACGAAGCGCCTCAACAACAAGTTGCGTTCGAGTTTTATGAATAATAGGAGGTATATTGCTCATGTATTCTATAATAATCACTAATATCTTCGAGCAAGGGTACCGCTTAGAGGCCGCTTTATAAAGTGAAACCTATACAATTATGCATATAAAGGTGGTAATTAAACAAATTAATAAAAATATCCAGATTGTCTGGCCCCAAATTCATCTCAATGGGATAATCACCCCAGTATAGCGTTTAAGGAGTGTTAGATTGAATAAAGCAGTATTTCTCGATCGTGATGGCGTGATCAATAAAGATAATGGTTATGTCCATACTGTGGACGAGTTTGAATATATAGAGGGTGTATTTGAAGCGTGTTTAGCGTTAAAGCAAAAGGGTTACCTATTAGTCGTTGTCACCAACCAATCTGGTATTGCTCGTGGCATGTACAGTGAAGATGATTTTCATCATTTAACAGAATGGATGGATTGGAACTTTGCCGATAAAGGTGTCGATCTTGATGGTATTTATTATTGCCCACATCATCCAGAAAAAGGCCTAGGCGAATACAAGCAAGATTGTGAGTGTCGTAAACCGAAACCAGGTATGTTGACCACTGCCGCTGAATTCTTGAAAATAGACATGAGCCAATCTGTGATGGTTGGGGATAAGGCTGATGATATGCGCGCAGCAAAAGCCGCTGGAATCAATACCACTATTTTGGTTCGCTCAGGTAAAGTAGTCGATGAAGCGGGTATCAATCTTGCTAGTGCCGTGGTTGATAGCATTGCTGATGTACCGAGTTTATTAAATCAATTACTGTCATAGTCTACAAATCCCTCATCAAACCGATAAGCGAAAGTGTCTTTTATTGCCGATAAGCAAAAAATATCTCCTACCTGTTCATATATAAGCATTAACCTACTTATATATGAACATCGGTTGACTGTTATTCATCTATAAACCGCTTTCTTCGTTTTGCTTTTGCTGCCAGTAAAATTAAAAATACCTATATCTTGTGTGTTGAGACGAATATACAGTTGAGTTAACACTGTATTAACCTTGCTTGAGTAAATATTTAGCCTCAACAAGTCAAATTAGCTACTTAAATCTCAATGAAGCACATCTTAAGCCTTCTATAGGCAGGGAAAATATATTCAAGGTCTGCTGTAGTTGGCCGTTTTTGTTCGTAAATACAGCAAAAACATCCTTAAATGTGGCTTTGAGTTTAAATAGTACGCAGTTGAGTCTTAATCGTCATAAAAACTTTAAAAAGCGCTTGCGCTATAAAATGTTTTCCCTATAATACACCCCACTGACACGGAACACGGCGTCTAACGCAAGTTACCAGGTCCGCTCTTTAAAAATTTATCAAGTAATCTGTGTGGACATTCACAGGTATTGAGTTATTCGAAATTGTCTTCTGTTCCTCGGAATGTTGGCAATCAAAAAATTTACACTCAATGCAACGATGAATGTTCATAGTAATATGTACAAAGACTTATTTCACTTCGGTGAGATAAGCAATCAGAATTCATTGAGCCGAATCGTAAGATTCAAAAAA